>JALOPX010000002.1 GCA_025453655.1 Candidatus Krumholzibacteriia bacterium
TGACCGGGCTCGGAACGTCTCCGATGATCCCCGCCCTGACCCTCCGGGGCGAGGGGAAGGCGGCCGGTATGGAATCAAGAAGCCCGGCGGTGTAGGGATGAAGCGGGTCGGAGAAGATTTCGCGGACCGGGGCGGATTCCACGATCCTGCCGAGGTACATCACGGAAACGCGTTCGCTTACGTGCTCGACCACCCCGAGATCGTGCGCGACGAAGAGGTAGGCGAGGCCCATGCTCTCCTGGATCTCCTTCATCAGGTTGATTATCTGCGCCTGGATGGAGACGTCGAGCGCAGAGACCGGCTCGTCGGCCACGATGATGTCGGGTTCCACCGCGAGGGCCCTCGCTATCCCCACCCTCTGCCTCTGGCCGCCGGAGAATTCGTGCGGGTATCTCGATGCGTGCCCGGGCGACAGCCCCACCCTCCCGAGCAGCGCCTGTACGCGCTCGTTGACCTCCCTTCCCTTCGCCAGATGGTGAATCCTGATCCCCTCCGCTATCGTGCTCCCGATCGTGAGCCTCGGGTTGAGGGAGGAATAGGGATCCTGGAAGATCATCTGTATCTTCCTTCTCGCCCTCCTGAGCTCCTTCCCGCGGAGGGAGAGGAAATCGACGCCGTCGATCTCCAGCGACCCTTCGTCGGGCTCCTCGAGCCTGAGGAGAATCCTCGCGAGCGTGGTCTTGCCGCACCCCGATTCCCCCACGAGCCCGTGCGTTCGCCCCCTGTCCAGTACGAGATCGATCCCGTCCACCGCCTTCACGACGGCCCCGCGGCCCGGGAAGAGGCCGCCTGACGCCCTGAACGATTTCCTTATGTTTTGAGCCCTCAGTATCTCGCTGTCATTCATCGTCAGGACCTTTCATCGGTTCCCGCGCGTCCCGGCCCTTTCATGCCGCGGCCGGGGCGGGTCGTGAAATCATCTCCCGATCCCCTCGCGGAGCCAGCACCTCGACAGCCGGCCCGCCGCCGGCGAAAAGAGGGGAGGCTCCTCTATGAGGCACTTCGGGATCCTCTTCGTGCAACGGTCGCTGAACCTGCAACCCGACGGCAGCCTCAGCGGATCGGGAACGTTTCCCGGAATGACGGGGAGGCGTTCGAGGCGTTCGCCGAGTTTCGGGATCGAGGCCATCAGGCCTTCCGTATACGGGTGCATCGGGTCTGAAAAGAGTGAATCGATCGGCGCCTCCTCGACGACCGCCCCCGCGTACATCACGACCACCCTGTCGGCCATCTGAGCGACCACGGCGAGGTCGTGCGTTATCAGAAGCACCGACATCCCCATTCTCTCCTTCAGGTCGAGAAGGAGCTCGATGATCTGGGCCTGTACCGAAACATCGAGCGCGGTGCTCGGCTCGTCGGCGATGAGTAGCCTCGGCTGGCAGCTCAGCGCCATCGCTATCATCACCCTCTGCCTCATCCCCCCGCTCATCTGGTGGGGGTAATTGTCGTACCTCTTCTCCGGATCGGGGATCCTGACGAGCCTCAGCATCTCGACCGCCTTGAGGCGCGATTCCCTTCGCCCCATCTTCTGGTGAAGGGCTATCGTCTCGCGTATCTGCTCGCCGCACGTGAAAACCGGGTTGAGGCTGGTGAGCGGCTCCTGAAAGACTATCGAGATGTCGTTCCCCCGAACCCTGCGCATCTGTTTCTCCGGGAGCTTCATGAGATCCCTCCCGTCCATCATCACCGACCCCGCCGTGATCCTCCCGGGCGGATACTGCACGAGCCGCATGATCGACAGGGCGGTCACGCTCTTGCCGCACCCCGACTCCCCCACCAGGCCGACCGTCTCGCCGGCCCCGATATCGAAGCCGACCCCGTCGACGGCTTTCGCCGCGCCCTCCGAGGTGACGAATTCCGTCGTCAGCCCCCTTATCTCGAGAAGCTTCTCCATGATCCTTCCACATCAGCCGAAATGAACGGGGTCGAACGATTCCTTGAGCCCGTCGCCCAGGAGGTTGTACCCGATCACCGTTATTATGATCGCGAGCCCGGGAAAGGTCGAGACCCACCACGCCCCGAGGAGCGCCTCCCGCCCCTCGAATACCATCCGGCCCCAGCTCGGCACCGGCTGGGGGACGCCGAGCCCCAGGAAACTCAGCGAGGCCTCGGTCAGTATGATCCCGCCGATCCGCAGGGTGGCGGAAATTATCATCACTGTCAACGTATTCGGAATCAGGTGCCTGAATATGATCCTGCGCCCGCCGGCTCCGAGCGATTCGGCGGCGGCCACGAAATCCTGCCGTCTCAGCGACAGTATCTGCCCCCTGACGAGCCTCGCCGTTGCCATCCAGCTCGTCGCCCCGAGAAGGATTATCACCAGGGGGATCGAGTTCGAAAAGAGGGCGATGCACGTCAGAAGCAGGAACAGCCTCGGGATGGCCATCAGCGCGTCGACGAAACGCATTATGACCGAGTCGACCCATCCGCCGGCGTAGCCGGCCGCGGCGCCGGCGAGAGCGCCGACGATCACCGATATCGTCACCGAGAGGAAACTTATCGCGAGAGATATCCGCGAACCGTAGAGGACCCTCGCGAAAACGTCCCTCCCGAATTTGTCGGTGCCGAGCGGGTGGTCGCCCCCCGGGGCGTGGTGCCTCATCTCGGGAAGGGAGCCCTGGCTGATCGGATCGTACGGGGTGAGCGCGGGCGCGAAGACGGCCATCAGGTAGAGCGCCGTCACGATGACGGCTCCCGCCATACCGGTCCTGTTTTTCCGGAATCTTGCCCAGCCGCCCGACCAGCAGCTCCTGCACGGTTCCTGAAGCGCTCCGTCCATCCTTCGTAAAACCTCCGTCAGTCGAAGGACCGCCGGCCTCCCCGGCGCGTTTCCGGGGCCGGGAGCCGTCGGAGCGAGGCCGTCACCGGCCCGTCTCCTTCGACATTATCCGCGGATCGAGCACCGCGTACCCGGTGTCCGCCAGAAGATTCCCAAGTATGACCATCACCGCGACGACGAAATTCACCGCGAGAACCACGGGGTAATCCCTCGTATATATCGCCTCGACCATCAGCCCCCCCATGCCGGGCCAGGAGAATATCTTTTCCACTATGACCGCCCCCCCGAGCAGGAAGGGAAGGCTCATGCCGAGTATCGTCACGACCGGGATCGCGGCGTTCCTGAAAGCGTGCTTGAGAAGGACGCTTCTCTCCGGAAGCCCCTTCGCCCTGGCGGTCCTTATGTAGTCCTCCCTGAGCACGTCGATCATGCTGCCCCTCATGTACCTGGCGAGCCCGGCGGCCGATGCGACGCCGAGAACGAAAGCGGGGAGCACCAGGTGCCTGGCCCTGTCGAGGAAGAGGGGGATCCCCGACATCGAGGCCGAGTCCAGGGACTGCATGTGGGAGGAGGGCAGTATGCCGAGCTTCAGGGAGAAGAGCATTATCAGCATCAGGGCCAGCCAGAACGAGGGTATCGAATATACGAAGAGGGCGACGATCGTATTGAGCCTGTCGAAGGCGGAATACCTTCTCGCCGCCGACATCATCCCGAGCGCGAGGCCGAAGAGGACGTACAGCGCCATCGAAGCCACGGTGAGCCTGAGCGTGTTCGGTATCGTTTCGGCCAGTATCTCCCCGACCGGCCTGTTGTACCTGAAGCTGACGCCGAAATCGCCGCGGGCGAAACCGGCCGCCCAGATGAAATACTGTTCGATAACCGGCCTGTCCAGGCCGAGCTGCCCGCGCATCTTCATCACGGTCTCGGGGGATATGTCGGGGTGCTCGTATCGCGCCATCGGGTCTCCGGGCGCGAGATGAAGGAGGAAGAAGGTGATCGTGAGCACTATCCAGACGAGCACCAGCGACTGAAGGATCCTCCTGAGAAGAAACGCCGCCATTACCCGTTCCGCCTCCCCCCCGCGACCGCGGAGAATTCGAGGGCCTTGCTCCGCGCGAGCGACGCGATGATCTCCCTGTCGGCATTCCCGTGGACGAACGGCTCGAAAAAGGCCCCGTACGCCTCCGCGAACGAAGCCTTCATGGCCTCCCTCATCTCCTCCCCCGTCGCCGCGGCTCCCCTTTCCGCCCGGACGCTGGTGACGAGGTCTTCGAGCCCGCCCCAGTCGCCCCTGAGATAGCTCGTTATCCTCTCCGAGCCGGGAGCGAGCAGGATCGATCCATGCTGGATGAACGCGGTCCGCGTCCTTCTCTGGGCGTTGCCGGCGATCTTCCTCCCGCGACAGACGATCTCGTGCCTGCTCGCCGACACGAGGCACGGCGAGGCCATCGCCCCGGATGACATGCCCGGTTTCCCGGACGCTATCTCCGCCTTTACGCCGATCGACCGCAGGGCCGCGACGATCGCGCGCGATATCCCGATGAAGGTCTCCTGAAGCCCGCCATTGAATGAGGGGGATCCGGCCGGGGCGGCGACGCAGTATGTCAGCTCCGCCTCGTGAAGAAGGGCTCTTCCGCCCGTGATCCTGCGCACCAGGTCGATCCCGTCGCCGCGCAGTTTTTCCACGTCGAGTATCTTCAGCGGATCCTGGTGGTACCCGATAGTGACGGCGGGAGGGTCGAAAGAATAAAGGCGGAGAAACGGCTCTCCGCCTTTATCCCCGACCATGGACAACAGGCGCTCGTCGACGGCCATGTTGACCGCGCCCGACGACGGCCCGTCATCGATCAGAAACCATCTCTGCATCGGACCACCCTTCCCCGGGGCTTCCCGGGGCTTTCGATCATCGCGCGGGCCGGCTTATTCCCCGCAGCCGCCCGGCCCCGTCCAGCAAAGATCAGGGCATCTCGCCGCCGCCGCCTCGTCGAGCCGCCTGACCGGCGCGGTCACCGGGGCGTCGTGGAGGATCTGCGGATTCTCCCTCGCCTCTATGGATATCTTCTCCATGACCGACGCGAAATGGTCCAGCGTTTCCTTCTTCTCGGTCTCGACGGGCTCGATCATCAGGGCCTCCTCGACGATCAGCGGGAAATAGACCGTCGGGGCGTGCAGCCCGTAATCGAGCAGTCTCTTCGCGACGTCGGTGGTCCTGACCCCGTACGCCTTGAGGTTCGATCCCGAAGCCACGAACTCGTGCATGCAGGGCCCGGGGTATTTCAGGTCGTACCATTTGCTGACGAGGGTCATCAGGTAGTTCGCGTTTATGATCGCGTTCTCAGAGACGGCCCTGAGGCCCTCCGCCCCGCAGGAGCATATGTAGGCGTACGCCTTGACGAAGACGTTGAAATTTCCGTACCACGAATGGACCCTGCCGATCGTCTTGTCGGAGACGTGCCGGAACGAGTACCCGCCTTCTTCGCGGATGACGCGCGGGACCGGCAGGAAGTCGGCCAGGTGCTCCCTGACCCCGACGGGCCCCGAGCCGGGGCCCCCGCCGCCGTGGGGCGTCGCGAAGGTCTTGTGAAGGTTCAGGTGCATGATGTCGATCCCTATCGTCCCCGGCCTCACTATCCCGAGAAGCGCGTTCATGTTCGCGCCGTCCATGTAGACGAGGGCCCCCGCGCGGTGCACGATCTCGACGATCCTCGCTATCTCCCTCTCGAAGAGGCCGAGCGTGTTGGGGAGGGTCAGCATGAAGACGGCCGTCGAGCCGTCGATCTCCTTCTCGAGGATCCCCGGATCGATCAGGCCCTTTTCGTTCGACGCGATCGTCTTCGGTGTGAATCCGCATATCGCGACGCTCGCCGGGTTGGTGCCGTGGGCGGAATCTGGCACGATCACGACCTTCCTGTCCTCCCCGCGGTCCCTGAAATAATCCCTCGCTATCATCATGCCGGTGAGCTCGCCGTGCGCGCCGGCGACCGGCTGCAGGCTGAAGGCGCTCATCCCCGTTATCTCGCAGAGGGCCGATTCGAGATTGTGCATCAGCTCCAGCGCGCCCTGCGCGTCGCGCTCGTCCTGCGCGGGATGAAGCCCGGTGAATCCACCGAGGCCGGCAATCTGCTCGTTTACGACGGGGTTGTACTTCATCGTGCAGCTTCCGAGGGGATACATCCCCTTGTCTATGTGGTAATTCTTCGATGCGAGCCCGACGTAATGCCTGATGAGGTCCTGCTCGCCGATCCTCGGCAGGCCTATCTCCCCCTTCCGGGCGGCCAGCGCGTCGATCTTCTCGTCGGGGAAATCGTTCTCCGGGATGTAACGGCCGCTGATCCCCCCGGCCCCTTTTTCGAATATCGTGCCGCTCATAGCGCGCCCCCCTTCCCCGCCGCGATGTCGCGGTATCTCTCTATCTCGGCGCGGGTGCGTTTCTCGGTGACGGCGACGAGGATCGCGTCCCCCCCGAGAAGCGGATAATCACCGGAAATCGGTATTCCGGCGAGTATACCCGCCCCTCTCGCCTCTTCGATGAAGCTCTCCGAGCTTCCCGGCATCCGCACCACGAACTCCTGGAAGAAATTTTCTCCGAACGGCAGGACGACCCCCTCCACTTCGGAGAGAAGCCTGTAGAGCGCGTGGCTCTTCGCGGCGCTCTGCCTCGCGACCTCCCTGAACCCGTCCTCCCCCATCGTTGAGAGATAAACCGCGGCCGAGAGGGCGCAGAGGCCCTCGTTCGTGCATATGTTGGACGTCGCCTTCTCGCGCCTGATATGCTGCTCGCGCGTCTGCAGGGTCATCACGTACCCGCGCTTCCCTTCGATGTCGGTGGTTGCGCTGATAAGCCTGCCCGGGCACTTGCGGATGAGCTCGCTCCGCGTCGCCATGAAACCGAGGAGCGGCCCGCCGAAATTCTGCGGGATGCCGAGGGACTGCCCCTCCCCCACCGCTATGTCGGCGCCGTATTCCCCCGGCGGCGACAGAAGGGCGAGCGAAACCGGGTCGACGAGGGCGACGAGAAGGGCCCCCTTCGAGTGCGCCAGCTCCGAAAGGCCCGCCGCGTCCTCGATCATCCCGAAATAGTTCGGGCTCGCGACGACCAGTGCCGCCGCCTTCTCCGACAGAAGCTCCCCCGCCTTGTCGTGATCCATCGTGCCTTCGTCCGTCCACGGGATCTCCTCGATCCTGATCCCCCTGCCGGCGGCGTAGCTCTCCAGGACCGCCCTCACCCTGACCGACATGGCGGCCGGGACGAGGATCCGGTCCGCGCGCTTTATCGAGCACGCCATCAGCATCGCTTCGGCGAGGGCGGTGGCGGCGTCGTACATCGACGCGTTGGCCGCGTCCATCGCGGTCAGCTTCGCTATCATCGACTGGTATTCGTAGATCGCCTGGAGGGTGCCCTGGCTGACCTCCGCCTGGTACGGAGTGTACGAGGTGTAGAATTCGCTCCTCGACAGGACGTACCTCACGGTCGCCGGGATGAACCGGTCATAGATGCCGCCTCCGAGGAAACTGGCGGCGGAACCGGCCGGCCTGTTCCGCGAGGCCATGGCCCCGACGTGCGAGAGCACCTCCGACTCGCTCATAGGCCGGCCCAGTTTCAATCCGCCCTTCACCCTGAGGGCGGGGTCCACCGGCTCGAGCAGCTGTTCGAAGGAGGAGGCCCCGGCAACCCGGAGCATTTCCTTCCGATCGCTGTCGGTGTTCTGAATATAGCTCATCTGCCCATCCTTCCCGATTTCCAAACCATCGCAGGACCTTCTATTCCCCGGCCTGCTCCCCGAGATATTCCTGATACTCCTCGTAGCTGAAGAGGACCTCGAGCTCGCCCGGGTCCTCCATCTTTATCTTTATGAACCAGCCGTCGGCGAAGGGGCTCTTGTTCACCGTCTCGTGATCCTCGATGATCTCCTCGTTGATTTCGATGATCGTCCCGCTCACCGGCGAAAAAAGCTCCGCGACCGTCTTCACGGCCTCGATGGTCCCTATCGGATCCATCTGCTGAACCTCGGTGTCGACCTCGGGCAGTTCAACATAAACAATGTCGCCCAGCTCTCCCGCCGCGTACTCGCTTATCCCGATGACCGCCACGTCGTCCTCGGCGTAGACCCACTCGTGCTCTTTCGTGAATCTGCATTCTTCAGGAACCATTTCGTACCATCCTTTCGCTCATGATCTAATCGTTGACGGAACCTTTATAGAACGGCATTTCGGCCGCGACGGCCGGCACCGATTTTCCCCTTATCCCGATCGCGAGGTCCGCGGCGTCGGCCGGAACATCGCTTTTCACGAGAGCCATCGCAAGCGATCTTTGCAGGGTCGGCGAAAAGGTCCCGGACGTCACGCAGCCCGCCATCTCGTCCTTGTAATATACGGGGCAACCCTGCCTCGGTATCCCCCTCTCGGTCAGTTCCAGCCCGATGAGCCTTCTCGCCGGGCCGGCCTCCTTCTCGGCGAGCAGGGCGGCGCGCCCGAGAAAATCGTCCTTCTTCAGCTTGACGACCCAGGAAAGCCCCGCCTCGAGCGGGGAGGTTTCCTCGTCAATCTCGTGGCCGTAGAGGCAGTAGCAGG
Source organism: Candidatus Krumholzibacteriia bacterium (assembly GCA_025453655.1). Taxonomy (GTDB): domain Bacteria; phylum Krumholzibacteriota; class Krumholzibacteriia; order Krumholzibacteriales; family Krumholzibacteriaceae; genus JALOPX01. The sequence goes on from JALOPX010000002.1 coordinate 8,351, forward strand.
GCTCGAAGCGCAGGGTGTCCCTCGCTCCGAGGCCTATCGGGGCGGCGCCGAGGCTCTTCCCGTCCGCGAGGAGCCGCCGCCAGACTTCGGCCGTCATGGCGGTCGGAAGATATATCTCGTACCCGAGCTCGCCGGTATAACCCGTGCGCGACAGGATGATCTCCTCGCCCTCGTGCTCGAAGGTCAGGAAGGTGTAGTAGGGCATCTCCTTCAGCCTGCCGCCGAGGGGGGCGAAGATCGCGTTTCCGAGAAGAAGCTCCCTCGACGCGGGCCCCTGGACGGCGATCTGCCCGATATGCGGGGACAGATTGGCGATCTCGACGTCCCCCTTGCGTATCCTGAGCAGGTGCTCGTGGATCTTCGTCGCGTTGACCGCGTTGACGACGAAGAGAATCCGTTCCGGGGAGAACCTGTAGACGAGCAGGTCGTCCAGCACGCGGCCCTCCGCGTTGCAGCAGACCGTGTAGCAGATCTGCCCGTCATTCATCCTGCCCACGTTGTTGGTCACGGCGTAATCGGCGAATTTCAGGGCGTCGGAGCCGGTCAGTTCGATCTCGCCCATGTGGCTTACGTCGAAAAGGCCGACCTTGCGCCGCACCCTCTCGTGCTCGGCGACGATGCCCTCGAACGAAACGGGCATGAGGTATCCCGCGAACTCGACGATGCGCCCGCCGCGCTCGACGTGCGAATCGTATAAAGGCGTTTTCATCGACATGTGCCGCTCCTTGCTGAATGTACAGGCGATCCGGCCCGCCCGTCCCTTCCCCGGCCTCCCCGCGCGCGGGCCCGGTTCAATCCGTCCGCAGTCCCCCGCGGCCGCGCCCGGCCCTTTTCGGGGGGAGGTATCTTCGCATCATCCTTCCCGTCCAGGACGCGCCGCAATCCACGATTCCCGAGGGCGCTCCGGCGTAAACCACCTCTCCGCCCTTCTCCCCTCCCTCGGGCCCGAGATCTATGATGTGATCGGCGTGCCGGATGACGTCCGGGTTGTGCTCGATCACGATTACCGTGTTTCCCTTCGCGACGAGCCTTCCGAGAACGGTCATCAGCAGCTTGACGTCCTCGAAATGAAGACCGGTGCTGGGCTCGTCAAGGATATAGAGGGTCCCGCCCGTGCCGACCTTCGAAAGCTCGGCGGCAAGCTTGACTCTCTGCGCCTCGCCGCCCGAAAGTGTCGTCGCCGGCTGCCCGAGCCTGATGTACCCGAGGCCGACCTCCTGAAGGACCTTGAGCTTCCTTCTGATGGAAGGTATATTCTCAAAGAAAAGGAACGCTTCGTCAACGGTCATTTCGAGCACCTCGGAAATATTCCTGTTCTTGAAGGTTATCTCGAGCGTTTCCCTGTTGTACCGTTTCCCCTTGCATTCCTGGCAGTGGACGTAGACGTCCGGGAGGAAATGCATCTCGACCTTGATCATCCCGTCCCCGAGGCACGATTCGCACCTTCCGCCCCTGACGTTGAAGCTGAAGCGCCCCGGCTTGTAACCCCTGACCTTCGCTTCCGGCAGCCTCGAGAAAAGATCCCTGACCGGGCCGAATATCCCCGTGTATGTGGCCGGGTTCGAGCGGGGCGTCCTGCCGATCGGCGACTGGTCCATGTTTATGACCTTGTCGATGTTACCGAGCCCCTCGATCCCGTCGTGCGCCCCGGGAAGGGTCGTGCTCCTGTGGAAATGCCTGTGAAGAGCCCTGTAGAGGATGTCGTTGACGAGGGTGCTTTTCCCCGACCCGGAGACCCCGGTGACGCAGATCATCATCCCGAGGGGGAAGGCGACGTCGATCCCCTTGAGATTGTTGGCCCGCGCCCCCTTCAGCACGAGCCGCTTCCCGTTTCCCGCCCCCGTCCCGTCCTTGTAGTCGAAGTACTGTTCCCGTCCGAGGTACCGCCCCGTAAGGCTCCCCGGCACCTTCACGATCTCGTCGGGCGTGCCGGAGGCGACCACGTACCCTCCGTGCTCGCCGGCTCCCGGGCCGAGATCGATGACATGGTCCGCCTCGAGGATCGTGTCCCTGTCGTGCTCGATCACGATGACGGTGTTCCCCGCGTCCCTCAGCTCCTTGAGCGTCGCGATCAGTTTGGCGTTGTCTCTCTGGTGAAGCCCGATCGACGGCTCGTCGAGGATGTACAGGACCCCGACGAGGCTCGATCCGATCTGCGTCGCGAGCCTTATCCTCTGCCCCTCGCCGCCCGCAAGGGTGCTCGATGACCTGTCGAGCCCGAGGTAATCGAGCCCCACGTTCCTGAGGAACTCCAGCCTCGAGGCGATCTCCCTGATCAGCGGTTCCCCGATCAGCGCGTCGTTCCCCTTCAGGTCGAGCGAGGAGAAGAATTCCGCGGCCCTTCCGATCGTCATGGCCGAGACCTCGGCGATATTCCTTCCCTCGACGAGGACCGAGAGGCTCTCCGCCTTGAGCCTCGCGCCGCGGCAGGAGGCGCAGTCGTCGCTCGTCATGTACGCCTCTATCCATTTCCTGACCGCCTCCGACCTCGTCTGATGATACCTTCTCCGCAGGTTGGGAATTATCCCCTCCCACGTCGTCATGTATTCGCCGCTCCCCCTCTCGAATTCGTAGCGCACGACGATCTCGTCGCCCGACCCTTCGAGGATGATCTTCTGTATCTTCTTAGGCAGCTTTTCGAAGGGGCTGTCCAGCGAGAAGCCGTGGAGCGCGGCGAGCGCCTCCATCCTGCTCCTGAACCAGTTGTCCCTCAGCGGGCCGGCGGGCGCCATCGCGCCCTCCCTGAGGCTGAGCGATTCGTCGGGAACGACCAGCTCGCGGGCGAAATCTATCGTGGTGCCGAGGCCGTGGCAGGCCGGGCAGGCTCCGTAGGGGGAATTGAAGGAGAAGATCCTCGGCGATATCTCCCCGAGGCTCCCGCCGCACCAGGGGCACGAATATTCGAGGCTGTAAAGCACCTCCTCGTCGTCCTGGGCCACCATTATCACGCCGCCCCCCGCCCCGGCCGCCGTCTCCGCCGAATCGGCGAGGCGCCGTTCTATCCCGGGCTTCACCTTGAGCCTGTCCACCACCACCTCGATGCTGTGGCTCTTTTTCTTGTCGAGCGAGATCTCCTCGTCGAGGGAACGCATCACGCCGTCTATGCGGACCCTCGTGAACCCGTCGCGCGCGAGCTTCTCGAGGAGCGCCCTGTGCTCCCCCTTCCTGCCCCGGACGACCGGCGCCATCATCACGAGTTTCACGCCCTCGCCGAGGGCCGCGAGCTTCTCCACGATCTGGGCTATCGACTGGCGCGATATCCTCCTTCCGCACCCGGGGCAGTGGGGCACGCCGACGCGGGCGAACAGAACCCTGAGGTAATCGTGAATCTCCGTGATGGTACCGACCGTCGATCTCGGGTTCCGCGACGTGGTCTTCTGGTCTATCGATATCGCGGGCGAGAGCCCTTCGATCGAATCGACCTCGGGTTTTTCCATCTGTTCCAGGAATTGCCTCGCGTAGCTCGACAGCGATTCGACGTATCGCCTCTGCCCCTCGGCGTAGATCGTGTCGAAAGCGAGCGATGATTTGCCGGAGCCGCTCAGCCCGGTGATGACGACGAGCTTCCTCCGCGGTATCGATACCGTGATGTTCTTCAGGTTGTGTTCGCGCGCCCCCTTGACGACAAGGTATTCACGAGCCATCTATTCTTCCCTGCCCGGGGAAGCGCCGGGATCGCCGGAGCCCCGCCTCCCGGATTCGTCGTCCCCCGCCGCCGGCGCGTTCATCCGCTCCAGCGCCTTTTTGGCCAGCGAGCCCCAGTCGGATCCCTCTCCGTGGGTCTCGAGAATCCTCCGGTATATGTCCTCCGCCTGCTGCCTCTGTCCCATCTTCTCGTAGCAGTCCGCGGCCTCGAGCTTCGAGGTCACCCCCCACATCCCCCCCGTCTTCAGGTAGGGGACGCGCAGAAATTCCCTGACCGCCTCGTCGTAGCGTCCCATGCTTTTCAGGCTGACCCCGGCCCAGTAATGGGCCCTCCCCTGCTGTTCCTCGTCGCGGGCCACGCCCGGTATCCTGAGGTAGACCTCCTTCGCCATCTCGTACTTCCCGGCCTGCCCGTAGCAGAACCCGAGATTGAAGAAGAGCTCCACGATGTCGTCGCGCCCCGGATATCTCTCACATATCGCGTACCAGCCCTCCGAGGCCTTGTCCCATTCTTCGAGCTCCTGGTAGATCATCGCCCTGTTCTTCATGGCGAGGAAGATCAGCCCGTCGTCGCGCGACGCTTCCGCCGCGAGGCCGTAATCGACCGCGGCGAGCCCCGGATTCTTCGAAGCGTAGCGGGCCGAGGCGAGCTTGAAATAGACCTGGTCGAGGATCGGCGTGCGCGGCATCTCCCTGAGGAAGGCGTTGAGCCTGTCTATCGCCTCGGCGTACCCTCCGCGTTTGATGTCGCAGACTGCCATGTGGTAAAGGGCCGTCGCCGCCTCATCCGTCCCGGGGAATCTCTCCCTCAGGCCTGTCAGGGTCGCGACGGCGTCGGCGCATCTTTCGTCCCCCGCCTCCGCCATTCCCATTTCCAGCAGCACCGCCGCCATCCTCCCGCATCCCGGATTCGACGCGATGAGCTTCCCCAGATCCTCCCGGGCCTTCCCGGCCTCCCCCAGCCGCACCCTCGCCATCGCCCGGCCGGCGACGATCCTGCATGAGTCGGCGCCTTCGTGCCGCAGGGCCTCGGAGAATATCTTCTCGGACTGCCTGAAATCGCCCGTTTCGAAAAGAGCCTCGCCCCAGGCGGAAAGGTTCTCGTGCCCGCGGTCGAGCGAAACGAGCTCTTCGAGAAGGGGCAGGGACTCGGCCGCGCGGCCTTTCGCGCGAAGCCTCTGCGAGAGCCTCGAGAGCATCCTCGCCCTGAGGCCCGGGGCCACATCCCTCTTCTTTTCGAGATGGACGAGTATGGAGTCCGATGAGTCGAACCTGCCCAGCCTCTCGAGCGCCAGCGACTGCCGGTAGGCTGCCTCGTCGATCAGCCCGCTCTCCGGATATGAAAGCGCGAATCCGCCGAATGTGGCGGCCGCGGAGGCGAAATCATGCGTGTAATACCGACAATCCCCCATTCGCAGGGCGCACTTCGCCGCGAGGGAGCGCGGCGGGTTTTTCCCCGTGCACGACGTCCAGGCTTCGAGGGCGCCCCCGTAGTCCTTCATTGCGAAGAGGGTCTCCCCGAGGTCGAAAAGAACGGAGGCAACTCGGCCGTCGCCGCCGTAACGCCCCGCGAACGCCCTGAAATCACCCACGCTCCCGGCCATGTCCCCGGACAACTTTCTGAGGTAGCCGGAGCGCAGCAGGGCATCTTTCCTGATCTCTTCCGGGGCATCCCCCGCCTCTATCGCCTCGCAGATGGAGAGCGCGCTCCCGGCCGCCCCTTCCCCGCCGGCCGAGGCCGCATCGAAGAGGAGCTCCGACTTTAGCGCCAGGGCCCTCCACTTTTCGGGCATCTTCCCGTAGTACTGGAGGAATTCATCGATTTTTTGAAGTTTGTCGGCGTCGTTCCATTCCGACATCCTGCCCTCTATGTAATTGATGTGCGCCTTCGAGCCCCATTCGGTCCCCACCGATTCCCTCGCCACCTTGAGCCACTGCGAAAGGGCCCTGGAAAGAAGGTCCCTGTCCGGCTTGCCGGACGCGACGGACAGCTCGTACTGCCTGTGCCTCGCGTTGCCGAGGTAGTACGCCGCCTTCGCCGCGAGCGCTTCGGGCAACTGCCCCTTCAGGCTCCTTTCGAAGTAGGAGGCCGCTTCCTCCGGCCTGTCGGCCGACTCGAGAAGTATTACGCCTGCCTCTATGCCCCTCTCCTGCGGAGGGGAATCGGCGGTAAGGACCCGCGCCAGCTCGGCGACGGCGTCCCCCCTTTCGGCTCCGCGGAGGGCGATCCTTTCGAGCCTCCCCGAAGCCTCCTCCGCCCTGGGGTTTTCAGGAAATCTCGCCAGCAATTCGCCGTAATTCGCCGAAGCCCCGCGGATATCCCCTGACATCTCCCTCGCGAGCCCCGCCTTCCAGAGCGCTTCGGCCGACTCGAGCCCCGTAAGGTCGATCGACGCGACCGTCTCCCAATACATTATCGCCGAGAGGGTGTCGGCCAGGTCTTCGGCGCAAATCGAAGCGAGGGACGAAAGGATCGCGGCGCGTTTCCCCTCGTCCTTCTCCTCGAGGAGGGCGAGATGCAGGCGGCCGGCCGCCTCCCGTCCCTCGCCTGAGCGCCGAAGCAGCCCCGCCTCGAGAAGAAGCGCCTCGGGCAGAAGGGGCGAAGAGGGCCACGCGTGCCTGAACGGGGCGAGCTCGGAGCGCGCCTCGACGTCCCTGCCCTTTTCAGCGAGGATCCTCGCCTTGAGAAGGCTTATCTCGCCGATGCTGTCCGGAACGGCCCCCTCGGCTCTCCAGCTTTCGATCAGCTCGAGCGCGCGGTCGTGCCGCCCGAGATGCCGGGCCGAGCCGATCGCCCCGCGATATACGGCCGGCCGCCCGGCGGATTCGGGGAACTCCCCGAGAAACGCGGTGGATTCCTTCAGCGCCTCATCCATGGCGCCGGCCCTCTCGAGCGTCTCGATGAGCTTGAGAATCGACCGTTCCCTCAGCGATTTTTCCTTGTGCCTGTCGGCGGCTTTCCTGAAATACTCCACGCCTTTCCCCAGGTCGCCGGCCGCCACCGCGCCGTCGCCGAGCCTGAGGAGGGCGAGCGCGGAGACCGGGGACTCGGGATGCTTCGACACGAGGGTCTCGAGGACGCCGACGGCTTCGAGATCCCTGCCGATGTTATCGAGCGCCACGGCGAGGCTGAACATCGCCCTCGGCCGGACCTCGTCATCCTTCTCCGTGTCGGAAAGACGCCTCAGCACCGAGGCTGCGGCGGGGGAATCGCCCGCCGCGATGAGGGATTCGCCGGCTCCGAGCAGCGCCCTTCCCTTCAGGGGGCAGCCGGGAAAGTCCTCCTCGATCATCATGAATTCGTCGGCGGCCTCCCTGTACTTTTTCATCGCCCTGAGGATATCCCCCCTGTAATACCTCGCCTTGCAGGCATTCTCGTCGGACGGATACGCCGTCAGAAGGGATTCGAAGACGGCGAGGGCCTCCCCGGCCCTCGCGGCCCTCATCCAAGATTCCCCGGCGTTGAAAAGGGAGAGCGGGCGAAGGGGGCTTTCCGGGTATTTTTCGGAAAAACGCTGATACTCCTCGGCTGCCGCGATGAACATCCCGTCGCGCTGAAGCCTCTGCGCGAACCTGAAATCGTCGTTCTCCGCAGCGGCTGCCGCTCCCGAACGGGCCAGGACGGCCGTGACGAGCACCGCCGAGGAAAGATTCGCCAGCCTTCTTATTATGCTTCTATTCAAAAAATTTCCTCCCTGGGAAGAGGAGGTGAATACTATTGAAAAACAGGAGTAAGTTAGCAGATGAGAGACGCAAAATCAACCGGTAACCGGGCCGCGGGGCGGGGCGGCATGCCGCGGAGGGAATAAAAACGGGGAGAGGTTCAAGCGTCCCTCTCCCCGATATTACAGGCAACAGCAGGAGTGCGTTACCTGTACATGGCCTTTATGCCTCCCCAGGTCGATTCGTCCGCGCCGATCTCGTCGCACCAGATGTCGGTGAGGATGCAGCAGAGATCGAAGATCTCGCCCGAGGTCGCGCCGCATTCGAACGCGGGGAATCCGGCCGGCGGAGCGCCGTTCGTGATCACGCCGACGCGCATCGCGTTGGTGATCGCGTACCTGATGAAACAGACCGAGCACTGGTCGAATGTGCCCCTGAAGGTGACGTTCGAGGTCAGCCCGACGACCTGGCCGCCGATGACCGTCAGCCTCGTGCCGACGTTGAAGTAGGTCAGGTAGCCGGTCATGTCGTTGACGCCGTCTCCCCAGACATGGGCCCCGGTGAGCCAGAACCAGCCGCCCAGGTAATTCGTAGCATAATCGATGTACCCGTTGCCGTAGGCGTCGATCGAGCGGGCCGTTTCCACGGCTCCGTTGTCGTCTATGTACATGCCCCATGCCTTCCACTGGCCTCCGAGGACGGAGCCGTTCCACGATTCGGCTCTCTCGGTGTTCCCCGGCACGCCGCCGTTGAACGGATAGAGGCAGAACGCTTCGGAAGCCCTCCCGGGCAGCTGCGTCCCGGTGTATGTGCTGTAAGTCCCCGCGACGGGCATTATGTCGCAATCGCCGGCGGCGATCGGAACCGAAACCGTAATGAGCACGAGCAGCAGAGCGAATACTTTTACAGATCTCACGATCTCCCCTCCTGTAAGTTGGATGACCTTTTTAATACATGCCCGCAGGATGTGCAGATCACCTCCCCTGATTCCTCATCCTGCCCCGCTTGAACGGTAGAATTCCATCAGAGCGATCCCCGGCAAGCCCGGATAATGCGAGATGCCGAGCACAATGGCGCCGGAAAGGCCGGAGACGGCTCCTTCACGTTTTAATATACTTTTCCCTTAACCTGGCCCCGTTTTATGAGTATTACTCCCTATGACTTGATATTCTAACTGCTGGCGTGAAATTTGTCAAGATTTATTGACATCGCAGGGGATGGCCTGGCCCCGGCCGTCACGGCGTGAGCTTCGAGGCCGTCCTCGGGAAGGGGATCGTCTCCCCGGGGTCCCCCGCGCCGCAGATCCAGGCGAGCAGGCGCTCGAGGCAAAGCGAGAATCCCGAGTGGGGGAATCCCCCGCAGCGGGAGAGGTCGAGGGACAAACCGAATCCTTTTTCCGGCAGGCCGCGCTCCCCAATCCGCCTCTTGAGGAAATCCGTGTCGTAGGCCCTCTGCGCCCCTTCGATCATCGCGACCCTCGAGCCGGGGGCGAACAGCTCGAAAGAAAGGCTCAGCAAGGGATTACGGGGATCCTCCTCCACGGAAAACGCCTTCGAGGCGGCCGGGAGCCTGTGGACGAAAAGGGGCCTGTCGAAATTCGACAGGATCGCGGCGGCCTCGCGGAACTCGATCCTCGGGAAGGGGCGCTGCGCGAGCGCCAGAGCCCCGACCTTCCTTTCCATAACGCCTTCGAGGAGGCCGCGCTGCTCCACGAGGCACCTCCGCGCCACCTCGGAGACGAGATCCTCGGCGAGCGCCATGATCTCCCCGAGGGAGGCGAAGGCCCATTCAGGCTCCACCATCCAGGATTCGGTCAGCTCCCCGGAGGCCCCGGCCCCCCGCGCCGTGAAGACGGGCCCGAAGGAATAGACCTTCCTCAGCACCGCGGCCGCGGCCTCGTTGTACGGCCCGGCCCCGCCGGAGAGAAAGGCCCTGTCTCCGAAATAGGGAATCTCGAAAATCCCCGCTCCACGCTCGCCGGCCCCCGGCCTCAGAACAGGGGCGTCGCACTGAACGAATCCCCCTGCGTCGAGGAAGTCCCGGATATATCGCGAAACGCCCGCCCTTATTCGCAGTATCGCGGCCTGCCTCGATTCCCGCAGCTCCAGATGCCGGCGGTCGCCGGGGACGCCCGCGCCGGGGGAGCCCCGGCGGGCGCAGCGGGCCCCGGCCGCCCGAACGATCCTCAGGGCCGTAACGGAAACCTCCAGCCCTCCCGGCGCGCGGGGATCCTCGATGGCGGTTCCTTCGATCTCGATGCATGATTCGCACGGGAGCTTCCCCGCGCGCTCGAAGGCCTCCGCTCCCAGAACCGATTTCGAGGCCACGCACTGGACCGTCCCCGTGCCGTCGCGAAGCTCCAGGAAGAGGATGCCTCCGCTCGAACGCCTGTTGCGGAGCCAGCCCCTGAGAAGAACCTGACGCCCCGCCGACCCGGCGATTTCGGAAATCTCCACAGGCTGCATAAGCGCGACCTCCTTTCGACCCGCGCAAAGATCCGGAGTTCCCGGACGAACCGCTGCAAACACATGAAAGCACCGGCGGGGCCGGATGTAAACAGCGAACCCCCGTTTTCGGGGCCGGGAAGAAGGGCGGATCGATGCGGCATGATTATTGCCGATGCGGTATCTGGAGTTACAACCGGGCCTCGGGAAAAACAGGACACAGGTTGGTTGAAGCGGTGAAAGACAAGAAGATACAAGCAATTATACCGGTACGGATTATCGCGCACATTTTATGCCTGTCCGCAGCCGTTGCAATCTGCACATCGGCGCGTGCCAACTCGTTGGATAATATACCAAATGACGGGTTGAAGAATTATTCGCTTGCCGAGATCGAGCGCGGCTCCCCCTCGCTCCATATCACCTCGCGCGTGCTCTACAGGGAGGCCCTCGACATCCTCGGCTCGGGCGACTGGGAGGAGGCCCGCAGAAGGCTCATCCTCAGCGCCGCCCTGTCAGGCCACTACGCCGAGCCGATGTTCACGCTCGCCCGCGTCGAGCTGATGCACGCGCACCCCGATTTCGCCTTCCACCTCGTCGAGGGATTCAAACGGCTCCTGATCGGATACCGCAACCAGGCCTTTCTCGCCGCCAACCTCGGGCTTATGGCGGTATTCACCCTGGTTCTGTCCCTCTTCGTGATCCTCGGGGCGCTCGCGATGAAATACTGGCCTTTCTTCGATCACCGGCTGCGGGAATCCTGGTCGAAACGATTCGCATTCCCTCCGGCCCGCCTGGCCGGCCCGCTGATCGTGGCCGCGCTTCTGATCGCCCGCGCGGGCATCGCCGCATACACGGCCATATTGATCGTCTTCATCTGGTCCTATATCAGCAAAAGGGAAAAGGCCGTCGTCACATGCCTTGTCGCGCTGACTGCCGCCGCCTCATTCGCCTCCGGATATTCGAACATCGTCGTCCCCGCGCTCGACGGGGGGAGCGTCGCGCGAAGGCTGTCCATGATCAACATGTCGGGCGCCGACAGGGAACTTCTCGATTCCATCGAGTCGATAGATGACCCCTCCTTCGAAGCGGAAAAGGAATTCGCCCTGGGAACGCTGAAATACAGGATGGGCGATTACGAGGGCGCCAGGAACCATCTTCTCTCCTCCGTCGCCCTCAGAAGCGATTTCGCCCCGGCCTACCTGAACCTGGGAAACGTCTATTTCATGCTGTCCGACTACAACAGGGCCCTGGCCGGATATCAGAACGTCGTCGCGATCGATTCGACGGCCGCCACGGCCTGGTTCAACATCGGGCAGGCATACATAAACAAGATGCTCTTCGCCCAGTCGAGTTCGGCGCTGAAGAAATCGGGCGAGAACGGGCTGGAGAGATACAGGAAAAACCACCCCGTCGTGACTCTCAGGGACCATCCCGTCTACGACGAGGGATTCTCGAGCGCGGAGCTCTGGTCGATAGCCCGCAGGGAGAGCGGGAAGGGCGGGGATCTTCTGGTAAACCGCGCCCTCGCGCCGTGGCTCCTCTTCCCGTTCGACCGCTACGCGTGGCTGCTCGTCCTCTCTCTGGCGGCCGCCATCGCGATCGGAAGGATCTTCCCTCCTGCGTTCAACGTTTCCAAATGCGGCAACTGCGGCAGGGCGGCGTGCCCCGATTGCGCGGACACCCGCACGGGAATCATACTCTGCCCCGACTGCGCGAAGGTGATAACCGGCCTTTCGAGCGTCAAGGTGATGGAGGCCCTCCTGCGGCACAGGCGCCAGAAGGCGTCGGGCAGGAACGGGGCGGGCAGCAGGCTCAGGATGCTCCTTTACCCCGGGGCCGCGTGGATCATGGCGGGAAGGACGGTCCGGGGGCTTTTCGCGATCGGGGCGGGCGTCTCGGCGGCGCTTTGCCTCGCATGGTCCGGCTTCTATTTCGACGATTCGTTCGGGGCGCCGGGCCCGGGCTCCGTCTGGAAGATCGCCGTCCCGTGCGCCGTTCTCGCGTGGCTCATTCTGTTGTCGCTTCGCATAAAGCAGGCGCAGGAGCAGAAAAATTTCCGGGTGCTGCCGGCCGACTACGTCCCCGAACAGCCGGAGGACGCCGGCAGGGCGGACAAGCCGACGGCCGTCCCGGAACCGAAGACCAACGAGGAACGTTTCGAGACTTTCCTGGATTCGCTGTAGGATCATAGAAAGGACCGCAGATGGCTCTGGAAGGGAACGCCAAGGATTTCGGGCTCAGCGAGATTTTCCAGCTGATCTCGATACAGAAAAAATCGGGCATGCTCTCGGTCTCGGCCGACCAAAGCGCCGCGATATTCTTCCAGGACGGGATGATAATATCGACCCGCGACAGGAGAAACAGCTCCAACGATCCGCTGAAGGACTTTCTCGTAAGGTACGGCTTCATCGGCCGCCGGGAGATGGGCTCCATTCAGAAGATTCTCTCCGAATCGAGTTTCGACCTGACCGACATACTCCTGTCCGAGAGGTACTTCAACGAGGACGAGCTCGTGACGATCTTCTCCGAGCAGATCTACGAATCGGTCCAGGAGGTGCTGAGCTGGCCGAAGAGCCAGTACAAGTTCATCATCGGCAGCAACGTCCTGACCGGCGTCAAATCGTACGCCTCGCTCAAGGTCGAGGCCGTCCTCATGGAAAGCTACAGGAGGATCGACGAGCTGCCCGAGATGCGTCGCATCTTTTCCAGCGATGACATGACCTTCCGTCGCCTCGCAGGGCCGCAGGGGAAGAAAGCCTCCCTCGAGCACGGCGAGGAGACCATCTACGGGCTCCTCGAAGAGGAACGAAGCCTCGCATGGATAGTGTCCCACGCGAAACAGGCGCGTTTCTGCACATACGAGTCCCTGAAGCAGCTCCTGGAAAAAGGGCTTCTCGAATTCAGCGAAGCCGCGCCGGCCGCCGAGGAGGAACCCGTATTCAAGGAAGAGGAAAAGGGAAAGGAATCGCCGGGCAGGCTGCTCCCGACCTTCGCCGCGTTTTTCATGCTGCTCGCCTCGTACGCGGCCGGCGAGTACGTTGTCCCGAGGCTTTCGCCTCCCGGATGGACGGCCCGCCGGGCGGACACGATCGAGGCCGGGCAGACGGCCGGCTCCGGCTCCCTCGCGACGGACATCGAAGAATTGAGGCTCAGGGCCCTCGAGTCCGCCATAAGGCAGGGGCTCGATGAGCATTTCGCATCCCAGGGATCGTATCCGTTCACCCTGGAGGTTCTCGCCGTCCGCAGGATCCTCAGCGAAAAAGCGGTCGGCCTCGCGCAGCACGGCGGGATCAATTACCGCATGGGCGAGGACGGCATGTCGTACGTTCTTTCCAGGAATTGAGCGGGGCCGGATCAGCGGCGGGACGGGCCGTTCCTTCGCCGTGGAAGGCTCATTCCGGCGAAGGCGTTTATGCTCCTTCCCTTGACATCCTCGAACCAGAAGATCGCGCTTCCGGGCAGTTTGTTCAGGACAGACCTGCCGGTGTCTATCACCCACACGCCCTCCCTGCGAAGCATGAAGGGGTCGACGGCGGTAATCTTACCCGGCGGATAAAGCGTGAAGGCCGCCTCGTACCCGGCCTTTCGGACCGCTTCGGCGACTCTCCGGTTGACGCGCCCGTAGGGATACGAAAAGCTCCTCGCCGGCCGCCCGGTCCTCTCCTCCATCGCCTTCTTCGACGCGGCCAGCTCCCGATCGAGCTCGCCGGGCGGATATTTCGTGAGGTCCCTGTGGAATCCCGAGTGGGAGCCGAAGGTCACTCCCCCCGCGTCCGAGAGGCGCCTTATCTCCTCCCAGCTCATGTGCGCGGCCCTGCGGCCGGGGAGGGGAAGCTCCCAGGCGTTGTCCCGTCCCGCGTATTCCGTGACGACGAAGACGAGGGCCGGGATCTTCCTTTCGGCGAGCGCGGGGATCGCGTTGACCGAGAGCATCGCGTAGGCGTCGTCGAAGGTGAGGAGAATCTCGCCCGGATCGCGCTCCCTCGAGCCGCACAACGAGGCCAGAAATTCGTCCTCGCTTATGAACCTTCGCCCGGAATCGAGAAGACGGTCCATATGCCCGGCGAATCTCGCCGGCGTGATCCAGGTGCCGCCGAATTCGAATCCGCCCACCTTGTGATAGGCGAGAACCGCGGGGAAGGGTCCGGGGGGTGATCCCCACCGGAGCTTCCAGATCGTGTAGAGAATGAATGCCGCCACGGCGGCCGGGAGAAGGAGCAGGAGAATGGCCATGCCGTCACCCCCGGCCGGTGTGCCCGAACCCTCCGTCTCCGCGGGCGGTCGGGTCGAGCTCGCCGGCGTCGACGATCTCCACCTCCGGAAGGCTGCAGAAGACTATCTGGGCGATCCTGTCGCCGCGCCGCACCACGAAGGGCGCGTCCCCGAAGTTGAAGAGTATTATCCCGATCTCGCCCCTGTAATCGCTGTCTATCGTGCCGGGGCTGTTCAGTATGCCCACGCGGTCCTTCAGTGCGAGGCCGCTCCGCGGCCTGACCTGCCCCTCGAAACCCTCCGGTATCGACAGCTCCAGGCCGGTCGGGACGAGGGCCGATTTACCGGGAGGCACCACGAGATCCCGGCCCACCGCGGCATGGATGTCGAACCCGCTCGAGCCCGGGGTCATCCGCCTTACGGGCGGGAGCCCCTCGTGATGCGGAAGATATCTCGCAGAAACCTTCATCGCCGCCCCCTTTCGCGCCTTCGGGACGCGACGGCCCCGCCGGGAACGAGCCCTTTCAGCGAACGGGGGCCGCATGTCGCGTAGGTGTGCATCTCCTCGTCGAAATACTCCCCGATGACGCGCGCGACATCCCGCGCCCGGACCCTCTCGATCGCCCCGAGTATGCGCGGCATCGTCTGGTACTCTCCGTAGAAAACCTCGCTGTGAATGAGCCTGAAGAGCCTGCTTTCCACGCTCTCGACGCCGAAGATCACCGAGGCTTTGATCTGCGAGACCGCGCTTTCCAGCTCCCCCTTCGTGACCCCCCCGCGCCTCAGCTCGTCCATCACCTGCCTGTATATCCCGAGCGCCTTTTCGAGGTTTTTCGGGTCGACGGAGAAGTAGGTGGAAAAAGCGCCGGCGTCGGTGAAGAAACTGGCGCTCGAGAAAACCGAATAGGCGAGGCCGGCCTTTTCCCTGAGGCTCTGGAACATCCTCGACGACACCCCGCCCCCCAGGATGTTGGAAAAGACGATCAGGGGGAACCTGTCCGGGTGCGAAGCCGACGGGATCTTCACTCCGGCGCAGAGATGCGACTGCGTCCAGTCGGCCCTCGCGACCGAAGACCTTCTCCTGCCGGAGAAAACGGCGCGCCTTCTTCGGGCGCCGCGCGTCCCCGCGCGCCTGAAGACGAAAAGCCTGTCTATCTCCCTCGCCACCGCCGCGGCGGGAATATTCCCTATGAACGCGAATATCGCGTTCCCGGCCGTGTAGGTTTTTTCGTGAAAATCGAAAAGCCGCGCGCGCGTGCACGAAACCACGTCGCCTATCCGGCCCGCCACGGGGTAGCCGAGCTGGTCGGGGGCGAAGAGGCTGCTGTAAAAGAGCTCGAAGGCGACTTCCTCGGGGGTGTCCCTGACCGATCTGATCTCCTCCTGCACGACGCGCCGCTCCATGGAGAACGCGTCTGCGGGAAGGGACGGATCGAGCACGATGTCGGCGAGTATCTCGGCGAAGGTCCCGAAATGCTCCTCGAGGACCTTCCCGTGGTAGCAGGTCGATTCCTTGCCGGTGAAGGCGTCCCACTGGCCGCCGATCGATTCGAGGTCTAGGGCGATGTCGAGGGCCGATCTTTTTCCCGTACCCCTGAAGACCATGTGCTCCAGAAGATGGGAAAGCCCTCTTTCGGAGGGCTTCTCGTCTCTCGATCCCCTGGATATCCAGACGCCGAACGCGACCGTCGGGGAGACGGGATTGCGCTGGTGGAGAAGCGTGGCGCCGGAATCCAGCGTCACCTTCCGTGGTCGGGGCAGTTTCAACATATGTCGGTTATAGAAGGACCTTCCGGCTGAGCCTTATCTTTCCTTCCTTGTCTATGCCGACGACCTTGACTTCCAGTTCCTGCCCGAGCGAAAGCACGTCCTCGACCTTGTTTATCCTCTTGGTGTCGATCTCCGATATGTGGAGAAGGCCGTCCTTCCCGGGCAGTATCTCCACGAAAGCGCCGAAGGTCACGATGCTCCTGACCGTGCCCTTGTACACCTTGTCGAGCTCGGGTTCCGCCGTGATAAGGTTGATCATCTCCAGGGCCTTGTCCCCCGAAGCCTGGTCGACCGCGGCGATCGCCACCGTGCCGTCGTCGTCTATGTCTATCTTCGCGCCGGAGACATCCTGGATATGCCTTATCATCTTGCCCCCCGGGCCGATGATTTCGCGGATCTTGTCTACCGGTATCTTGATCTGGACTATCTTCGGCGCGTATGGGGAAAGCTCGGCTCTCGGCTCGGCGAGCGTCTTCTCCATTATGTCGAGAATCTTGAGCCTCGCCCTGCGCGCCTGTTCGATCGCCTCCTCCATCACCTTCCTGGATATGCCCATCACCTTGACGTCCATCTGGAAACCGGTGATGCCTTCGCGCGTCCCGGTGACCTTGAAATCCATGTCCCCCAGATGATCCTCGATGCCGAGGATGTCGGTGAGGATCGCGTGCTTCCCGCCCTCCGTGATCATGCCCATGGCGACGCCGGCGACCGGCTTCGAGACCGGGACGCCCGCGTCCATCAGGGAAAGGCTTCCTCCGCAGACCGTCGCCATCGAGCTCGATCCGTTCGATTCCATGATGTCGGAGACGATCCTTATCGTGTACGGGAAGGACTCGTCGCTCGGGATGATCGGCTGCAGCGATCTTTCCGCGAGAAAACCGTGGCCGATCTCCCTGCGGCCCGGGCCGCGGAAGAATCCGACCTCACCCACGCTGAACGGGGGGAAATTGTAATGCAGCATGTATTTCTTCCAGGACTCGCCGTCGAGCCCGTCGATCCTCTGTTCGTCCTGGGAGGTTCCGAGGGTCGTCACCACGAGGCTCTGGGTCTCGCCGCGCGTGAACAGGGCGCTGCCGTGGGTCCTCGGAAGGACCCCGACCTCGCATGTGATGTCCCTGATCTCGTCGTATCCCCTGCCGTCGGTGCGTTTCTTCTCCTCGAGGATCATCTTCCTGACGACCTCGCGCTCGATGCCGCCCATGATCCCCTTGATCTCCCCGGCGGAATCGGGATACTCGGCGGAATATTTCTCCACCGCGCCTTCGATCACGCCGGCGAGTTCGTTCGCGCTGTTCATCTTTCCCTTAACGCGGCACGCGTCGTATACGGCCTTCGCGTATTCGGCGGTCAGCTTTGCCTTCAATTCCGCGTTGACAGAGGGAGCCTTGAATTCCCTCTTGGGCGGGATTTTGCATTCGGCGAGGAATTCCCTCTGGAAGGCGTTGAGCTCCTTGATCCTGGCGTGCCCGAAATCGAGCGCCTCCATGATCCGGCCCTCCGATATCTCCTTCGCGCCCCCCTCGACCATTATGATGGCCTCGTCGGAACCGGCTATGACGAGCTCGAGGCCGCCGGTCTCCACTTCCTCGAAGGTCGGGTTGAGTATGAACTCGCCCTCCTTCATCCCCACCCTCACGCCGCTTATGATCCCGTTGAACGGTATGTCTGAAAGGTTGAGGGCGAGCGAGGCTCCGACTATACCCAGGACGTCGGCCTGGTGGGCCTGGTCGCTGCTGAGGACCGTCGCGGCGACCTGGACCTCCTGATTGAAACCCTCGGGGAAAAGCGGCCTGATCGGCCTGTCGATGAGCCTGCAGCTCAGGGTCTCCCTCTCGCTCGGCCTGCCCTCCCGCTTGAAGAATCCGCCGGGGATCTTTCCGGCGGCGTAGAATTTCTCCCTGTACTCGACGTAGAGGGGGAAGAAATCCTTGTCGCTTGCCGCTCCCTTCGAAGCGACGGCCGTCACCAGGACGGTCGTCCCTTCCTCGCCCACCAGGATGGCCCCGTCGGCCTGCTTGGCAATCCTTCCCGTTTCAAAGAGAAATTCGCTTCCGCCAAGACTTAGTTTTTTCCGAATCATCCTTATATTCTCCTCCAATAAACGCCATGGGCGCGGGCAATGCAAGATGCGCCGATAGCCCTGTGTCTTCCGATAAATATCAGGGGCAGGTTATTTCCTGAGTTCCAGTTCCTTGATAAGGCTGCGATATTTATCGATCCTGTTCTTCTTCAGATAATCAAGAAGTTTCCGCCTGCGTCCGACCATCTTGAGCAGTCCCCGCCTTGAAGCAAAATCCTTCTTGTGCAGCTTGAAATGCTCGGTAAGGATGTTTATGCGTTGGGTGAGAAGAGCGATCTGAACCTCCGGCGAGCCGGAGTCAAGATCGTGGAGCCGGTGCTTTGTGATAACTTCCTTCTTCACTTCTTTCTGCAGCGCCATCGTTATTACCTCCTTAATAACCCGTGTTGAAAAACACGATGGCAGCAGAAGGGGCGCCATGCCCGATCCGCCTGAAAACTGCCGGAACATTGCGTGCAATGTATAAACATACACGACCTTCCGGGATTGTCAACACTTCTTTTCCAGAATGCGCCTCGCCGCCTCCCGGTCCAGGGCCAGCTGGGCCTCGAGCCCCTCCCTTCCCCCGAATTCGCGCTCCTCGCGGAGGTATTCGAGGCAGTGCGTCCTGACGCGGCTCCCGTAGAGGTCGCCTGAGAAATCGAAAAGATGCGCCTCTATCCTCCTCCCGGCGTCCGGTCCCATCGTCGGCGCCGAGCCGATGTTCATCATCCCTCCGAACTCGCCCCGGCCGGTCCCGACGCGGACAGCGTAGACCCCGCGCGGCGGGACGAGCTTGTCGCCATCGGGAATCGCCAGGTTGATCGTCGGGAACCCGATCGTCCTTCCAATCCCGCGGCCGCTCACCACGTCCGCGTCGAAGAAATAAGGCCTTGAAAGAAGCCTCTCGGCCCGGTGAAGCCTTCGTTCGAGAAGATTCTTCCTGATGCGCGTGCTGGAGACGGCGCTGCCGTTGACGACCACCGGCGGAACGACGGTGAAGGCGAATCCCTGCCGCTTCCCCTCGGCCGAGATGTGCTCCCGGTTCCCCTCCCTGCCGCGCCCGAGATGGAAATCGTAGCCGATCACGAGATGCTTCATCCCGAGCCGTTCCACGAGCCTTTTCGACAGGAACTCCCTGTAATCGGTCGCCGCGAGCTCCTTGTTGAAATCCTCTATGAGTATCAGGTCGATATCGAATTGCCTGAGTATGGAGATCTTCTCGTCGAGGGTGGTCAGAAGCCGGGGGCTCATCCCGGGGTGCGTCAGGGAAAGAGGGTGGCGGTTGAACGTTATGAGCACGGACCGGCCGAGGCCCGAGGCGGCCCTGGCCGAGCAAAGGGCGTCGATCACCCTCCGGTGCCCGACGTGAACGCCGTCGAACACGCCTATCGACACGGCGGAATCGCTGAAGGAACCGGGAAGGGGATCGTTCGATCTTATCACTTCAGCCATTCAGGCCACCCGCCCGTCAACCGCTCGCAGCCGCGACGTTGAAGACCTTCTTCAGATGCAGTATCCCGGCGGCGCCCGTCTCGGCGATGGCGCCGAGTTCGCCGTCCGGCCTGATCAATCTCACGTACACCCCCGTTTGAGGGAAGGATTCCCGTATCCTCGGGGCTATGCCGTTCTCGAGGCCGCGCGCCTGAACGGCCGAAAGCTCGACCGCCGGGAAGTGGCCGAGAGCCTCCGAGAGCGAATATCCGGGTTTCTCCATTCCCGCGAGGGCGGCGAAATCGGTGTCCTTCACGGCGGAATCCAGGTTGAAATGCCCCACTTCGGTCCTGACGAGGTTGTGAAGGCAGGCCGGGACCCCCAGCGCGTCCCCCATCTCCTCGGCGAGGACGCGGACGTACATCCCCCTGGAGCAGCGGACCATTATCCTGAATATCGGAAGATCGCATCCGAGAAGCTCTATCTCGTGCGTGTCCACTTCGCGTGGAGCCCGGTCTATCTCCTGCCCCTTCCTCGCGAGGGCGTAAAGCGGCGTGCCCTTGTGCTTGAGGGCGGAGTACATCGGAGGCACCTGCATCCGGGTGCCGGTGAACCTCGGCAGCATCTCCCTTATCTGTTCCTCCCCCACCCCGCCCCAGCCTGCCGACCTCAGCACCGTGCCGGTCGAATCCTGCGTGTCGGTCGCCTCCCCGAGCCTTACGTCGGCGATATATGTCTTGGGCAGCTCCATCAGATAATTCGAGAGTTTGGTCGCCGCGCCGGTCAGTATCAGGACGAGCCCCGTGGCGAGCGGATCGAGCGTCCCCGAATGCCCAACCTTGTCGGCGCGCACTGTTTTCCTGAAACGCCTTATCACGTCGTAGGTCGAAAGCCCGGTCGATTTGTCGACCGGAATGACGAGATTGTCGAATCTATCCTTCATTCCCCTCCCCCCGCGTTCCGCCTTCCGGCGCGGAAGCGTCATGCTCCGCGATCAGCCTTTCGAACCCTTCGAGGATCATTTTCTTCGCTTCGCCCACGGTCCCTTCGATCACGAGCCCCGCCGCCTTTGCGTGCCCGCCGCCGCCGTACCTTTCCGCAAGCGCCGCGACGTCATGATGGTTCCTCGACCTCAGGCTGACCCTCACCGTTCCGTCGCCTATCTCCCTGAAAAGGGCTATCAGCTCCACGTCGTCTATCGAGGCGCCGTAATCGACGAACCCTTCCGAATCCTTGAAGGATCCGCCTGTCCTCTCGAGCATCTCGCGTGTGATCTCCATGAACGCCGCCCTGCCGTCGAAATGAACCTCGATCGATTCCAGCACGGGGGCGAGAAGCTTCAGCGTCTGAAGGTTCTTCATGTAGAAGTATTCGTGCGTCAGGTCGTAGGCCCTCGCGCCCGCCTCTATCAGCCTCCCGGCGGCGTACATCGCCTCGGCATTCGTGTTCCGGAACCTGAAGCACCCGGTATCCATCAGTATCCCGAGGTACAGGTTGCCGGCGACATCAGGGTCGATCGAGCGCGGGGCCGCGGTTTCGAGGAACCTGAAAACGATCACCGCCGCCGCCGCGGCCTTTTCGTCGACTACGTTCACCGTGCCGAAAAGATGATTTGAGGGGTGGTGATCCATGTTGATCAGCGGAAGGCCGCCTCCCGGCCTGACGAGATTCTCGGTCCTTCCGACCGTCGGGGAATCGACGACGAAGATGGCCTGGTGGCCGAACCCGCCGAGATCCTCCCTTTCGGCGAAGGCCTCCGCTCCCGGAAGGCGCATGAACCGCTCCGGCATCTCTCCCGGCGCGTAGCATCTCGTATCCTTGCCGAGCGAACGCAGGAAGAGCGAGATGGCGAGCATCGAGCCGACGCAATCGCCGTCCGGGTCGACATGGCCAACTATCAGGAACCTGTCGGCGGCCCCGACAATCTTCATTATAACGCCGAATTCGTCCTTGAACGGTTCTTCACGCATCGCGGCCCTCCGGCCCGTCCGAATCGCCCTCTTCAGCATCCTCGCCCTCCGGGCCCTCCTGATCGTCCCCGCCCGTCTCCCCGCCGGCGCCGTTTTCCGGACCAGCCTCTCCGGGAAGGCCTTCCTCCCCCGCGGGCGGCTCCTCCTCGTGAAGCCGGACGATAATCTCCTCGAGCGCCATCGCTCTGTCGAGCGTGGAATCGTATATGAAGACGAACTCCGGTATCACCCTGAGCCGCAGTTCCTTTTTCACGGCGTTTCGCATGAATCCCTTGCAGCTCTCGAGCCCCTTCCTTACGTCCTCGAGACCGCCGCCGCCTATGACGTTGTAATATATCTTCGCCACGGAATAATCCCTGGAGGCCTCCACGCGGATTATCGAAACGTTGGCGACCCTGGGGTCCTTGATTTTTCTTATGAGCATGCCCGCCACGAGCTGGTGAATCGTCTCCTCGACCCTGGCCTTGTGTTTTCCTTCCATCCCCGGTCACCGCCGTTTCAGTAAAATTCCCTGTCGCACTCGGTCATAACGGCCCTTTCCTCCCTCTCAAGGAAATTCAGGATCGACTGGACCGCGGCGTCGATGCCCTTCCTGTCGCCCGCGACCGTGACGAGCGCGATCTCGCTTCGCTGCCATTTGTCCTGGTAGCCGATTTCGCACAGGGCCACGTTGAACCTGTTGCGAAGCCTGTCCTTCAGGCTCCTGAGGACGAACCGCTTTTCCTTGAGGGAAGAGCAACCCGGCAGGTGGAACTGGATTCTCAGGCAAGCGACGATCATGGGGAAGCCCCCGGTTCTACCCGATTGTCCTGATCTGCTTCTCTTCCAGGAATATCTCCAGGACATCCCCCTCGATCAGGTCATCGAAGCCGCTGACGCCGATCCCGCACTCGAAGCCGGCCTGCACCTCTCTGGCGTCATCCTTGAACCGCTTGAGGGAGTTGATCGTTCCCTTGTAAATGATCTCGCCTTCTCTCCTGACCCTCACCAGCGCGTTGCGCCTGACCAATCCCGTCTTGATGTAACATCCGGCGATCATGCCGATCTTCGAGACCCGGAACACCTCGCGCACCTCCGCCTCTCCGAGCTCCTTCTCCACGATATTGGGCTCGAGCAGCCCGGACATCGCGGCCTTGATGTCGTCGATCGCCTGGTATATGACGTCGTAGAACCTGATGTCGACCTTTTCGCTCTTGCCGAGCCTCGCCGCCTTCGGGGTCATGTTGATGTGAAATCCCAGCACGACGGCGTTGGAGGCGGATGCCAGGAGGATGTCGCTCTCGCTTATCATCCCGACCGCCTTGTGGATCACGTTGACCTTCACCTCGGAGTTGCTGAGGGAGGAGAGGCTGTCGCACAGGGCCTCGATCGAACCGTCCGTGTCGGCCCTGATGATGAGATTGAGCTCGGCCGCCACGCCTTCCTGGATCTGCTTGTACAGCTCCTCGAGGGATATCCTCTGCGAGGTGCGGCGGTCCCTTTCCCTCGCGAACTGCTGCCTCTTGGACGCTATCTCCTTGGCGGTCTTCTCGTCCTCGACCTGTATGAAGGCGTCCCCGGCCTGGGGCACGCCGGTGCACCCGAGAACGACGGCCGGCGTCGATGGCGGGGCGTCCTTGATCTTGTTCCCGCGCTCGTTGAGAAGGGCCCTGACGCGCCCGAAATAATTTCCCGTGATGAAGACGTCGCCTATCTTCAGGGTTCCCTGCTGGATGAGGATGGTGCTGAGTATCCCCCGGCCCTCCTCCTTCTTCGCCTCGAGAACGACCCCCCTGCACTGCGCGTTCGGGTCCGCCTTGAGCTCCATCATCTCGGACTGAAGAAGGATCATCTCCAGAAGCTTGTCGATGCCCGTGCCGTTCCTCGCGGAGATCTCGGCCGACATCACGTTGCCCCCGTATTCCTCGAGGACGATATTCTGCTTGAGAAGCCCCGCCTTGACCTTCTCGAGGTCGGCGTTGGGAAGATCGATCTTGTTTATCGCAATGATTATCGGGACGTCCGCGGCCTTCGCGTGGTTGATCGCCTCGATCGTCTGGGGCATCACTCCGTCGTCCGCCGCGACGATCACGATGACTATGTCGGTGGCCTGGGCACCCCTCGACCTCATCGCCGTGAAAGCCTCGTGACCCGGCGTGTCGATGAACGTGATGTTCCTGCCCTGAACGACGACGGCGTACGCGCCTATGTGCTGCGTGATGCCGCCCTTTTCACCGGCGACGACGTTGCTCTTCCGAATGTTGTCGAGAAGCGAGGTCTTTCCGTGGTCGACGTGCCCCATTATCGTGACGACGGGGGGCCTTCCGACGAGGTTCTCCGGCTGAACCTGTTTCTTCTCCGAAAGGATGTCCTGCCCGTAGCTCGTGAGGAATTTGACCTGGTACCCGTACTCGTCGGCGATCATTCCTATGGTCGTCGAATCGAGCCGCTGGTTGATCGCGACCATCAGCCCGAGATTGAAGCATTTCCTGATGATCTCCGCCGGATCCTCCTCGAGATGCTCCGCCAGGTCGGCCACCGTAGAATACTCGGGCAGCTTTATGACGTTCTCTTCCTCTTCCAGCTCGACGGATTCTTCCTTGTGTTTTTTCCTCTTCGATTTCCTCGTGATCTCGAGTTTCGCGAGGGTCCTCTTTACGCTTTCCTTGACGGCCTTCTGATCGGCTTCCTTCTTTTCCGGCTTCCGGGGCTTCTTGACGCGCGGCTTCTTGGCCGGTTTCCCCTCCCTCTTCTTCTCCTTCTCCTTCTTCCTGACCTTTTCCGTCGCCTGATCCTTCAAACGGTTGAGGTGCTGCTTGATAAGGATCTCCACACGGTCCTCGACCGTGCTCATGTGGCTCTTTACCGTTATGCCTTCCTTGACAAGGATTTTCCTGAGAGCCTCACTCGAGATCTCATACTTCCTGGCAAGTTCATATACACGGACCTTTGCCAAAAACCTCAACTCCCTTCAGACCTGTTATTCATCGTCTTCGACTGAAATCTCCCCGGCCTCGTCCTCTTCCGGCGATTCGTCGCCGGCCGTCTCTTCCCCGGATCCGGCCGAGCCGGTCTTTCCGCGGGGCGGTTTCCGGTCGTCATCGCCGTCCGATTCCTCATCATCGTCCTCTTCGCCGGAAGTATCGTCGTCGCCGGCGTCATCGCCGTCTGTCTCGTCGTCTTCATCGTCTTCCTCGGGCTCTTCGCCGCCGTCCTCTTCATCGTCGCCGTCCTCCTCCGAGTCGAGGCCGCCGAACAGCTCCTCCTCGGTCGGGACGACATCCTTCGATTTCCTGACGGGTTCGGGGGCGAGGGCCGTTTCGTCGAACAGAGGCTTCTCGACCGCTTCCTCTTCCTCCTCCAGTTCCTTCTCGAGGAGATCCTTGAGAGCCTTGTTGAGCTCTTCCATGGTCTCCGCGGCCATCGCCTTGAGCCTTTCGGCGGTCTTCTGGCCGATTCCCTCCACATCGAGGAGCTCCTCCAGCGGCGTCTTGTAGAGCTTCTGCACGGTGAGAAGGCCTATGCTCTTGAGCTTCAGGGCCATCTTGTCGCTTACTCCGTACATCTCGGATATATCCATCTGGAGCTTCTGCTCGAGCCTGTCCCTTCTCTCCACTTCCTTGACCGTGGTGAGAGTTATCTTCCATCCCGTCAGCTTGGACGCGAGGCGGACGTTCTGTCCCTCCCTGCCGATCGCGAGCGAGAGCTGGTCGTCCTCGACGATGGCCTGCACGTCCCCGGCCGATTCGTTGAACCTCAGCGCGGAGACCTTCGCGGGCGCAAGCGCCCTCGAAACGAACTCGTAGGGATTCTCGCTCCAGTTGACGATATCTATCTTTTCGCCGTGCAGCTCGTTGACCACGGCCTGCACGCGCGATCCCTTCATGCCGACGCACGACCCGACCGCGTCGACCTTGTCGCTTCTGGAATGCACCGCGATCTTGGAACGGCCGCCCGGCTCGCGCGCGATGCTCTTTATCTCGACGTCGCCGTCGAATATCTCGGGGACCTCCTGTTCGAACAGCTTGTGGAGGAACTGGTTGCTCGTCCTGGAGACGACGATCTGCGGGCCCTTGGCCTCCTTGTCGACCTCCATTATGCAGGCCCTGACGGTGTCCCCCTGGTTGTATCGCTCCTTGCGTATCTGCTCGCGCAGCGGCAGATACGCCTCGGCCCTGCCGAGGTTGAGAAGCATGTTCCCCCTGTCTATCTGCCTTACCGTCCCGGTGATGATGACGCCGATCTTGTCCTTGTAGTCGTCGTATATCTTGTCGCGCTCGGCTTCCCTGACCTTCTGCGTGAGAACCTGCTTGGCGGTCTGAACGGCGTTGCGCCCGAATTCCTCGACGGAAAGCTCCTCCCGGATCTCCTTGCCCACCTCGGCGTCCGGATCGATGGCCCTGGCGTCCTTGAGCGTGAGCTCCAGGGCCCCGTTCTCGACATTCTCGACGACCTTGTATACGCGGAAGATCTCGAGCTCGCCCTTGGCCTCGTCGATGTGGACCTGGATATCGGCGTCCTGGCCGTGTTTGCGCCTGGCAGCCGAGACAAGGCTGGTCTTTATCGTCTCGATAAGGGTGTTCTTGTCGACCCTCTTGATCCTTATGATCTGCGAAAACGCATCGATAAACCCTGAATTCATCCTTCAACTCCCCCGTGGAACATGTGTGCCGGATTCTAGCCCGGATGCTCGCGCCGTGTCAAAAAGTATTACCGGCTCAATCCTTTTTCCTGTTTTCCCTCTTGCTTATCTCCCATTTCTCGCCGTGCAGGTTCGCCCTGAGAATCCGGCTCATCCCGATGCGGAGCTCTTCCGATCCCGATGAGATCGTCACGGCCGCGCCGTCCGCCGCCGATATGATCCCGATCGCCGTCCTTTTCTCCCCGCCTTCTCCCGAATATTCGATCTTCGCCTCTTTCCCGGTGAAACGGATGAAATGCTCCGGCTTCGAGAGAGCCCTGTTTATGCCGGGCGAGGACACTTCGAGATTGTAGGGGCCCGGCATTATCTCGTCGCCCTCGAGGGCGAGGCCGAGAACCCTCGTGGCCTTGACGCAATCCTCGAGGGTGACCCCCGTTTCGGGATCGTCGATGAAGACCCTGAGCACGGTCCTTCGCCCGAGCGAAGCCATATCCAGTTTCACGAGCTCGAAACCCAGATCATCGAGCTCCTTTTCGACGAGAGCCGTCAGGCGTTCCAGGCTTTCCATCCGTTTATCCCCCGGATATGCGATCCCATAAAAGAAATGGGGCTTCCCGCCCCAGTCGTCCCCATATACCTAGCCCAATGTAGCGGAAAAAGCAAGAAAAATCTTGCCCGGCGGCGCCGGGCGGCCCGCTTCAGCGGCTCCGTATGTATTCGAGCAGCACCCTCCCGACAGCCTCGAGGCTGGCGGGGGAGCATTTGTCGGGGGTGTCGGCCACCGTGTGCCAGTATGGATAATCGAAATCTATCAGGTCCGCGGCCTCGATTCCCGCCCTTATGAACGGCAGATGATCGTCGATGATCGTATGCCCCGGCTCGTTCGCGAACTGTTTGACACCGAGCCTCGCGGCGATGCCGAACAGCTCGTCGACGAGCCGGCCGGACGCGGCCGAGGAATACCCTTCCCTCGGTATCTTCAGGTCGCTGTCGCCGACCATGTCGACGATGATCGCCGCGGCCGGCCTGTATCCCTTGAGATTGTTCGCGAACCAGGCCGATCCGAGGCAGAAATCCCATGGACGCCCCGATTCGCCGTAGTCCTCGCCGTCCAAAAAGACCACGTCGACGCCGACGGGAGGCTTCGCGCCCCCGATCGCCCTCGCTATCTCCAGCAGGACCGCGACGCCGCTCGCCCCGTCGTTTGCGCCGATGATGGGCGTCAGGCGGTTCGCGGGATCCGGATCCATGTCGGCGACGGGCCTCGTGTCGTAATGGGCGGCCAGCATGATCCTCTTCGAAGCTCCGACGTTGAAGTTCCCTATGATGTTGACGAGCCGCAGGGTGTCGCCGGTGCTCAGGACCCCCTCGAAAGGCTGAAGCGACACGGAGGCCCCGAATTCCCCGAGCTTCTCCACGATGTATCTTCGCAGGCGCAGGTGCCCCGTCGAACCCGGGTATCTGGCTCCCATGTCGCACTGCTCCCGCAGGAACGCGTAGGCCGATTCGCCGTCGAAGGCCGGCGCGCCGGGGCCCCCGCAGGAGGCCGCCCACAGCAGGACGGCCGCGAAAACGCACGGAAGGCCGGCGCGCGTCCCTATCCTAGAATTTGAATTCCGCCGTCGCATGCATCCCCACTTCGTGATTGACGTATCCGTAAATCCCGCCCGCCGTGCGCCTGTAGTTCATCGTCAGGTTGCCCGAGACGTTCCTGCTGAAGGAGTATGTCAGCCTGGGGGCCACCGAGATGGAGGTGGTCGGGGGAACATTGTACTTTTCGGTGTTGGTGTACACTATGTTTACCGACGTGTTGAGGTTGCTGTCGAATTTGAGCTTTTTGCTGCTGAGAAAGGGCAGGGGCAGCCCGATCCCCTGCTTCCCCTTGACGTCGTATTTCAACTCCAGATTGACGGACCAGCTCTTGTCCCAGAGCTCCTGATTTCTCTCCATCGTCGTTTTCTTCGCGTAGGAAAGGGAGATCGTCGAGGCGAGGGAATTGAACCACGCCATGTTCCACGCGGGATTGAACTGGTACCCTTCGGTCTCGGATCCGGCCCGCTTCGAAGTCCTCTCGATATAGCTGATCGTCATATCGCTCGATTTGATGTGTTTCTTCAGCAATCCCCAGTTATGAAGCCCCTTCCAGTTCAGGTTGACGTCGGGCCAGGTGATCTCCTCGGTTTCGGTCACCCGCGAATCCGATTCATCCGTACGCTTCGACGAGTTGAAGTTGATGTTGGCCGAGAGGTTCGAGGTTATGTTGACCCCCGTCCTGAGGTTGAGGCCTATCCTGTCCGTCTGCCTGAGCGGATCGCTGTCGGGGCCGCCCAGCGCGCCCTTCGTCCCGCTGGTGGTGGAAAATCCCATCTGGTAAAGAAGGTCGGCCCTGTCGTAGAGACGGTCGAAACTGTTGCGCCTGTCGATGTCGATCCTGCTTTTTACCGGATCGAGCCGGCTCAGGAGGCCGACAACGTGCCTGACGAGGAGCATCGGGTCGGCCTTCCGGGCGGCCGTGCTGTCCGGCGCCGAACCGACCGCCGCCGAGCTGTCGACCGCGGCGCTGTCCGCGGGAATTTCCCGCAGCCCGACGTCATCCTTGCCGCCCGTTATCCTCGGGCGCCTCAATCCCGTGTCGGCCGGGTTCTCCGCGGCGCCGCCCTTCGACGGCTCCGCGGGAGGCTTTTCGCCCTGGACCTGCTGCGCCTCTTCATCGACGAGGGTTCCCGGTTCCGCGCCGGCCCTTTCATCGTCCCGCGTCGTGCGCTGGTCCTTCATCATCTCTTCGAAATCCGTCTTGCGCTGGGCGTACTCGGCGCGCTGCGTGCCGAGCTTGCTCGCCGAGGACAGGTCGCTTTGTTCCAGCACCCCGATCCTCTTCCCGAATTTCATGACGTACTTGCCGACATCCACGTCGAAAACTATGCTTATGTTCCGGTTGTTGAAGGCGTCCCTCGTCCCGCCGGGATCGTCGCCCTGCCTCACGCCCGGCTTGAGATCCTCCTCGTAGCTGGTATTGTATTCCAGGGTCGGATTGAACTGGCTTATCAGGAAAACGTTCCGCGGCTGGTACCTCATATCGAGGCTCTGCCGGAACGATGTGAGTATCCCGACGTCGATCCCGTAGATCATCTGCTCCACGGCCAGGTTTCGGTTCTCGGCCCTGCGGTAGTTTAACTTGACCGATTCGAAGGGATCGTATACCGCTGATATCTCGTTATCCCAAGTGCAGGAGTACGAGGACGGCCTTTTCACGAACCCGTCGCCCGAGAAGGAATATCCCCTTTTGACAGATCTCGCGCCGTTCGCCTTCATCGAGAGGTTTGTCAGCCAGTAACGCCACTTGACCCCCTTGAAAAGATTCCACTGGCGGTCCTTGCTGAACTCTATCTGATAATTCGCGTTGCCGCTCAGCGACCACGACGTGTCCTTCGCCGTCGGAGAGTAGCTGGCGTTCTTCGAATAACTCAATCCCGTCTTGAACTTGTCGAAGACGTTCCTCATGATCGCGTTCTTCGAGCCCCTTCTGCTCATCGCGAGGCTCACCGTGTAGCTGTTCCTCACCGATTTGAGGCTGTCCTGAACGGCGGGATCGGTTATCTCGACGTCCTTCTGCGGAAGATACTTCGGCTTGGACTGTGTCTCGGTCCACCGGAAGGTGACGGGGAGATCGAATCTCGCGGTCGGGACGAAGTGGTTGATCTCCGTCTTCCCTGAAAACGCGTACGAATCCGAGGTGACGCCGCTTCCCGTCTTCTGCCGCAGGGTGCGGAATTCCGGGCCGGTATGCTGGTAATTCCCGTTGACCGAGATGACGTTGCCGAAGCTCGCGGCGACGCTCGCCCTTTCGGCATGGTCGATATCCTTGCGGACGCTCCCGAGGGCGAGATCGTTGAACCACACCTGCCCGCCGGGGATCGCCACGCCGGACCTGTTCCTCAGCCCGGCGAAGAGATACCTGACCTGGAACAGCGAAGGGTTGCCCCTGAGCCTCGCCGGGTAGCTCCGGGAATCGTCCTCGGCGTCCCTCACCACGGTTTCCACGACCTGCCCCGGCACGGCGTCGAATTTCATGTCGGTCAGGTCGCTCAGCGTGACGGTGACGAGGTTCCAGTGCCCCGACCTCTCGACCGTCAGCGGGACGGCGACCTCGTAATAATTCAGGCTGTCATATGCCAGCTGCAGGTAAAAATCGACGATGTCCCCGTCGTGGCTCGTCAGGTCCCGGTCGCCCCGCACGTAGAACTGGATCTCGCGGTATTGCTGAAAGTCCTGCCCGCCTCCCAGGAACTGTTTCCGCAGCCTGAAAGACCTTTCCGCCAGAAAGTTCTCCACCTCGATCAGCAGGGTCTGCTCCCTCGCTTCGATCCCGTCCTTCACGTCGACGTCGTAGGGGGAATAATACAGCGAGGGGTCGTCCTTGTTGTTGATCGCCCCGACCCTCACCTTCATTTCGGGCTCCGGCACGATCACCGCCTCGTCCTCGAGCTCCCTGATCTTGTCGAACTCCCAGCGGCTTCCGACGAAGGTCAACCCTCCGAGCTCGATCATGTGCTCCGCCTCGCCGCTGTATTCCGATGAAGCGGCGACCTCGTCGATGTTCTCGACCCAGATCCTGATATGCTGGACGGCGTCGAGCCTCGGCGGTATCCCGGACGGCATGTCCACTCCGGACATGTCGACGCGGTACATTCTCCAGGCCTTCTTCTCGTTGATCGGATACACGGCGGGGTCGTAATCGCCGTCGTCCTTCGTTTTTTCCTCATCGTTCCAGTAGCTCGAGTATGCCGACCTGTCGAAATCCCTCTGGACGTCGATCACGGCGGAATCCGACAGGTCCAGGGTGAGCGAATAATACTCGTTTCTCTCGTCGAAACGGCTGTTACGGTTCAGGTCTTCCGAGTCGTGCTGGTTGTTTCCGTTGCGCGAATTGATCCCGCGGTAGATCCTGCGCACGGCGTCCCATGTCGACGAGGAGAAGACGGTGGGGTACTTCGCGACATTTTCCTCCCCGTCGAAACCGTCGTCGTCGAGGATCGTCCAGTCCACTTCGCGCTCGTCGTCGAAATTCCCCAGTTCGGGCTGGTAGAAATCCTCGCTGATCCTGCCGAAATCGATGTGAAGTATCCCCGCCCGGGTCTCCGGGTCGGTGTTATAGTCGTTGACCCATATCTCCAGGTACTGGGCCGTCGAAAGGTCGAGGCCCCCGGGGAACCCGGTCATCACGCCGCACCACTGGCCCGGCGAAGGATTCACCGCCTTCAGGAAAAGGGAGGAGACCGCCGAATTCTCGCGCGTATCGAGCCCGGGATTCAGATCCCGTTTGCTGGTGGTCAGCTTGTACTGGGGGCTCGTCTCGTCCCTGACGGGGTTGTACCAGTAAAAATCAAGGTCTTCGGGCATCGGATCGAGATACTGCGCGCTGTTCGCCGGGTCTATCGGAGGGCTCGCCTCGTACCAGAGCCTTCGCACCATCACGACCTGGTCGCTGTCCTCGATCCCCTCCATGTCGTCCACGAAGGCCTCCCCCTTGGTGTTTGGGTTGGGGATCGACAAGGCGAGCTCGCCGCTGATATTGAGGCTGCTCGTCGCGTCGGTATCGACCCGGGGCAGCAGGTTCACCGCCGAGGTCATCCAGCCCGGATAGAACTGGAAGCTTCCGTTGATGTCGCCGGCCATGTTCCGCGTCGGCTCGTCGCCGAGGCGGGGGTTAAGCCTGGGCATCCCGACGGAATTGTAGAGAAAGACCGCGTTGATCCTCGAATTCGTCGAAAGGTTGAAGTTTGCGCCGACACCCAGCAGGGAGGTCTTTCCCCCGCCCATCATCGGCTTGTGCTGGTAATCGATCGAGACCTTGGAATCGGGGGTCATGGTGAGAAGCCTGTCTCCCATGAGGGTCACGGTCCCCGTCGAATAATCGATGGTGTAGTCGGTGCCGCTGGAGAGCTTCTCGCCGTCCACCGTCACCACCTCGGTCCCCTCTATGATGTCGAACGCGTTGAGCTGGAAGGTGCGGCTGCCGCTCGTGGCCTCCACGACGATGTTGTACCTGTGGGCGGGATTCGTCTGGATTTTCCTGTAGTCGGTATAGATCATGCCGTTCGCTTCAAGGTAAGACAGGATCGAATCGGCCTGCTCGTAGATTTCGCCCGTCGGGTCTCCGAACCCGTCGCCGTTGCTGTCCGGCGCGAGATAGGAAGCAAGCTCGTCCCTCGGAAGATCGAACGGCTGGTACCAGGGGAACATGATGTACCCGTAGTAATAATTGACGATGCCCTTCTTGTCGTCGATCAGGTTGTCGGGGATCCTGACTCCCTCCGTATTTTCCTGGTCGAGGCCGAATATCCGCAGATAACTTGTGTTGGTCTCCTCCTGAATGTCCTTCGTCCCGATGATCGTGCTGACATTCTCGATGCGAACCCTGATCGCCGCGTCCTCCTGCCCGGCCGACCCGAGGGAATAGACGTTCCTGAACATCATGTTCCAGGTGGACCAGAACGCCTTCCGCAGGCCGGTCACCCCGTCGGGGACGGGATCATTCATGTCGTCCGACAGGGGGCAGATCAGTTCGGCGAGGTACACGGTCGCGGCGGGATCCCCCGCGAAATTCTTGTAATCTCCGACGTTGAAATCGTCGGCCGTGTTATCCGGCGTCCCCGCGTCGCACCTGTACCTGATCGCGAGGGCTTTCCCGTCGGGGAGAGCCTGGTTGAGACGGATGCCCATGTACCGGATCTTCGCGTCGGCGCTGATAAGCTGTATCAGGGAATAGTCCCCCTGGCCGAATTCGTTGTTCTCCTCCAGGAGAGCGTACCATTGCTCTATACGGTCCTCCTCCGCTCCCGTGACCCCGTCGTTCTCGGGATCGACGCATGCCCTGAGCTGGAACTTCGCGCCCCCCTGGTAATTCTGCAGCTCGTTCGTGTCGAGCGAGATGAAAACCTCCACCTCGTCGTTGTTCGCTCCGCCGTAGACCGGGTAATACCTGATCCCGGGATGGCCGACGAATCCGGGCAGGGGCTCGGCGAAGGACGCGCCGGGGGTCTCGAAGTAGAAGTACTGCCTCTTGATGTAACCGTGGTCGGCGATCGACACCTCGCTGCTCTGCCCCCCCGAGCCCGAGTAGGAGCCCGTCGCGGTCTCCCCCTCCTCCTTGCTCGCTATCACCGTAAGGTCGGCAACGCCGAGCTGGGCCTTGACCTTGATCCCGAAAAGCCCCTTTGCGGCCCCCGAATAGCTGATCAGCTGGGCGCCGCTCAGGGTCAGGTCGGTGTCCCCCATCTCGATCGACCGGATTATCTCGTCATCGAGGCCCTGGTAATTCAGCCTGACCCTGTTCGTCGAGGGCATCCCGCCACCCATGCTCGCATGGTCTATGTTCACCATGATCTTCTCGCCGATGTTTCCCTGCAGGTTGACCGAAAGCTGCTGCTCCATGTCGAGATCGGGGAATTTCTGCTGCTTCGGCCTGCCCTCGGTGACGGGGCAGTTGGCGCACCATCTCGAGGTCCCGCCGATCGTTATCTTCTCGCGCCCCGAGACGTTGAGCCTCGTCTGCTCGCCGTCGCCGATCAGCCATTCGATCTGCTTGGGGAGCTTGATCGGGATGTTCAGATCGATGAGGCCGCCCTTCCTGGCCCCGCTCCGGTCCTTCTCGAGGTTGTACCTCACCCCCGAAACCCAGACCTTCCTGAATCCCAGGCGACGGATCATCTCCGCCTCGTCGTCGATGTACCCGGGCTCGATCTTTATCCCCGGAATCCCCGTGTTGCGCGCGGTGGCGCTGAAATAGGCTCCCTCCCTTTCGACCCTCGACGCGAAGACATGGTCCCCCGGGACCCTGAAGCGGAAGAAATGGCCGGTTACCGGATCGTACTCGGTCACAAGCTTTCTCGTGTCGAATTCGTGCTGCAGGAAGTTCGGATAGAGGCTGATGCCGCCGAGGAGAATGTATTTCGGGGGAAGCTTGCCGTTCTCGGCCAGGTAGTACCTCGCCTCCGTGCGATCGGATATATCGAGCAGATCGATCCTGAATGTCCCGGCGGCCGCCGGCCCGGCGACGACAAACGCGAAAAGGACAGCTGAAAAGACTGTCCGGCGTACCCGGCCCGGCGCGATGCCCGGAGGACCGATGATTCTTCTTTCCAATCTCTTCATCCTCACTCGATTGAAGATGCCAGAAATAACTGTCCCGCGCAATCAGTTATATGTTAGATTCCCGATTGGCGCGGCCCGCGGTCCCGGTCGCCGGAGCCCCGTCCGACGAGCGCCCGGACGTGTCGCGAAAAATATACAGAAGGAAGCCTTCCTGTCCTGAAAAGGGTACAGGGAAACCAGTCCCCTGCCGGTTTTCCTTTCAAGGGAACCGGGGGGAAAGGGATTTGAATCGCCTATGGCTTCCGTCGAATCCGGCACCGCCGGGACGAAGATTGCAGTCACGCCGCGGGCGGGCCGGAAGAGCCGGCAACTTTAAACCTTAACGTCGCAAGTCCGAAAAATGCATATTCTTGACCGCTATATTCTGAAGACTCACATACCGCCGTATTTCTTCAGCGTATCGGTGATCACGTTCGTCTTCGTCATGGATTTTCTCTTCCGTTATCTCGACCTCTTCATCGGCAGGGGGGTCGCCTTCCTCGTCGTGCTCGAATTTTTCACGCTGAGCCTCGGCCATATGTTCGCATTAATCATTCCAATGTCGGTGATGCCCGCCACCCTGATGGCGTTCGGGCAGCTCGCCTCCGAGAACGAGATTACGGCGATGAAGGCGAACGGGATTTCCCTGTACAGGATGATCGCGCCCGTGCTGGTCGCCGGCGCCGTCCTGGGTATAAGCCAGATCTATTACCAGAACGTCATACTGCCCGAGAGCAATCATCGATTCCTGAACCTCTACATCGACATCGGGAAGATGAAGCCGACGCTCGAGATCAAGGAGAACATATTCAGCACGGCGATCAAGGGATACACGATCCTCATCCGCGAGAAAAACGACAAGACCGGCGAGATCAGGGATATTCAGATATTCGAGAAAAAGAAGGGCGGGGTTCTCACGACCATCGTCGCCCTCAGGGGCAGGATGCGCTTCATAGAAGAGGCCAACGTCCTTCGGTTCGAGCTCGAGGACGGCGAGATCCACGAGATGCCCGACCCGAAGGACATATCCACCTACCGTAAAACGCTGTTCAGCCATTTCACCCTGAACATGCAGGACATAGACAGGAGCCTCGAGAGGTCGGAGCGAACGAGCCGCACCGACAGGGAAATGACCGTCGAGATGATGAAGGAGCAGATAGCCGACAAGCGGGAGGAAATCGCCGGATACAGGATGACCCTCAACCACACGGCCCTGACGGACATGAAGACGGCCCTTTCGAAGGCTATCCC
The DNA here is from genome assembly GCA_025453655.1 of Candidatus Krumholzibacteriia bacterium. Lineage (GTDB taxonomy): Bacteria > Krumholzibacteriota > Krumholzibacteriia > Krumholzibacteriales > Krumholzibacteriaceae > JALOPX01. The sequence continues at coordinate 43,553 of JALOPX010000002.1, forward strand.
GTCGCTCGCGCCTCCCGAAAAGGACCGCAAACCCGAACTTCCCCCGGACGAGGCGTCGTCGGGCGCGAAACCGATCTTCGCCGGCGCGACTTTGCGCGGTGAGAAGGCCGCCGAAAAGATCCTGCGCGACCTGGAGAGCTCGCTTCGAATAATAGCGATCGGCGAACAGCGCATCAGGAGTTACCAGGTGGAGATCCACAAGAAATTCTCGATACCGTTCAGCTGCATCGTCTTCGTTCTCATGGGGGCGCCGCTGGCGATCAGGTCGGGGAAAAAGGGAATGACGATGGCCATCGGGTTCAGCATCCTCTTTTTCCTGATATACTACATATGCCTCATCGGCGGAGAGAAGCTGGCCGACCGGGATTTCGTCTCCCCCTGGCTCGCCATGTGGGCGCCTAACATCATATTCCTCTTCGCGGCGCTCCTTCTGATCAGAAGCACGGTTCGCGAATCCAGCACGATCGACTGGGACAGGCTGAATCTCCTTAAAAAGTGGCGCTCCAGAAGCGGGGCCGCTATATTCTGAGATGCTTAGCGCGGCTGTAATTTTCCGGAAGTGGTGACGTGAGGATTCACGAAAAATACATTCTATCCGGGTTCTGGCGCAGCGTCCTTCTCGGGCTCGCGGCTTTCGCCGTCATTTACATGACGGTGGACGTAAGCGAGAACATCGACAAGTTCATAGACAACAATGCCACCACCTGGCAGATCGTCTCGTACTATTTCTTCGAGCTCCCGTGGATAATCCTTCTCATCACGCCCGTGGCCGTCCTCCTTTCGACCATTTTCACGCTCGGCAGGCTGTCGCGCGACAACGAGCTCACCGCGTTCGTCGCCTCAGGCATCTCCCTCGTCAGGATCGCGATGCCGCTTTTCGTCTCGGCCCTGATCGTGACGGGCGCGTCTATCGTTTTCAACGACACCCTCGTGCCCTTCACCAAGCGCAGGGCCGAGGACATCAAGCTCGTGGACATCGAGAAGAAAAAGCAGCGCAGCACCTTCAGGTACAAGACGGACATGTACTACCAGGGCGAGGACAACAGGACCTACTACGCCGAACGCTATGACATTTCGATGAGCATGATGGTCAACATCGTCGTCCAGGAGTACGAGGGAGCCGTCCTGAAGAGGCGCATAGACGCGAAGAAGGTCTTCTGGGACGGCACGAAGTGGGTCTTCGTCGACGGCGCGACAAGGGATTTCAGGGCGGAAGGCGAGGATATCTCCACCTTCAGGCGGATGGAGATCGACAGCCTGCCCGAAAGGCCGGGGGATTTCGCCAAGGAGAAGATCGAGCCGGAGGAGATGAAATTCGGGGAGCTTCGCGAATACATAGACAAGGTGAGGCGCGGAGGCGGATCTGTTGACAAATACCTGGTGGATCTTTATTTTAAATTCAGCTTCCCGTTCACGAACCTGATATTCACCATAATAGGCGTGGCCCTTTCCTCGTCCAAGCTGAAGCCTTCCATGGCGACGGGATTCGGGCTGACGCTGCTTATAAGCTTTACCTATTATGGGGTGATGCGGATAGGACAGGCGCTGGGCCACAGCGGGGTGCTCGAGCCGCTGCTCGCGGCCTGGATCGGCAATATCATCTTTCTTTCGTTCGGACTGGTGTTGCTGCGAAGATCCAACCGCTGACGCCCGGCGCGGGCGCGGCGGCCGCCCCCCTGGAACCGTATTTCCCCGCCCCTACGAAAGGAAGGGAAGCATTTGAGAATTCCATCGACAACGTTTCACGGCGCTTTGCGCGCCGTCGCGACCGGGGGAAAGCCGGCGCGCCGCACGATGCTTTTGCTCGCGCTTTCAATCGCGCTGATCCCCTCCGGCACGGCCGCCGAGGAATTCAAGGGCGAGAACGCCCTTCTTTCGAGACTCTCGCAGGAGGAGCTGGTCGCCTACTTCGGGCTCAGGTACGCGCTGAACAAGCACCAGATGAGGCAGTACCTCTCCCTCGAAACGGCCGTGGAAAGAAGCGGCTGGATCGACAGGTACTGGATCGATCTCGACCCGACCCCGGCCACCGCAGGGAACGAACGAAGGGACGAGCACGAAGCCAGGGTGAGGCTGGCGCGAAAGCTGTTCGCCATGAAAAAGCCCCCGGGCTGGGACAGGCGCGGGGAGACGCTGATCAGGTACGGGATGCCCGCGACGAGAAGGCAGATCCCCGCGGACATCGGCTTCTACCGCATGATACCTCCGGGCGAGATGTGGTATTACCAGTCCCTCGACATGCTGGTCGCGTTCCAGAATTTCAACCTCAAGGGCGAGTTCATCTTCGCCTTCGAGACATACGGCATGACCGGCCGCCAGATATCGGACAGGACCAAGGCGATAGCGGAGTATCTCGCCTTCACCCCGTCCGCGGAACTGGCGAACGTAACGAACCGGGACCTCGAGGCGATAGCGGGGCTGAACCCGGACAACATCGATTACATCGCCGACCCGGACATAAGGGCGGAGCTCGGCAGGGACATGATCGCCGCCCTCGAGGCCGAGAAAAATCAGGAGCGGAGAAATAATTTCGACAAGTACCTGAAGGAAAACCCCGTCGTGTACTCAATCGAGCTGAGGAACGACAATCTCCCCGTCTTCTTCGACATCACAAATTTCAGCGGAGGCGGGGAAACGGTCCGGACAGAGGTGAATTTCGAGGTGCCCGCCGGTGAGTTGAAATTCACGAGGGAAGGCGCAACGCTTAAAGCGGGTTTCAAGATGGACCTGCTCGTCAGGGACATGGAATCAAACATAGTCGCGAATGTTTCCGATTCGGTGCTTGTCACTCAGAGCGGGGGAGATGTGTGGCAGGGCCCCGGGCACATCCCCGGCCAGCTCGCCGTCGCACTCAAGCCCGGTTACTACAGGCTGGGGCTGGAGGCGAGGGATATGCATTCCAACAGAGCGGGGGCATTTCGCGCGAGCACGCTGCTCGCCGGGATGGACGGAAGCCTGTCCCTGAGTGACATCCTTTTCGCCAGCACCATCAGGGAGACGGCCGATCTGGTCAAATTCCAGAAGGGGAACCTTCAGGTTGTGCCCCACCCCCTTCACGCGTACAGGATGCCGTATCCCCTGACCTTCTATTTCGAGATATACGGCCTCGACACGGACCGGGAGGGCCTTGCGTATTATACCGTTGAATACCGGATAGTTCCGGTGGCCAAAAGGAGAAAGGGTCCCGTGCTGGAGGAACCGCCCCCCGCCATCGCTTCCAGCTTCGAGACCTCCGCATTCGGATCGACGCAGGCTCAAAGGTTCGAGATCGCGACCGACAATCTCTGGGAAGGCTCCTTCAACCTCGTCGTGACGGTAAGGGACAGGCGGACGAGGCAGTCGGCGGAAAAGCGCGCCAATTTCTCGATCCTCGGAAACGACTGACGCGCGGGAGGCCTGGAAGACACAAGTCCCCTGCTCAGACAGGTCCTCGCGGAGAAGGCCGTGAAGACACAAGTCCCCTGCTCAGACAGGTCCTCGCGCTGCGCTCCGCGCCGCGCTGCGGAACTCGCGACGGGACTTGTGTCTTCACGGCAGGAAAGTGTCTCGCCGCACAACTCGCGACGAGACTTGTGGCGGACTCCCCCCGAAGCACGCGCGCCGCGCTGCGGAACTCGCGACGGGACTTGTGTCTTCACGGCAGGAAAGTGCCCGATTACGGTATTGCGTGGCGGACCTTATCGAGAGGT
>JALOPX010000149.1 GCA_025453655.1 Candidatus Krumholzibacteriia bacterium
AGGTGGCGGCCGAAACAAGCCGGAACATTGCGGCATGCCTCAACGTACAACTTTAAAGATGGATTTGATTTGTCCGGCCGGTCGCGGAACTGTATATTTATCGGGCGGCGGCGCGAAAAGGGCCGCCCGGGCGGTTTCAAGGCACGATTCGTGATAGATCGATTCCGAGGGCGCTTATTTTATCACGCCGGCGAGTGGGAACAACGGAGGTACCTGAGTTGAGACCGAAGATGAAGTACATAATACCGCTGATATTCGTCATCGTCATAGCGACGGGGTCATATTTCCTCTGGGCGGGGGACGAGAAGCAGGAGACGGGGGCGCAGCAGTACGAGGACCTCGACAGGTTCAGGGAAGTGATGGTGAAGATTCTCGACCATTACGTCGAGGAGAAGGATTTCAGCGAGCTGATAGACGCGGCGATCGACGGGATGGTCAGTGACCTCGACATGCATTCCCTCTACATGGACAAGAAGCAGTACGAGAACCTGATGATAGACACCGAGGGCGAGTTCGGCGGCCTCGGGATACAGCTTTCGGTCAGGGACAACTTCCCGACCGTCCTCGCGCCGATCGACGACACCCCGGCCTCGAGGCTCGGGATACAGAGCGGCGACATGATAATAGAGATCGAGGGGGAATCGACGAGGGGTTGGAACAGCGACCAGGCGGTCGACAAGCTCCGCGGCAAACCGGGCACCCAGGTCAACATCACGATCGGGCGCGAGGGGCTCGACGAGCCGATCCCGTTCACGATCACTCGCGAGATCATCAAGGTCCCGAGCGTCACCTATTCGACGACGATGGAGAACGTCGGGTACGTCAGGCTCGCGAGGTTCGCCAAAAAGACGGTGGCCGAGCTCAGCGAGGTGCTGCGCGGCTTCGAGGCGCAGGGGGTCAAGGGGGTCATCATCGACCTCAGGGGGAACCCGGGCGGCCTTCTCACGTCGGCCTTCGAGGTTTCCGACCTCTTCCTCGACAAGGACAAGCTTATCGTCTACACCGAGGGCAGGACCCCCGCGAACAACCAGAAATTCTATTCGAGCGCCAGGGCGATCCACGGCAATTATCCCGTCGTGATCCTGCAGGACGGCGCCAGCGCGTCGGCCTCGGAGATTCTCGCCGGGGCGCTCCAGGACTGGGACAGGGCCCTGATCGTCGGGCAGACCTCGTTCGGCAAGGGCTCGGTCCAGACGGTCTTCAGGATCGGCAAGGACGACGCCCTCAAGCTGACGACGCAGAAATATTTCACGCCTAGCAAGAGGTGCATCCACAGGGATTATGACGAGAGCGGCGAGCCGATCGTCACCGAGGACAGCAAGAAGGAATACTTCACCGCGTCGGGCAGGGTCGTCTACGGCGGCGGCGGGATAACCCCCGACTGGAAGATCGAGCTTCCCGAGTTCACCGAATTCCAGAGGAACCTCGAGATCAGGGGGCTGTTCTTCGCCTTCGCGGTCAATTACACGGCGTACCACAAGGTGGGCGACGGATTCGACGTGAACGGCGCCGTCATGAACGAGTTCAAGAAATTCCTGACCGAAAAGGAATTCAAGTATACCGAAGCCGACTTCACCCCGGAGAACGTCACCTACGTCGATCGCGCGATCAGGAGGGAAGTCTTCCGCAAGCTGCACGGCACGAAGGGCGCTTACGTCGCGACGCTCGCCGAGGACGAGCAGATCGTGAAGGTCCTCGAGATGTTCAGGAACGTGAAGACGCTCGACGAGGCCTTCAAGTACGCGGCAAAGCAGACCGAGCTCGCGAAGACGGAGACGGCGAAGACGGAGACGAAGTGAGGGGAAGGAAGATCGCGATCGTCAGCGACTTCGACGGCACGATCGCCGCGAGGGACGTCGGACATCATTTCATCGGAAGCTTCGTGCCCGACGCCGCCGCGTGGGAGGAGCTCCTCGACAAATGGAAAATGGGGCTCATCAGCTCGAGGGAGTGCCTCGAGCAGGAGCTCGACTGGATCGACGTCACGCGAGAGCAGCTCGACGATTTCATCGAGGGCGAGAAGTTCGATCCCTATTTCAAGGACTTCGTCGATTTCTGCAACAGGGGCCTCTACGAATTCCTCATCCTGAGCGACGGCCTCGACTACTACATCGAGTACCTTCTCCTGAAATTCGGCGTCGGATACCTGGGTTTCCGGGCGAATCACCTGGTGATCGACGAAGATTCGAGGCTCGCCGGGATCGAGTTCCCCTGGTACGACAGGATGGAATGCACGATGTGCGGCAACTGCAAGGCCTGGCACGTGGAAGGGTTGAAGAAGAAGGGGTTCTTCACCGTCTATATCGGGAACGGGTACAGCGACCGCTGCCCGGCCGAGCACGCCGACCTCGTCTTCGCCAAGGACGACCTTCTCGGCCATTGCAAACAGAAGAATATTCCCTGCGAGCAGTTCCACAACTTCAGGGACGTCGAGCGCGAGCTGACGAAAAGACTGTTCCTTTCGGAGACGGAATAGCGCCGGTCACTCGATAACGACCCCTGGGGCCGCCTCGTTCTCCTCCTGAACCTTCTCCTGGTGCCTCCTGTTGATCCCGTCTGTGTAGAGCCTGCTGACGAAGCCGATGAACTGGAAGACGTCGAGGTCGGTGATCCTGCTCTTCGCCTTGAGCTCCCGGAGGCGGTCCATCACGTCGGTCATGTCGTTCTGCGAGACGATCCCGTCCTCGTAGCAGCTCCAGAACTTGTCGAGGGTGTAGTCGAGCTCCTCGCCGTACTTGAGCGCGAGATTGGTCGGAAGCGCCTTCGAGAGGGCCTTCGCCTCTTTCTCGTAGACCCTCGAGCCTATCGAGCCCCTGAGAAGGAAGACGGCCGCGACCGCGACGACCGCGACGGCCGCCAGGATTATCGCGATTTTCCCGTTTTTCATGCTTCAAGCCCTCCATTGTTACGTTAAAGGCGTTTCGTTAAAGGCCGTTTCGCCCCTGGGCGAGCGTTCTCCTGAACCATTCCACCGTAAGGCCGGCCGCCTTCTCGAGCGGGGCCGGGGGTTTCCTCATCGGGTGCCTCGCGCCGAAGGTGTGCCCGCACCCCTCGATTATCTCGAAGCGTCTTTCCGAGCGCGGCGGATATTGAACGAGCAGGCGTTCCTCCTTCATCGTGACGGCGGCGTCGTGGCGGCCGTGCACGATAAGATGCGGGACGCCGAGCTCCGAGGCCCTTTTCGGCAGATCGTACGCCTCGCGGTTCCGGTCGATGTCCTCGTAGTAGGAGTAATCGAGCCAGAGCCCCGTGTCGGCCCTTCCCTCGTTGAAGGGGAGCCTGCCGGTTCTTTTCCACTCCTCCCTGCGCCGGTCCGTGTAGCGGTCGAGCTTCGCGAGGGCCGACCATGTGACGATCGACCCGGCCTCCGGAACGCGCGGCGCGGCGAGTATCGACACGGCGCCCCCGCGGCTGTGCCCCATGAGGCCCCAGGGCCGCCCGGCGCTTCGCAGCGGAAAACCGGCGCCCCTCGCCGCCTCGCAGGCGGATAGAAGGTCCTCGATCTCGGCGCCGACGGAGTTGCTCGCGAAAAGCTCCGGATTCGTGATCCTGCCGGTCGCCTCGTCGACCCCGCAGCGCGAGAAGCTTATCGTCATGACGTGGAAGCCGGCCGCCGCGAGCCTCTCCGAGAGAAAGGGGAAGAAGCCCCAGCGCCTGTACCCCAGGAAGCCGTGCGAAACGATTATGAGAGGGCGGCCTTCGTCCGGCGAGGCGGACCGGAGATCCGCATGAACGTTTTGCCGGCCGCCCCCCTTGATCCTCGTTTCGACGAGCTTTATATCGATATCGACCAATATACTCTCCGTGGCGGGATTCTCCATGACAGGGATGGAGGATATGCCATTGATGTAATATAGTCAATGCCTCAACCCCGCGCTTGCAAAGAACGCGTTTCTAACTTATTATCTTGCATAGCGAGCAACGGAGGTGAACCCGATGACGAAAAAGATCCTGGTCGCCGTCGTGATCACGCTTGTCCTTCTGGCGGCGGCGAGGCGGCTTTCGAAAAATAATCCCGAAGACCTTTCGGCGGCGCATGGTGGTGTCACCGTCACGCATACGACCGTCTTCGAGCAGGTGGGCCCGGGCGAGCCAGAGCTCGTCATCGGCGTTGAGCCTTCCGAAGGCGCTGTAGCGCCCTCCGAAGGCGCGGGCGCGGAGATCGTCTACAGGATCCCGGGCGGCCCGGCGGGCGAGGTGCAGCGGATACCGATGCGGCCCGGCGATGGGGGAAGCTGGACAGGCCGCCTTCCAGACTTCGGTAAGGGGAAGAATATCGAATACGCCTTCGAGGTCCGCGCCGACTCGGCGACCGTCGCGAGGCTCCCCGAAGAGGAGGGCCGATTCCTTCGCCTCAGGTACAAGGGAGAGGTGTCGACACTCGTACTCGTCCTTCACGTGATATTCATGTTCGGCGCCTTCTTCTTCATGGTGATGGCGGCCCTTTGCGCGAACGATCTTCGAAAGGGGATCGGAACGAAAAAACTTACGGTGAAGATGGTCAGGTGGCTGATCCTCTTCACCTTCATAGGCGGCTGGCCGCTCGGGTTCATCCTGAACAGGCAGCGATTCGGCCCGGTCTGGGAGGGATTCCCGTTCGGCTACGACGTCACCGACAACAAGACTCAGATCATGTTCGTTTTCTGGCTTATGGTTGTGCTGCTCGGCTGGGGAAGTTTTACCGGCCGGAGCCCCGAGACCGATCGCTTCGGCGACAAGGAGTACTCGGTGGCCGTCCTGCTGGCGTCGGTCCTCAGTCTCGCGATCTTCCTCATCCCTCACAGCCTGTGACCCGGAGCCGCGATCCGCGCCGGGAGAAGGGTGCCGCTTGCCGAAGAAAAATAGTGACAGGACCAGGGAGCTCTTCACGGGGAGCCGCGTCTGCCTCGCCCCGATGGCGGGGTATTCGGACGCGCCATTCCGCCTCATATGCTCGGGGTACGGGGCCGACTTCTGCGTGACCGAGATGATAAGCGCCGACGGCCTCGTGCGGGGCGGCGGCAAGACGAGGGGGCTTTTGGCCGGCATGGACGGCGAAGGGCCGCTCGGGGCGCAGCTTTTCGGCGCCGACCCTGAGACGATGGCGCGTGCCGCGGAGCTCGCCGCCGCTCCCGACCGCCCGACGCGCCCGGCATGCGAGACGCCGCCCTCCGGACCGGCGACCTCGGCCTGATGGAACGGATCTGCCGCGCCGTCGTCGCGGCCGTCGATATCCCCGTGACGGCGAAGATCCGAAGCGGCTGGAGCAGGGACGAGGAGAATTACGTCGAGGCGGGAAGGGTGATCGAGGGGAGCGGAGCCGCGGCGGTGATCCTCCACCCGCGTTACAGGACGCAGGGGTTCAGCGGCGAGACGCACCGCGAGCACCTCTCGCGGCTTCGCGAGGCGGTAAAGATCCCCGTCATCGCGAGCGGCGACGTCAAGAGCCCGGAGGATTATTTCAAAATTGTTGATGAAACGGGCTGCAGTGTTGTTATGATCGGCAGGGGCGCCTTCGGGCGGCCCTGGATATTCAGGGAGATAAAGGACCGTCTCGCCGGCAGGGAGCCGGAGGAGATGACGCTCCCGGCGAGGCTCGACCTCTTCGAGAGGTTCCTCGACCTCGAGATAGAATGGTACGGCGAGCGGCCCGGCATACTCGAGCTGAGAAAATTCTACCGCTGGTTCTTCAGGGGGCACTCCGGGATGAGGGAGTACCGCCAGCGCCTGACGACCGCCGACAGCAGGGC
>JALOPX010000041.1 GCA_025453655.1 Candidatus Krumholzibacteriia bacterium
TCTTTTTGCTCCTATTTCTTGACCGACTTGTCCGGCGCGCACCCGCTCGGCCCGCAGCCCCCGGATCCACAACTCGAGGAGGCTGAAGCCAGCATGTTCAAAAGCGATTCCTTAGAAGTCGGTCCGTTCGTTACTCCGAGCACCATATTGGGAGGAACCAGAAGCGCCGTCGCCGCATCCTTTGCATTCGGCTCTATTTTGAGCTGGGCCAGAAATACCTTTTCCGAATCGTCCGCCGGGTCGATCCTTACGACTGTCGTGTACGCGGAATAACGCATGTCCGCCTTGAAATCCTCGACACCCTTCATGGCCTCTTTGTTGAACTTTGTCTTTTTGCCCTGGCAGCAGATCAGGACGACCTTGCGTTCCTGCAGCGCTTTCATAACATCCTGTTTCGCCCGGCTCGCAATGGCGTTCTTCAAATTATTATCGCTTATGTCCGCGCTTCGAAAACCTCCGGTCAGGGCGCCATTTGGAGCAAAAACGAGGACTATGGGCATGGGCGAGGAACGCAGATTGTATTTATTAACGATATCCGCTTCGCCACCGTTCTTTACATCCACCTCAATCCATTCGGCGACCGCTCCCATCCCTCCGACGATTTTTTCGACAGATTTCCTCGTAAGTCGTGTCGGTTCATCGTCGGCATTAAAAAAGAGAACAAACACATGCTTGTTCGCTTCGGCAGCGCGCTGCAACGCTACGGCCACGATTCCCTCTTCGGCGCCGGTTTGTGCCGTTTGTTTTCGGGACACGGCCGCCGTTTCGGCATTATCGACCCTTGCAGAGGTCTCTATTTCCATGTCTTTGTCTTCTGATTGTTTACACGAGGCAATGGCCGATGTCATGAGTAAAAGAACAATTGCAGCCGTTGTCTTGATCCGCATTATGTCGCGCTCCTGTCTTTTCTAAACCGCCGATCCCGACATGCCATATCGTTATATGGCGATTAGACGAATTATAAGGCGTTGCCGTAATTTTTTCAAGCGGAAAAATGCTGTTCGTTGAGGAGATCTCGCCCGGCGACGGCTGACCTGATATCTTTTCCTGTCACACGCGCGAATTTCCGCCCCGGTCCAGTCTGGAGAACGGCTTTTGTGCCGCGGGGCCGGGGATAACCCGATCGAATGGCTGCCCTACCCCCCGATCTTTTCGAGTAGCCCCTTCGCCTTGTCCTTGATCGATCCGCCCAGTTTTTCCTCTATCAGACGGTTGGTTTCAGAAGAAGCGACCTCGGAAACGGCCTTACCGATCACGGTCGTGACGATTATTTTCGCGATCTCGTCGGGCAAGGCGCCGCCGGATCCGCCCACGTTCTCGAGCCGGATCCCGGGTAGAACAATCGTGTGTTTTTCGATCCCGAGGGCCGAGGCGTCAACCTCGATTTTTCCCTGCTCGAAAACAAATTGCTTTATTCTTATTCGCTTTGCAGTCCCGCTTTGCCCGCCGCCGTCAACGGACTTGCCTGCGCTGTATTCTCTCACCTGCTTTCGCAACTCGTCTATATTCGATGAGCCGGTTTTGGTGATCTCGGCGAACACAACCGGGGCCTGGATACGGATCTCATCTATAACAATCGGATCTTCGCGGAGGCTCTTTACATCTATATCGATCGTGATGTCGTCCAGCGAAAATGCGCGCCTGGCGTCGAACCCTTCCGGGCTCGCGACCGCAAGGCCCTTGATCGAGCCGCGTCCCTCGCGAATCGATACGTCGACGCCGGAGACGCTGACGGAGGTTTGGGTGACGTCGCCGCCGTTTTTCTCGATCGCCCCGGCAATGAGCGAGTTGAGGTTGGAGAACAGGAAAAATATTCCCGCCACTATCAGCACTGCAACAATAACGACGATTATCATCAACTTTTTCATAAGACACCTCTTTTCGATTTATGCATCAGTCTCCGAATACCAGCTTCAGGAGATCCGTCGTCCGCGCGGCGGGATCCTGCCTGATCTTTCTTTCCTCCTGCCCGAGAACGGTGAAGAGGCCACCGAGGGCCTTTTCCGTGACGTAATCGTCGAGATCGACGAGCTGCTCCGATCCGGCGGGGGCGAAATTATTGTACGCTTCGGAGATCCTGCCGTAGCCCCGCGACAGCCCGATCTGCCCGATCTTTTGCTCGACGATCGGGCGGAAGCGTTCGCGAAGTTGTTCGTTGGTCCGGCCCCGGAAGTATTCGGTGGCCGCCGTGTCGTGCCCCTTCAGGATCCCGAAGGCGTCGGAGACGCTCATCCCCTTGATAGCGCTCCAGAATATCTCGCGCGCCTCGCCGGCGGCAAGCTCGGCCGCCCTGTTCATACCCGTCTCGAGCTCGTCGACCTGCGACCCGAGGCCGATCGTGCGAAGAGTGGAGGCCGCCGACTGAAGCTGGTCCGGGACGGCGATGCGGATAAGCTGGTTGCCGAGGAAGCCGTCCAGCTTCGAGGTAGACAGAACCGCGTTCCCCGTCCCCACCTCGAGCGCCTCCTTCAGCCCAGCGATTACGGTGGCCTCGTCGAGCGAGCCGCTCCCCGCGCCGGCGAGAACGCCGGCAAGATCCTCCTGCAGGGCGGCGCAGCCGGCGGCGAGGATAATCGGGAGGACGAACATCAGCGAACGAAACCATCTGATCGATTTCACCTGACACCCCGTTTCATTCTAACAGCTCGCGGAGCAACTCGCAGCTCCGGAGGCGGAAGGCATGGGAGCCCGTTTTACATCTTCTTTCCATGGATATTACCCGGATTCACGACGCCGAAAAAGAGTTATTTTCCGGCTGATTTCGCGCTTCGCCAGGCTGGTGCGGCGGGCTTCGGGGGTGAGAATCGCGCCTGCGCGATCTGTCACCGCCCCAGAAGAATTACCTTCTTTCCCCGCGAATCGCCTCCGCATTCAAGCCTCGCGAAATAGAGCCCGGAGGGAAAGGGTTCCCCGGCAGGGCCGTGGCCGTCCCACGTCACGATATGGTGCCCCGTCTCCTTCCACCCTCTGAAGAGGTTTATCACCAGCCTGCCCGCCGGATCGTAGATACCGAGTTTTACGAGCCCGGGGGACGGGAGATAGAACCGGATTTCCGTGGCACCGTCGAATGGATTCGGATAGTTCTGGTAAAGGGTCATCGTCTGCCCGGGTGTCGTGACCGCATCGGTCACGAAGAGAATCCTTCCGGCCTCCTCGTCGGTCACATCGACACGATAGCGGTACGTGGTCGAAGGTTCGGCGCCGCGGTCGCGGAAGGTGTACGAAAGCCCCGATCTTTCGATGCGCGGCGATTCGATCTCAAAGAAAGCGGTATCCGTGCCGGTCGCGCGGAATATCGAGAAGACCGCCTCCCTTGAAACCTCTTCGAGCCGCCACTCGACGACGATATCCCGGCCGTCCGGACGGGCCGAATAGTCCAGCAGGGTCGTCCCGGCAACCGGCTCCCCCCTCGAATCGATCCGCAGGCCGTAAATGTCGATGCCGGACCGCGAGTCGAGCCACAGCATGAAGGCTCCCCCCCGGCTGTCGGCGACAAGATCGGGCGAGCTCTGATTGCTGAGGTCGGTGGTGATTCTCAGACCTGTCAGGTCCCATCGATACACGCCGTAATTGTCGAAATGCTGGGCGTAAATATCCGACTGGTCAAGATCCCTGGTTTCGTACCACAAGGTATAGGCGCCCTCGGCGCCGTCGGTGGCGACGTCGAGCCCGGACTGGCAATGGGCCGTGTATGCAACATGGGTGCCGCTCACGCCCCAGAGTGCCAGGCCGTACCGGTCGATTTTCTGGGCGCACTGCCAGTACGTGCCTGCCGAATGATGCGCCTGCCATACGATCAGAAGATCATCGGACCCCGCAGGCATGATGCGAAGGCCGCCCTGATTCGTATGAAGACTGTCCGCCTTGACTCCGCCCTCCCTCCAGGCCGGCTCGCCGTCGTTTCCAATCTTCTGGCAATAGATCCGGGACCAGATATGGAACTGGTCGATGCTGAACCAGGCGATGTAGGTTCCTCCGCCCGGCGCCATGCATGCCGCGTAACCGACGTAGGAATTCGGATCGTATACGATGGTCTTTTCTTCGCCCCATGGGAGCGATCCGTCGGGCGCGACGTGCTGCGCGCATATCTTCCATCCATCTATATTGTGGGAGGTGACCCAGACCGCCGTCGCGCCGCCTTCTTCGTCCGGATGGAAGCTGAAGATTCCGGCCGAGATCGGTTCGGGCGAAAGGACGACCCCGTCCTCCTGCCACATCCTTTCCCCGTCGCCATCGAATCTCTGCGCGCGAATTATCGCCGTGTCCATGCGGCGGTCCTCCCAGATAACGTAGATCCCGCCTTCGCCGTCGGAGACGAGGCGCGATCTTATCTGATATGTCGAGGTGGGACAGACCTCCCTGCCGGCCGTTCCCCAGAGAGACTCCCTTTCTGCGTTTACCCTCTGGACGTAGACCTTCCACATCCAGGATACCTGCTGGTCTGTCCACGAGAGGAAGAATCCGCCCTCTCCGTCCGCGAGAGCGTGCTGCTCGCCCTGCGCCCCCTTCAACGCGCAGACGGGCATGCCGTCGATTCCCCATTTTACATCCCCGTAGGGTCCGACACGCTGGGCATAGATATCCCCGGCATCGGACCGGGTATCGCGCCAGATTATGATGAGCCCTTTCGCCCCGTCGGTGATCGTCTGAAACCGCCCCGTCCCCGTCTCATATTGACAGACGGGGATCCCCCCTTCCTCCCACCCCGCGCGAAGGACGCCCGCGCCGGCGGGAGTAATCATCAAGACCGCTATGATAAGTGTAATATCCCTTCTCACTGATCGTAATTATAGCACAGTGGCGGGGGGCAGTGTCGAGAGCATTTCGAGCCTGCCCTTGGCAGGTTTTTTTCCGCCTGCTCATAATCAATGCAGGCCTTCCCGGAAGAACCGTCACTCGTATCGGAGCGCCTCGATCGGATCGAGTCTCGCCGCCTTCACTGCGGGGAAATAGCCGAACGCGACGCCGACCGTCGCAGAGAAGAAGAATGCCAGGATGACGATCCCCCCGTTGAAAATGAAGGGCACGCCCAGGATCTGCGCGACCCAGAGCGATGAGGCGAGGGCGAGAACGATGCCCGTGATCCCGCCGAAGGATGAGAGGACGACCGACTCGACGAGAAACTGCACCAGAACCTCGCGCTCGAGGGCTCCGATGGCGAGGCGTATTCCGATCTCCCGCGTCCTCTCAGTCACGGATACGAGCATGATGTTCATTATGCCGATCCCCCCGACAAGAAGGCTGACCGCGGCGACCGCGCTGAGAAGCGCGGTGAGCAGCTTCGTAGTGCCGGTCAGCATGTTGGCTATTTCTTTCGTATCCATCACGCTGAAGTTGTCGTCGTCGCTCGCCGACAGGTGGCGCCTTTCCCTCAGCAGGAGCCGGATCTCCTTCTGAGCATTCTCCGTTGACGCCCCTTCCTTCACCGAGACCTGGAACAGGGCTATGTCGACGGCGCCGGACACCCTCCTCTGGAATGTGCGAAGTGGGATGACTATGAGATCGTCCTGATCCATCCCCATCGTGTTCTGGCCCTTGGCCTGAAGAAGGCCGATCACCTCGCACGACAGTTTCTGGAGGCGTACCTTCTGTCCTATCGGGTCAGCCGATCCGAACAATTCCTTTCTGACCGTCGCCCCTATAACGCAGACGGCCGCCCCGGCGCGCGTTTCGCTCTCGGTGAATCTCCTTCCGGACTCGATCACCCTGTTCGTGATGCCGAAAAACTGGTTCTCCGTCCCGGAAACGGTGGTCGACCAGTTCTCGTTTCCGAAAACAGCCTGCAGCGACTTGGAGGAAACGGGCGCGACCGCGGCGACGGAGGAGACGTTTTTGAGAATGGCCTCGCCGTCCGCCTCCTTGAAGAGCACCTGTCCCGTGGACTGCCCGGGACCGAGCCGTCTGCCCGGGCTCACCATGAGGAGATTGCTCCCCATGCTCGCTATCTGCTGCCTCACCTGGGCCGTAGCCCCCTCGCCTATCGTCACCATCGTTATCACGGCGCCGACCCCGATGACGATGCCGAGTATCGTTAGCACGGAGCGCATGACGTTGCGCCTGAGCTCCCGCAGGGCCAGCAGGATCGCGTTCCAGAGCATTATCCAATTCCCCCGTTTCTTTCGTCCGAGGCAACCTTGCCGTCATGGAAATGGACTATCCGTCCCGCGTAGGCGGCCATGTCCTGCTCGTGCGTCACCATTACGACGGTAATGCCCCTGTCGCGGTTGAGCGACGTTATAAGCTGCATGATCTCCTTCGCTTTCGAGGAGTCGAGGTTCCCGGTCGGTTCGTCCGCGAAGAGGACGATCGGATCGGTGACGATGGCCCTCGCGATCGCGACCCGCTGCTGCTGGCCTCCCGAGAGTTCGCCCGGCGTGTGCGATTTCCACTCGGCGAGGCCGACGACGTTCAGCGCCTCGAGCGCCTTTGCGTGCCTCTTCCTGGCGGGCATGCCCCGGTATATCAGCGGAAGCTCGACGTTCTCCAGCGCCGACGTCCTGCTCAGAAGGTTGTACCCCTGGAAAACGAATCCGAGGAAAAACCTTCGAAGCCTTGTCCTCTGGTCGCGCGTAAGGCCGCCGACGGCGACGCCCTTGAAAAGATATTCACCGGACGTCGGGGTGTCCAGGCAGCCGAGTATGTTCATGCAGGTCGATTTCCCCGATCCGCTCGGCCCCATCACCGCGAGGAACTCGCCTTCGTCTATCCCAAGGTCGATCCCGCGCAGCGCGGCCATTGCCGCCTGCCCCTTGCCGTACACCTTCGTCACGCCGCGAAGCGCGATGATTCTTCCGCCCTCGCGGGGAGCCGCCCCGGCGGTCATTCCTTCTCCGATCCTGCCGCCTCTGCCCGCGGTCATTTTTTCTCCGATCCTGCCGTCCCGGTAACGAGAAGCATCCCCGGCTCCACGTCTCCGGAGACAAGCTCGCTGTAGCTTCCGTCCGTCACTCCTATTCTGACGGGCAGCGATTCGAGCTTCCCGTCCTTCAGCGTCCAGACGGTCTGCTTTCCGTTTCCCGCGGTTTTTTCCGGCTGCGACGGGCCGGTCTGGCGTGGCGGGCGCGGCAGAAGCGATCCGACGAGGCTCGTCGAGCCTGTCTTTTTTGCCGCCTGGGGGTTCTCCGGCGCGAATCTCAGGGCCGCGGTCGGGATCAGCACGGCGCTTTCGACCTCCATCACCGTGATATCCGCAGTCGCCGTCATTCCCGGTCTAAGCGCAAGGTCGGAATTATCGACGCTGAGCACCGTCTCGTACGTGACGACTCCGGAAGTCGTCGAAGAGCCGAAACGCGCCTGTATTATCCTGGCGCTGAAAACGCGGTCGGACCAGGCGGCGACTGTGAACTCGGCGCTCTGCCCCTCGGTTATCCTGCTTATGTCGGCCTCGTCGACGTCGACGTGAAGCTCCATCTCCGCAAGATCCTCCGCGAGCGTGAACATGACCGGCGCGGTGAACGAGGCCGCTACCGTCTGCCCCGGCTCCACGTTTCGGGAGAGGACTATTCCGTCGATCGGCGAACGGATCACGGACTTGGAAAGATCCGTGACGTAGACCGAAAGGGTCGCCTCGGCCGCCGCCTTCTCCGCCGAGGCCCTGTCCCGGGCGGCCTCTGCCGCCTCGAGATCCGCCTCGGAAGGAACCTTGCCGCCGCTGAGATCCCTGACCTTCTCCATCTGCGCGAGCTTGCTCCTGGTTTCCCTCAGCGTCGCGTCGGCCTGAACAACCCTGGCGCGCGACAGCGTCGCCTGCGCTTCGAGCTTGGAAGTGTCGAGCCGCGCGAGAACCTGCCCGACCTGCACCCTGTCGTTGAAGTCGACCTCGACGCTCTTTATGATCCCCGAAAGCTCGCTTCCCACCTCGACCGTGTTGGTGGGCTGCAGGGTTCCGGTGGCGGTGACGATAACCGTAAGATCGCCCCTCGCGACCTCCTGAGTGGTGTACCGGACGGGGTCCGGGAGGTTCATCCTCCGGATGATCCCCGCCGCGAACACCGCGATCACGGCGAGCGCGGCGATCAGTATCCACCGCTTCAGATGTCCTTTCCCCTTCGAGGACCCTCCCTCTTCGAAGACGTCGGCCATGTCCGGCCGCCGTTCATTCTCATTCTTCATCATTTTTCTCCATCTCATTCGCAGTTTCCGGTTCTTCCGCCCCGCCCGGGGTCCATCCGCCCCCGAGCGCCTTGTAAAGCCGTATCAGATCGGAAGCGAGGGCCCCCTCGCTTTCCGCGAGCTCATCCTGAAATGTGACGAGCGATCTTTGCGCGTCGAGCACGCCGCCGAAGTCGAGGAGCCCCGCCTCGTACTTCTGCATCGCCAGGCCGGCGGCTTCGCCGCATGAACGGACCGCCTCGCCGAGGGCCTTCACCCTCCCCCCTTCGCCGGCCAGGGCGATCAGGGCGTTCTCGACCTCCTCGAGCGCCCCGAGAACGGCCGCTTCGTATGCCGCGAGATACTCTTCCCGGACGGCCTTTTGCGCCTCGAGGCTCTTCCTCAGGGATCCTCCGTGGAAGATCGGAAGGCTGATCAGGGCGCCTCCGCCGGAACTCTTGTCCGCCGACGAGAACAGCCCGTCCGGCGTAAGGGCATCCAGGCCGATAAAACCCGTGAGATTGAATTTCGGGAATAACTCCGCTGTCGCGACGCCGACCCGCGCAGTCTCCGCTGCGAGTCGTCTCTCCGCCTTCCGGACATCGGGCCTGCGCCTTATCGCGTCGGCCGGAACCCCGGCCGCGGCATTCGCCGGCGCCGACGGAATCCCTGCAGATACGGAGAGCTCGGCATGAAGGCTCCCCGGCTCCCGTCCGAGAAGGATCGCTGCGCGGTTCATCGCCTCCTCGAGCCCTGTCCTGAGGGACGGAATGCGCGACCTCGTGCTTTCGAGATTATACCTCGCCTGGTTGAGCTCGAGCTCGTCGCCGAGCCCGGCCTCCCTTCTCCAGCGGATCAGATCGTACGTTTCGCCCTGAAGCCGGAGGTTCGTTTCGGCCGCTGCCAGCCTCGCCTGATAGACGCGGACGTTCGTGTAGTTGAGGGCGACCTCGGCGACGAGCGACACGAGAACGTCGCGCAGTTCCTCGCCGGTCGCGGCAAGATCGGCGTTCGACGCCTCCACCGATCGGCGCTTTCCGCCGAAGAGATCGATCTCCCAGCCGGCATCGAATCCGGCGGAATATTTTTCGCCTGTTTCGACGGCGCCGGAATCGCGTTCGACGCGGCTCGATGACGCGGATGCCGAAGCGTCGAGGGATGGGAAGTACCCGGCCGTCGCGACGCCCCTGCGAGCCCGTGCCTCCCTGATCCTGGCGCGCGCCTGTTTTAGATCGCGATTCCCTGCGACCGCAGCCTCGACGAGTCCCGTCAGTTGTTCGTCGCCGAAGGCTTTCCACCATTCGGCCAGATCGAGCGAATCGGGCACAGCCGCCGCGGGATCCGATGGAGCGTTTCTCCATTCGGCGGGAACCGGCGTATCCGGCCGCACGTAGCCGGGACCCACCGAGGCGCATCCCGCCGCCAGGAGCGCGGCGAGGGCGGCCGCGAGGGGAACAATCCGTCCCGCCGGCAAGTGTTTATCTGCCCTGGGAAAAGACATATGATGACTCCCTGTTTTTAATTGCCGGGACGTTTTCCGCGGGTTCCGATCCCCGCGCGCCGGACGAACTCCTGAACCGATCCCGCCGAAGGCGGGAGTCCGCACTCAATCAGTCGCGGGAAGGGCGCGCTGCGGTTACAGCTGCCGGACTGTTTTTCCTTAAAATCACCGTTTTCGAAATCCTCGGGAAAGACTTCGCGCAGGCATGAATCAAAAAAATCACACCGTGATTCGCAGGACCGGCAGGTTTATGGGGATGTTGATGTCACCGCGCACGCGACGGCGAACCCGCCCTCGCCGCTGCCGTCGAGAAGGCGCAGGGCTTTATCCTCCCCGGGGGGGGTTCCGCTTTTATCGGGAAGGCCGATTATCGTCTGGCAAAACTTCAAGCTCCCGAAACCGGCCCCGAGAAGCAGCGCTTCGATCTCGCGCGCCGAATAAAACCGCGCCCCGCGGTAAAAACCGTTCGCGTCCTTTCGCGACTCGTAAAGGCGCCCTATCTCCGTCTCCCTGTCGATGAAGGCGACGATTACCCTTCCGCCGGGCTTTATCACCCTGCCGGCCTCCCGGAAAAGGAGAGCGGGGTCCGCCACGAAACAGACGACCGTCGCGAGCAGGGCGAAATCGAATTGATCGTCATGGAAGGGCAGGCGCTCTCCGAGCGCCCGGCAAACGGGGAGATTTTTATCCTTCGCGATACGCGCCATCGGGCCCGATGGCTCCACGGCCGCAGCGATCCCGAGCGGAATCGCAAAACGCCCCGTTCCGGCTCCGATTTCCACGCCGGACCCTGTTTCGGGGATGAAACGTCGAACAGCCCTCAGCTCGGCCTGATATACGGCCGGGTTCTCGTCGAACCAACGGTCATAGTCGCCGGCGCGCCTGTCGAACGGGGTTAATTCATCCATGTCAAAGCCCGGGGTTGAAATTGATCACGAGCGTCCTCGGCTCGGTCATCTCTTCGATCGCGTACCTGACACCCTCGCGGCCCGATCCCGATTCCTTCACGCCGCCGTAAGGGTAGTTGTCGGCGCGGAAGGTCGGATAGTCGTTCACGATGAGCCCGCCGACCTCGATGGCCCTGCAGGCTTCCCGGATCGTTCGAATATCGTTGGTGAATACCGCGGCCTGAAGGCCGTACCGCGAATCGTCGATCCTCGCGATGCCGTCGCCCGGTCCATCGCACGGCTCGACGATCGCGACGGGGCCGAAGACCTCTTCGGCGGAGACCTTCGCCTTCGGATCGACGCCGGTCAGAAGAATCGGATCGATGACGTTGCCGCGGCGCCCGCCGCCGAGGAGAAGCTTCGCGCCGCCCCGAACCGCCTCCTCCACCCACTTCATCACCCGATCGGCGCTCTCTTCGTCTATGAGGGGACCGAGAAATGTATTCTCGTCCATCGGGTCCCCCGCCCTGAGCTTTGACGCCTCTTCCAGGAAGAGCCTTACGAACTCATCGAACACCGCGCGGTCGGCGTAGATCCGCTGGACCGAGATGCAGATCTGGCCGGCGTAGGCGTAGGCCCCCTGCGCGCACCGTTTCGCCGCCCACGGGAGATCGGCGTCCGCGCCGACGAAGACCCCCGCGTTCCCGCCGAGCTCGAGGGCGACCTTCTTTCGCCCGGCGATTTCCTTCAGTCGCCAGCCGACCCCGGCGCTCCCGGTGAAGGTGAGCATCGCGAGCCGCGGATCGGTCGCCAGCAGCTCGGCCGCAGGTTTCCCGCAGATCGCGAGGTTGTACGCGCCTGGAGGCGCCCCCGCATCGTCGATCGTTTCTGCGAGCATGACCGCCGTGAGGGGAGTCCTGCTTGCCGGCTTGTGCACGACCGTGCAGCCGCATGCGAGGGCCGGCGCGACCTTGTGCGCCACGAGGTTGAGAGGAAAGTTGAACGGGGAGATCGCGGCGACGGGCCCGATCGGAAAGCGCCCGACGAACGCGGCGTATCCTTTCGTTGCCGGATCGAGATCGATGGGGACGCCCTCCCCCCCGATCCTCTTCGCCTCCTCCGCCGCTATCGTGAATGTCGCGACCGCCCGGTCGACCTCGCGGCGCGCCTGCGAGAGAGGTTTGCCGGCCTCGAGCGCGATCGTTCCCGCGAAGGCCTCCTTTTTCGCCGCGATCCCCGCCGCGATCCCAGCGCAAAGCTCCGAGCGCTCGCCGCTCGAATAATCCTTCGTCACGGCGAAGGCGCCGCGCGCCGCCGCGATGGCGTCAAGCACCTCCTGCCCGCCGCCGACGCACACCCTTCCCACGACGGATCCGTCGTACGGGCTGATGATATCCTGCACTGTTTTTGTTAGCCGCCAGCAGCCGCCAATATAGAGCCCGCGGGGCCCGCTCATTTCCATCCTCCCGTCACTTTCGCCCGCTCTGCTTCGTCAAGCGCCTAGTACTCCTCGAGATGGTTGAATTCGGCGTCTTCGACCCAAGTCTCCGGCCTCGAGACGAACTCGACCAGATGGTCGAGCAGGAAATAGTGCTTCCGCTCCTCCGCGGCAAGAGCCTTGAAGACCCTCTTCCTCCCGTGATCCTTCTCCTCCCCCGCCTTTTCATCGTAGAACTTCACACTGCGGTCCTCTATGTCGCGGGCCTTGCGGTAGAGGTCGGGCTGGGTATCCTCAATGTCGATCTTTTCCCCGCTATCCCTTATCTCCTCGAAAACATTTTTCGCCGTCGAGAGGACTTCCGTCTCCTCGATCTCGGGGAGGCCCTTTCTCATCTTCCGTATCGCGTCCCGGTGCCTCTCCTCGTCCGCGGCGAGGGAGAGAAAGATCGATTTTATCCCCTCGTCGCCGCTCCCGCGCGCGATCTCGAGATACAGGTCCCTTCCATCCTCCTCCATCTTCAGGGCGAATTCGAATATGTCCATCGCTCACTCCTTTGATTTTGCCGCGAGGCGTTTCATCGTCCAGGCCATGTTGCGCCCGAGCACCTTCATCGTATTTACGCCCTCCGGATCCGATTCGACCTCCCCCGGGTTTCTGCCGACCGCGAGGTTCCAGTAGCTCGATCCCGGCACAATCATCTGGTTGATCAGGAAGAAATGGTTTATCGAGTTGAAGGCGTGTATGCCGCCGGCGCGCCGCACGGCGACGACCGCGGCCCCGACCTTGCGCCCGAGCATGTCGTCGTTCACCTTTGCGACGAGCCCCGCCCTGTCCATCAGGGCCGTGACCTCCGCGGTGACATTCGCGATATATGTCGGCGAACCGATGATTATCCCGTCCGCTTCGCGCATCAGCCCGACGCATTCGTTGAGGACGTCGCCGTCGATCGCGCACCGCCCGTCCCGCCTTTCGGCGCATTTGTAACAGGCCCTGCACCCCACGATATCCCGCCCCCCGAGCTGAAATACCCGCGTGTCGAACCCTTCGGCGGAAAGCTCGCCGAGAACGATGTCGATGAGAATCCTTGTGTTCCCCTTTGCCCTGGGGCTGCCGTTGAACGCGACGACCTTCATCGGATCACTCCTTCCCCTTCAGAACCGGAACCCGACCCCCGCGCCGAACGCCATCGGGTTTATCCGCACTTCGGCGAGATCATCCCCCCCATGGTGGATCTTCGCCGTGTATGTGTTCATGCGTATATCGAAATTCAAAAAAACCGACCCGGCAAGATCGACGTCGGCGCCGATCTGAAAAGCCGGCCCGGCCTGCGTCCTGACGTCGTACGTGTCGAGAAACCCGCTCTTCTCCCAGGCTATCGTCAGCGCGGCCCCCACCCCCGCGTACGGATGAAACCGGCCGCCCGCGGGGTGACGGTACTGGAAGGTCAGGGTCACAGGGAGAAGCTCGATGGAGCCCAGGGGCTCCATGGGTCCCGCGCCGATTTCCCGGTCCACCTCCCGGGACTCCGTTCGAAGGCTGAGTTCCGACGCGAAGCGGCCACCGAACTTCCTGGAAAGAGCGGCGTCGAGCGCGATCCCGCTGAAGACGGTATACCTCTCCGGGTCCGAATCGCTTGAACTGCCCGAAAGAACGGCCCTGGTTCGGAAGGCCCACCCGGTGTCTTCGCTCCCCGCCCCCGAGGCCGGCGCCGCGACGACGCAAAGGAGGAGCAATGCGACCGCAATCCTGCATGGCCGAGTATCCTTCATCCCGCTTCCTTTCATCAGGTATGAATCGAGAGAATGGTACAGGCGGCGCATGCGGTTGTCAATCCCGCCGACTGCCTGTCCGGGCCCGGTTTGCCGGAATCAGAGGAAGGCGATCTCCCGGGTGGCCGCCGCCACCACGAAGCAGCGTTCGATGTTCGAACCCGTATCCGCCGGCACGATGAAGAATCCCGGGCGACCCTTCTGGTACCCCGTCGTCGTTCCGACCAGGACTTCGCCGTCAATGAAGGTCACCCTGATCTTCCGGCCGGCAGGCGGCCGCGCGGGATCGAACTCGTTCAATTCCTTATGCTGCGAGTCGCCCGCGTAGTCCTTCACGAAAAAGAGGGCCTTCAAATCCTTCGTGTGGACCTCGACCGGGGCATCGTCGCCCAGCGCGCTCGAGACGCTGACGTGGAAAAGATCCTTGCCCGGGAAGAAGTCGGCTGTCACGCCCTTGACGATCCGGCCGTCCGCGTATCGCGCTACCACCTTGTTCAACGGCGCCTCCTGCGAGAAACCAGAACTGTCAGACAACCAGCCGAGTCTATAGCCCGGGCGTGTATAAAAGCAACTGTAATCTCCACATCGGCACTGCCGAGGACCCCTGTTCCGGCGGCGCCAGGAAGGTTAAAATATGCTGGCATTGGAGGTGAATTTTAATGATATTGATTTCCGTGAATCGGGGTGGATTTTCGAAAGCCCAAAAAAGCAATTACGCCAACCCCTTGTCAAAATAACACCTGAGAGGATAAACATATGACGGTAACGCCAAATGGCAAAGGACAGACGAATAAATACGATGAGCTTTACAGCAGTTTCACCTGGGAGATCCCGGAATACTACAATTTCGGGTTCGATGTCGTGGACAAATGGGCCGAGGACCGCACCAAGCTCGCGCTCATCTCGATCGACAGGACCGGGAAGCATGACCGTTATCACACCTTCTTCGACCTGAGCCGGGATTCCGACCTTTTCGCCGCCGTTCTGCAGAAGATCGGCCTTAAAAAGGGGGACAGGGTCCTCGTGATCCTCCAGAGCATCCCGGAATGGTATATCGCGCTGATCGCGATGACCAAGCTGGGGATCATCCCGATGCCGGGGACGGTTCTTCTCACCTCGAAGGACATCGAGTACCGGATAAACCGCGCCGAAGCGTCGATGGTCCTGACCGACCTCGACCACGCCGACAGCGTGGAAGTGGCAAAGGCGAGCTGCCCCACCCTGAAATCGATGATGCTGGTGGACGGGAAGCGGGCCGGATGGTTCAACTATGACGAGGAGATGCACGAGATAAAGGAGCCGATCGACAGGAACAGGATCAAGAAGACCAGATCGACCGACCCGATGCTTATCTATTTCACCTCCGGGACGACCGGGCATCCGAAGATGGTTCTGCACACGCACAGTTACCCTCTGGGTCACGAGGTGACGGCCCGATTCGCCCAGTCGCTGACCGACAAGGACCTTCACTGGACGATCTCCGAGACGGGCTGGGCCAAGGCCGCGTGGGGGAAACTGTTCGGCCAGATGATAACAGGCGCCGCCGTGATCCAGTGGGAGACCCCCGGGCGGTTCGACGCCGACGGCCTCCTTCGGGCGATGGAGACGTACGGGGTGACGACCTTCTGCGCCCCGCCGACGGTTTACAGGATGCTGATCCAGATGGATCTATCCAAATACAAGCTGAAGCTCCGGCACTCGATGAGCGCGGGCGAGCCCCTCAACCCCGAGGTGATCAGGGTATGGAAGAACGCCTTCGGGCTCGAGATCTACGATTTCTACGGGCAGACCGAGACGGTCTGCGTCCTGTCCAATTTCCCCTTCATGAAGATCAAGTACGGCTCGGTGGGCAAACCTACCCCGGGCCATGACGTCCGCATCGTCGACGACGAGGGGAAGGAACTGCCGGCCGGCGAGGAGGGGAACATCGCCCTCTACATCGGCAAAACGAGGCCGCCCGGCCTGTTCAAGGAGTACTGGAAGGACCCCGACATCATGGAGCGCGCCTTCCGCGGCGAGTACTATTTCACCGGCGACAGGGGGTTCAAGGACGAGGACGGGTATTTCTGGTTCGTCGGCAGGGATGACGATGTGATTAAATCCTCCGGGTACCGCATCGGGCCCTTCGAGGTCGAGTCGGCTTTGATCGAGCACCCGGCCGTGCAGGAGTGCGCCGTCGTCGGCGCTCCCGATCCCGAGGGGGTGCGCGGGATCGTCGTCAAGGCGTTCGTCGTCCTGGTGAAGGGGTACAAGCCTTCCGAGGCGCTGACGCGTGAGTTGCAGGAGCACGTCAAGAAAACGACCGCTCCCTACAAGTACCCCCGCCTGATCGAGTACATGGAAGAACTGCCGAAGACGATCACGGGGAAGATACTGCGAAGAGAGCTCAGGAAGAGCTGAAAAACAACGGCCCGGCGTCACCTCTCGAGGTGACGCCGGAGCCTTCTCCTTCCGGACATCGATCAGGGCCACTCCCCCGAAATGCTTCAGTTTTAGTCTCTGGCGTTCTCGTCGATTCGCCCGTCATCGTAGAGGCCGATCACCTTTACGACCTTCCCGGCATCGTCGTACCCGAAGGAAAGCCGGAAATAATCGAGATCCCCCACCCTGAAGAGGTCCTTTCCCATCGCGGCGAGCCTGTATTTGGCGCCGTTCTCTCTTTGATACCAGAGATCGCCGCCATCGACGAAGATCCGCCTAGGGCCGAATGTGCCGGCGTACTTTTTCATTTCTTTTCCGGTGATCTTGACGGGATTCAGACGACTTTCGACACCCTTCAGAGCCCACTCATAAACAGCCCGGGCGCGCTCATCCTTCTCGTCCGCGGTCACCTTCCGAAGGGCGTCGACGTGGGCGGCATCGAGGGCCTGGTCGGCAGTCACGGCGATGTGCGGGGCAACGCCGACACCTTCCCACCCCTCGTTGTTCAGGGGATTGTAGGCGCGGCCGTAAGGGACGCGGATGCCGATGCGGAACTCTTCGAAATCGAAGGTGTACCCTTCGACCGTGTGCCCCCCTCCCCCCGTCGTTTCGCCGACCACCGTCGCCCGTTCGAGGTTCTTAAGATCGAAGGTGAACTCCTCTGCGGCCGAGAATGTGTTCCCGCTCGTGAGAATATAGACCGGCTGCTCTGTTATCCGCTTTCCGGGCACGAAGTCGGCGCTGTACGACTGCACCGTCTTCTTTTCCGCGCGTATGTCCCAGTTGATAAGATGCGTCTCCTCGGGGAAAAGGTATCCGCAGATGAAACGGATCATAGACGCGGAACCGCCCCCGTTGTACCTCAGGTCGAGGATCACGGCGTTGCTGTTCGATATGAAGTTCATCGCCGCGGTTGCCGCGGTGAATGCCTCGTCGCCGCTCGTAAAGCCGTCAAAGCGCAGATATCCCACTCCCCCCGGCAGGATCTCGGCCTTTTTGAAACCGTAGTTGATCGACTTGAAATATCTTTCGCGGCGCTCCAC
>JALOPX010000150.1 GCA_025453655.1 Candidatus Krumholzibacteriia bacterium
CATCGGAGTAATGGTCAATGATTATTTGGAGGCAATGAATTATAGTGTTACGCACAAATCCTCCGATCAGGAGACAAGTTACACCGAATATTTTAAAAACCTTTTGCCTTTGGAAACAAAGGGAGATAATAACGTTTATGTAAGATTATATATCTACAAGGATAAAATGACTGCGAATATATCAAGAGTATATATCAAGGTTGTCAATACCACCAAAGGTGATCAGGAAATATTCCATTCTGAAATAAACAAGATTGGCGATGCTTTATTCGAAATGATTTCGGCAAGAATTGGAGATCAAAACGTCAAAATTAAAAAAAGCAATTTCGCAGAATTGGGGCCATAGACTGCACAGTGACATTATTCCCATGACACCCTTGCCCTGAAGGTGCTGACCGACGCCCTCAAGACGATCCGGGAGCGGGAATAGTCGCCTTGGTTAGTTTCCCGCATGCCGGGTTCAACCGGATCCTGTAACCCGGTTTTATATATAAATTGGTCACTCATCCTGACCAAATTCACCTGAATATGGTCAATCGCCGGTTTTTTCTTTTTCCTCTGGACTTTCGGTTTTATTTCGGGTATGATCTAAATCGTGCCGGCCGGGGTGCGGTGGTCCGGGAGCGCGGAACGGTTTCACGGAGGCGGTCGCCGGCACGGAAAGGGAGGAAACAACAATGGTCTATCTGACAAAGCGGCAGCGGGAGATCCTGGAATTCATAAGGGAGTTCCAGGCGAGAAACGGCTACGCCCCCTCCCTCGAGGAGATAGGGAAGCGTTTCGGGCTCTCCGCCGTCAGCACGGTCCACGAGCATCTCACGAACCTCGCCCGCAAGGGGGCGCTGACGAGGGGCTGGAACAGGGCCCGTTCGATAGAGCCGCTGGAGTTTACCGCGGCCGCAGCCGCAACCGCGGCGGCCGGTATCCCCCCGGCCGCCGACGCGGCCGCGGGGTACGGGACGGCCGGCATGGCTGGCGCGCGCGTCCCAGCCGGCGGAGCCGCGACGTCCCGGGCGGTGGCCTTCGCAGGGGTGCGCGAGGTGGTCCTCGCGGGGACGGTCGCAGCCGGTTCCCCGATCGAGGCGCTCGAGGTCCCCGAGAGCATCGCGCTCCCGCCGGGCCTTGCCGGGCGCGGGGAGACATTCGCGCTGAGGGTCAAAGGGATGTCGATGACCGGCGACGGGATCCTCGACGGCGACACGATCATCGTCGAGAAAAGGCAACGCGTCGAGAACGGCGCCCTGGCGGTCGCAGTGGTGGACGGGAGCGAGGCGACGGTGAAGCGGTTCTACCAGCGGGGGGACACGGTCACGCTCAAGCCCTCTAATCCGAAGATGGAGGAGATCGTCCTTGCCGCCTCGCGTGTCGAGGTGCGCGGGGTCGTGACGGGCCTCATTCGCAGTTACCGGCAGGGGCAGGGAGGATGATCATGCCGCTCGTGTACCGCAGGGTCGACATGCTCCTTTCGTCGAACGCCGGCGGGGAGGTCCGCGAGGGGGACTGCCTTCTCATCGACCCGGCGCGCCGGCCCGAGGAGGGAGCTCTGACGCTCGTGAAAAGGGGGAGGCTGGAGGTGCTCTGCCGCTGGCACGGCGGGCGCGTCGATGACGTCCTGGGGCTGGTGATAGGGGTGAAACGGAGGTTGTAACGCGGCCGATTTTTGGGGGGACGATGAATGGATCGCGAGATACTGCACGTCAACACGGACGATTTCTACGCCTCCGCGCTGAGGCTGCGCGACCCGGGGCTTCGCGGCCGCCCGGTGATCATAGCGGGGCCGGCCCCGCGCGGGATGGTCTTCTCCGCCTCGTACGAGGCCAGGGGCGACGGCGTCAAAAGGGGAATGACGGTCTCCGCGGCTGAGCGGCTCTGCCCGCGGGGGAACATCCTTCCCCCCGACTGGGACCTCTTCAGAAAGGTCTCCGGCGGGATCTTCGACGTGCTGAGGCGCTACAGCCCGGTGGTTGAGGCCGTTTCGCTCGACGAGGGGTGCGTCGATTACACCGGCTGCGGCCGCGTCTTCGGCAGCGCGCTCGACGCGGGGGCCAGGATAAGGAAGGAGGTCCTCGCCGCCTCGGGGCTCGAGGTCTCGCTCGGGGTCGCCTCGTCGAGGCTCGTCAGCCACGTCGCCTCGCGCACCGCCAAGCGGGCCCACATGGTCGACGTCTACCCTGGATGCGAGAGGTTCTTCCTCGCCCCCGTCGAGATAGGCCGTTTCCCGCTGGCCGGCGAGAAACATGTCCCGATGCTCGCCGGGCTCGGCATACGCGTCGTCGGCGACATACTGCTTTTCAGCGAGGAGATCCTCTCCTTCTGCTTCGGGCCCTGGGGAAAACGGCTCTACAGGGGGGCGCTCGGTGAGGACCCGGCGCGCGTCAGGAGAGGCAAGCCGGAAGGAACAAGGTTCAGGGTGGAACGGACCCTGCAGCCCGACACCGATTCGCGCGCGCTCCTCGAATCGTTCATATACTCGATGTCCGAGGAGCTCGGGGGGCGCCTTCGCGCCGACCGGCAGGCCGCCGCGAGATTTACGATGGAAGCGCAGTACGCCGACTCGGCGATCGCGCGGGCGGAAGGCAGGGCGCGCGAGGGGGCGGCGGGCTCCGGTGCGGGAAGAACGCGGGGCGGGGGTTTGAACGGCGACCCGGGAAGACTGCGGGGCGGCGGCACGAACGATGACGCGGCGATCTATTCGGCGGCCGCGGAGGCCTTCGAGCGCCTCTTTACGCGCAGGGTGAGGGTGCGAAAGCTCGCCCTCTCGGCCGCGGCGACCAGCCCGGCGCCGCTGCAGATCGGGCTTTTTCACGAGGCCGGCGGGGACACTAGGGAAAAGGCCCGGCGCGTGCAGGCGGCCCTCGACGGCCTTCGAAGGAAATACCCCGCCGGGATAGCACCGGCCTTCGGAAGGGCGGTCCCGGCGCTCAGGGCTGCGGGGGTGGCGGGCAGCCCGAGCCCCGAGCCACGGGCGACGCGCGGAAAGGCCTGAGGCTATGAACGCGCCCTTCGTCCATCTCAACGTCCATTCGAACTTTTCGTTCCTTCGCGGCACGGCGACCGCGCAGAGCCTCGCCTCGGCGGCCGCCGCGATGGGGATGAAGTCGATCGCCCTCACCGACACGAACGGCCTTTACGCGGTGGTCCCCTTCGAGAAGGCGTGCCGGGAGGCCGGGATAAGGCCGGTCTACGGGGCGGAGATCGATGGTAGCTGGCCCGGCGCCCCTCGCGAGAAGGCAGATGGCAACGGACCCGGCGGCGCCCGCGGCACCCGCGGTGGCGATGCATCTAGTGGCGTCGGCCCCGCCACTATACGCGCCGTCCTCCTCGCCCGAAACCGCGCGGGATTCGGCGAGATCTGCCGCATCGTGACATCGCGGATGCTCGATGAAGATTTCTCCCTGCGCAAGGCGCTCGAAGGAGCCTCGGACAATGTTTACATCATCTCGGGCGATCCCCGGATCGTCGAAGCCCTTTGCCGGCGGGCGAATCTACGCGCCGCCCTCCCGACCGGCGAGGGGAGCGAATATCAAAGGGAGCGCTGGTGTCTTCGGGAACTGGCGCGAAGGCTCGGCGTAAAGACCGTCGCCTGCGGCAGGGTCTGCATGGCGGCCCCGGGCGACCACCTGGTCCACAGGGTCCTGACGGCGATAAGGACGCGAACGACACTCGGGACGATCCCGGCCGGCGAGGCGGAGCCGCGGGGGGCGTTCCTTCGCGATCCGGCACAGGTCGCTCGCGTCTTCGCCGGCGATCCGGAATCAGTCGCCGAGACGGCGCGAGTCGCGGACGACTGCCGCGTGGACCTCGAACTCGGCAGGCGAAGGCTCCCGCGCTTCACGCCGCCCCCCGGGGAGACGGCGGCGTCGCTGCTCGAGAAGGTGGCGATGAAGGGGCTTCGGGAACGCCTCGAAGTCGGTTCCAGTGCCGAACCCGCCCCCGCCGCAAAGGAGCTCGCCAAATCCCTCGCCACCCTCCGCTACGAGCTGTCCGTGATAAATGGGAAGGGGCTCGCCGATTATTTCCTCATCTGCTGGGACATTGTGAGGTTCGCGAGGGGGCGGGGGATGCGCTCGGTGGGGCGCGGCTCGGCCGGCAACAGCATCGTCTCGTACGCCCTCGGGATCACGCACGTCAATCCGATCCGCCACAACATGTTCTTCGAACGCTTCCTCAACCCCGAGCGCGAGCAGCTCCCCGACTTCGACATCGATTTCGCGACGGAGGACCGCGAGGAGGTCCTGCAATACATCTTCCGAAGGTACGGCAGCGACAGGGTCGCGATGATCGGCACCTACAGCACCCTTCGCGCCCGCTCGGCTCTCAGGGAAACGGCGAAGGCGATGGGGATCCCCGAGGGGGAGATCGCGCCGCTCATAAAACGGATCCCGTTCTACGCCTCGATCGACAGGCTGGGCGACCTTCGCCGCGTGTCGCCCGCCGCGGCGGGGATACCGCTCGAGAGCGAACCGTTCCGCACACTCATCCCGCTCGCAAGAAAGATCGGCGGCTTCCCGCGCCACATGGCAACGCACCCGTGCGGCCTCGTGATATCGCCGGGGCCGGTCACCGACCTGATGCCGCTGCAGCGCGGCGACAAGGGGTACGAGATTACGCAGTGGTCGATGTACGAGGTCGAGGCGGCGGGCCTCGTCAAGATAGACATCATCGGCCAGAAGGGGCTCGCCGTGATCCAGGAGACCGCTTCGATGGCGTCAGAGAGCGAGGGAAGGCCGATGCACCCGGACAGGATCGATTACCTCGGCGACCCGCTCGCAAGGAAGATCCTTCGCGAGGGGAGAACCGAGGGGTGCTTCTATATAGAATCGCCGATAATGATGCAACTGATGAAGCAGGCCGGGTGCGACGATTTCGAGGTGCTGACGGCGCTCTCGTCGATCATAAGGCCGGGGGTGTCGAACCACGGCGGCAAGAGAAGCTACCTTCGTCGCCAGCTCGGCCTCGAACCCGTCCCGGCGCTCCACCCGGCCGTCGCCGAGGTCCTCAGCGACACCTTCGGGTGCCTGATCTACCAGGAACAGGTGATAAAGCTCGCCGTCGCCGTCGCGGGGATGAGCTACGCCGAGGCGGACGGCCTTCGGCGCTGCATGTC
>JALOPX010000042.1 GCA_025453655.1 Candidatus Krumholzibacteriia bacterium
GAGAGATCGTCATAAACGAGATAATGTACAGGCCTTTTGAGAATGAAAGCGAATGGTTCGAAATATACAACCGTTCGCCGGACGACATCGATCTTCTCGGGTGGCGCGTGGCCGACGCCCTTTCCCCCGGCAGGTCGGTTTCGGGAGAAAGCCTGATCGTTCCGGCGGGCTCGTTCGTCGTTCTCGCCCAGAAACCGTCTCTTTTCACCCTGGAGTTCCCGGATTGCCCAGCCGCCGTCTCCGGGTTGGCCGGCGGATGGCTCACGCTCAACGATTGCACGGAGAACGGGTCGACCGAGGCATTGTCCATCTTCGACGAGGAGGGCGTGATGGTCGATGCCGTAGAATACGCCGGTCTTCTCGGGTATGAAAGGGGGCGCTCGCTGGAGAGATTCTCGCCCGACGCGTGCAGCTCCCTTGAAGGAGGCATATGGCACCGCTGCCCGGCCGCCGGGCGGGCAACACCTGGAATGGTCAACAGCTCCTATTCGGAAAGATCCATCCCCGCCGGGGAGGTCAGCGTATCGCCGGAATCACTGATGCCGGCAAAAGGAGGCGGCGCCGTCATATCCGGGGCCCGACTTCCGGGAGAGGCTGGATTCGCGATCACGATATTCGACATGAACGGCGCTGCGGTCAGGAGGATCCTGGCCGAAGAGGACGGAGCAGCCGTTTTCAGCGCCGTCTGGGACGGGAGGTCGGCCTCGGGCAATATCGTTACGACGGGGCTGTACATATGCGTCGTTGAGTTTCTGGCGCCGGGAGGTGGGGTGTGCAGGAGGGTAAAGCGCTGCATCGCGGTTTCGGACGGCGGATGATATTCTGCTGCGCGGCGGTCATCGCCCTGTCAGGGCGGGCTTCGAATGCGTTCGAACACCAGGACAGCCGCGCGAGCGGTATGGGCGGCACGGTCATGCCGGGCGGGATCCATCCATGCTGCGCGATGGCATGGGAGGATCGATACGCGGCCGTCGCGGCCTCACGTTCAGCACCGTATTCAATCCAAGGGCTCGCCGCTTCGAAGGTGGCCCTAGATATCCATGGGGAAGGGAAGTGGCTTTCGGCTTCATGGGGCGCCCTCGGCCATGATCTCTACCGCGAGGACAGGTTCTCCATTGAAACGGCGCTGGTCGTGGCGGGCCGTTTTCTGGCGATAGGTTGCCGCGGAGAGATGACAAGAAGGAAGGTCGAGGGCGCAACGGCCGAACGCGAAGCCCTCACGGCCGCCGCCGTTGAGATATTCTTCAAAGGGGGATTGGCCCTCCAGGTCGACCGCCCGATCCTTCGGGGCGCCCGCGGCGGGGGCGACGATTTCAGGGTGAGGGCGGCGGTCGTCGCAGGGGGCCTGCGACTTTCGTTCAACCGGATCATCTCGATCGACGGCTATGCCGAAAACCGTTTCGGCGCGAGCATCCCGGCTGCGGCCGGCGCGTCCCTTCTGCTCGGTTACAGGCCCGGCACGGAGATAATATCCGCCGGCCTCCATTCTTCGGGGAAGAACCTGAATATCTGCTTTTCCTGGGAAAGCCACCCCGTCCTTGGAAATACCTTCTCGGCGCTTGTCGAAAGGATCTGGAGATGACGATCATCAGGGCGATCCTTCTTGCGTCGGCGATTCTTCCCTCCGCGGCCTCCGGCACGGCCCGGGCGGAGGAGGCGGAAGGCTCCATCATCTCTCCTCCTGATCCGCTTCAGTACGACATGGACAGCGCGCTGGAGGAGCCGCCGTCGATGTTCGTTCTCACGTGGAGGGATCTTGACGACGAAGAGCGTTTTCTCCCTGCGCTGCAATACGTTTTTGACGGGAAACGAATCCGTTTGAGAAGCAGGCTGGAACCGGTCGGTGATGGTCAAAGATTCTCGTATCACGCCCGCTGGAGGTCGCTGTCGGGGAAGGCGGGATGCGATGCCGGATATTTCCTGCCCGATCTCGCTATGGGGCTCTCCTTCGCCGGTTATTCCATCACATATCCCTTCTCTTCGGGATACCCTCTCAGGCAGCCGCGGACGATCGTCGGGCGCACCTCCTTTTACGGGAGGCCGTTTTTCGGCGGGGCGGCGAACGCGCGTGTCGCGGGACTCGATATCCTGTGTTTCCTCGCCCGGCCGGGCAGATGGAGGGAACGTGAGTTCGTACCCGAAGAGGATTGCGTCTCGGGGATCAGGCTGGCGCGGAAGACGCCGATCCTTGAAGCGGGGATGACGGTGTGGAATTCCGGGGGATGCCTGATGGCCGGGCTCGATGGGAGGAGGATGGCCGGAAAAACGAAGCTGGCCGCCGAAATGTCCTTCGCCCCGGGGCAGGCCCCCGCCGTGATCTGCGGCCTTACGAACGGCGGCGCGCCTGTGAATGTGGGCCTCGCGGCGTACGCCGCTCCGCGCGGGAGGCTCGAGTCGTCCGGCGATCTTCCCGGAGGACGGGTGAATTCATGCGTCGAGAGGAGGGGGCTGTCACTCGTTCTGGATCGAAAAATCGCCCGAGGGCTGAAATTGCGCTATGCCTTCGCCCACGATCTGTTCGAAGAGACCGATCGCCGGCGGACGAGGAACACGTCGAGAGCCGGCGTTTCGGCCCGCCGAAAAGGGATCGAGATGAGGATCGACTGGACATGCAGGGAGGATTTCGATATCCCCACGATCCCTTTTCCTCCGCCGGAGGAACCTGCTTCATCGACGAGCCGGGAATTGAAGATTTTAATAAAATCCGGGCCGTCTGGAAGGAAATGGCGCCTTTCGGCGCAATATCCCTCGTCCGACGAGTCCTCCGGGTTCCTTATCAGCCCCGCCGTCGCTCTGAAAACCGAGTCCGGCCGTTCGCGGCTGGATATCTCATGCGCCTGGTACAGGTCGTTCAGGGGCAGTGAGGGATTTTACTGCTACGAGCCAGTCACAGGGGGAGGGTATCCGTGGAAGTATCTCGGCGGAAGTGGGGGCAGGACCGTAATCATGGGCGAGATCCGTTTGAAAGGCCTGAAAACGGCCGGCAGGGGCATGATCGATACCGGCGAGGGGTACGGCCTGGATGTGCAGATTCTTCTCGAATTCTGACCGTCAGGGGATTAATTGGACCCATTCATGCAACGCTTCAAGGTGTTATGAACGACATTCGAACAATCACGTATGAGACCGGCGCGAACAGCGGGAAGATCGTCCCCTTTCCTCCGGAAATGAGCTTTTCCGCGTACAAGGGGGATCTGGTAAACATTCTCACCTCGGCGAAGGGGAAACAGGCCCTGGCCGCCCTCGCGGCGTCGCCGCGCAACATTTACGGTCTATCGAAAGAGCTGGCGACCTTCCTGTCGGTTTCCGAGGAACCGCACGTCGACATCATGACCATAACCGCCATGGTTCTCATGGAGGAACCGGGAGCCGTCAGGCTCGTGTACGCCCTCCTCATGGCCATACCCTCCCTGGAGAGGTTTCTGGAGGAGATTGTCGATTTCCACAGCACACGCAGGGTGATGGCGAAGATCGAGAGGCGGATCGCCTCCGACGCGCCTGTCGATGAGAACGACGACTGGTTTCACAAAAAGGTGATCCTTCTATCGAGTTCGCTTCCGTTGCCCGATTGCCGCGTAACGGATCCGCGCTCGCCCTGGCTTTCATGGAGCGAAGGGATCAGGAAGGCGATAGCAGATCCCGATGACAGGTGGAACGAGGCGATCATCGGCAGGGCGATGGTGGAGCTGGACGCGAAGCAGCACAGGATAAGGGACATACTGGTTTCCCTCGATCCGGACAGGAGGGAAAGGCTCACCATATCGCTCGGGTCCCTGAACGAGGAGATAAAATGGAAGAAGGCGGTGCTGGAGGAAACAGCCGGTAAACGGGGCGGTTCCATGATGATCCTGAAGGCGACCATGGGATTTCAGTGGGACCGCATGATCGCTTCCCTTCGGGAAACGGGCGCAGGCGGGCTTATGGCCGACATTCTCGAGAATCAGTTGCAGAAAGTCCATACCTATCCGCAGATAAGGAACGGAGCGGCGGTGCTGAG
The DNA here is from genome assembly GCA_025453655.1 of Candidatus Krumholzibacteriia bacterium. Classification (GTDB taxonomy): domain Bacteria; phylum Krumholzibacteriota; class Krumholzibacteriia; order Krumholzibacteriales; family Krumholzibacteriaceae; genus JALOPX01. The sequence goes on from JALOPX010000042.1 coordinate 3,998, forward strand.
GGCCCTGATGATGCATCCGGCTGTGAATAAATCGGGCAGGGCTCCCGATATCCTCAGTTGCATACATATCCTCGTGGAATCATCGCACGGGGGAAAACTGGATCTTCTGATGAACGCGGGCAGGAAACTTCCCGGGATAGAGGAGAACCCGGGATTCAGCGTCGACGACAGGATGCTTTCGATCGATTTCTCCGCGGTCGACACGTCAAATTTCCTCGAAGACGATCTCCCCGCCGACGTCAACTGGATGGAAATAAGTAACAGCAAGAAATTAAGTTACAAGTCTCTTGTAATGTCATATCTGGATAACGACAGTTTCCTCACGCAGATGCTGAACAACCCGAAGGCCACGAATCAGCCCGGGCTCGTCGCGCTTATAGCCCAGCGGTGCAGGTCCCTCAGGATACTCTCGATGATTGCCAACCGGAGGGATCTTTATACCGGTTTCAACAACAAGACGGTTCCCCTGAATCTCGTCATGAGTCCCGCCAAGATACCGTTGACGACGATAAGAAAATTCATGCACATCCGCTATATCGACAAGATGACCCTTGTCAAGCTGTCCCAGAAGGGCGGTTCGCTCGTCAGGGAAGAGGTCAGGCGCGAGATCGACAGGTATCTCAGGTCGGCTTCCTGATCCTCCATGCCCCGGTGGAAAGCCCCGATCCGAGGCGCCCTGCCTGCGATCGGCAACATACCGCGAATATCGTTGATGCCTCGGAAGATGCCTTGTGTTCAGGCAGTTCAGCGCTATTGACAAAAGGGTTCCAAAACCGTAATATGCTGATAATTATCCCGGGTGACCGAACGATTGCCGGGGCAGATCGGTTTATTAAGTAAAGGGGAGTGAAAATGCTGGCTGAAAGGATGAGCAGGCTGGGCACGGAGACGGCCTTTGAAGTGCTTGCGAGGGCCAAGGCCATGGAGGCCGCCGGAAGGGATATCGTCCATCTGGAGATAGGCGAGCCCGATTTCGATACGCCCAGAAATATCATAGATGCAGCGATAAAGGCCCTGAACAGCGGATATACCCACTACGGGCCGTCGGCAGGGATTCCCGAGGTCAGGAAGGTATTCGCCGAGTTCCTGACGAAGGACAGGGGTGTGGAGGTCAAACCGGAGAACATCGTGATAACGCCCGGGGCCAAGCCCATCCTTTTCTTCTCCATCCTCGCGCTCGTCAACAAGGGGGACGAGGTCATATATCCGAATCCGGGATTTCCCATATACGAATCGGTCATCAATTTCGTGGGGGCGAAACCGGTTCCCATCCCGCTGAGGGAGGATAAGGCCTTTTCATTCGACCTGAATGAGATGAAGCAGCTCGTCAACGACAGGACGAAGCTGATCATCGTGAACACCCCTCACAATCCGACGGGGGGAGTCCTTACCGCGAAGGACATGCAGGGAATCGCCGAGCTCGCGAAGAAACACGACGCGTGGATTCTGAGCGACGAGGTCTACAGCAAGATGGTCTACGACGGCAAGCATGTCAGCATATACGACTATCCCGAAGTGATGGACAGGACGATCCTTCTCGAAGGCCATTCGAAAACCTACGCGATGACGGGATGGCGCCTCGGCTACGCGGCGATGCCGGCCGAGCTCGCGGCGCATATTTCCAAGCTTCAGACGAACAGCAATTCGTGCACTTCGAGCTTCACGCAGATGGCCGGCGTCGAAGCGCTGACCGGACCGCAGGACGCGTCCATAAAAATGATGGCCGAGTTCAAGGCGAGGAGGGATATGTTCGTCGAAGGGTTGAACAGGATCCCCGGTTTCAAGTGCCTGAAGCCGAGCGGCGCGTTCTACGTCTTCCCGAACATCACCGGTACAGGCATGAAGTCGAAACAGATCGAGGAATTCCTGCTCGACAAGGCCGGAGTGGCCGGCCTGAGCGGAACGAGTTTCGGGAAATACGGAGAGGGTTACCTGAGATTCTCGTACGCGAACTCCCAGGCGAACCTGAGGAAAGCGCTCGACAAGATCAGCAAGGCGCTGTGATAATATCTTGAAATCACGCTGAAACCCCTGGTGGAAGGAAACTTCCACCAGGGGAAATGTTTTCCGGAGGTAATTTTGGCTAACGGCATCGATGTCGTCGCGCTGGGCGGTAACGCGATAATCCCGGCCGACGGCGACGGCACAATCGAAGAGCAGAGACAGGTGACCGCGGAGACGATGGGCCAGGTCGCCGATCTTGTCTCGACCGGCAGAAAGATAATAATCACGCACGGAAACGGTCCGATCGTCGGCAACATCCTCGAAAGGAACGAGGCGGTCAAGGACAGGATCCCCCCCATGCCGCTCGACATATGCGGAGCCGATTCTCAGGGCGGCATCGGGTACATGATTCAGCAGATTCTGAAAAACGAACTGGCCGCGCGGGGCATCGACAGGCAGGTCGTCGCCCTGGTGTCGCAGGTCGTGGTGGACGAACACGACGACGCCTTTCAGAAGCCCACGAAACCGATACTCCGAAGGAGATAGTGGAATCGAAGACCATTTCCACACTGCTCGAAACGGGCACGATAGTCATAGCAGTGGGGGGCGGGGGAATCCCCGTGATCCGCGACAAGGGGATGCTTCGCGGAGTCGAAGCGGTCATCGACAAGGATCGGGCCGCGTCCGTGCTCGCGGAAGGCATAAACGCCGAAAGGCTCATCATCCTTACCAACGTCGAGGAAGTTTACAGGAATTTCGGCAAGGAAGGACAGGAGCCGATAAGGAATATCAGGTTATCCGAGATCCGGAGACTGTACGAAAACTACGAATTTCCCGCCGGAAGCATGGGGCCGAAGATCAGGTCGGCCATCGATTTCGTCGCTTCAGGGGGGCAAGAGGCCATCATATCGCATGCCGTGAGGTTCCTCGACGCGTGCGAGGGGAGAGCGGGCACCCACATAATGCCTGATTGACGATCGCGCCCGTGGCGGAACCGCAGTGGAAATCAAGCTACCTTACGGCGGCACATCATTCGATCTCGATCTTCCTTGCGACGTCAGGGTGGAGGGCGCGTCGCACCCTCCCGCGCTGGCGGATCCGGGGGGGGCGTTGTCCTCCGCCATCATGGCTCCGGTACAGAGTAAACCGCTTCCCGGTCTGTTGCAGGGAACCGGCCGCATCAGCGTGCTGATCTCCGATATAAGCAGGGGCCGGGCCTCCGGAGCTATCCTCGAGCTGCTTCTCGAGCGCCTTGTCGATCTGGGAGTGGACCGGAAAAGAATCGAGATCTTCCTCGCCACGGGGATGCACAGGGGGCATACGCCGGAGGAACTGGCCGGATATCTGGGCCCCGGGACGATATCGCGATACAGAATCGTCGAACACGACGCGATCAACGGATCCTTCGTGGAGGCGGGGGTGACCTCCGCGGGCACGACCTGCCTGTTCAACGAGCGCGTGGCCGATTCATCCCTCGTCATAGGCCTCGGGACGGTATCATTCCATTACTTCGCCGGATTCGGAGGAGGAAGGAAGCTGATACTGCCGGGGATCTCCTCGGAAAGCACGATAATCGCCAACCACAGGCTTTCGCTTCTCGAGGATGCAGGGGACGGTCTGGTCGAAGGATGCAGGCCCGCCAACATCGCGGGAAATCCCGTTCATGAGGATATGCTCGAAGGCGCGAGGCTTCTCCCGGCCCCGGTCTTCATGCTGAACACGGTCTTCGACCGGGACGGGAGGCTCGTATTCATCAACGCGGGCGATCTCGACCGCTCTTACCGCGCGGCAGTGGACTGGTACAGGGGAAAATATTCCTTCGGGATAACCCGCCCTTACAAGGCCGTGCTGGCTTCTGCGGGGGGTGCGCCGAAGGACATCAATCTTCTTCAAAGCCACAAGGCCGTTCGCCACGCCGCCGAGGCGGTGGATCACGGCGGCGTTCTGATGATTGCCGCAGCCTGTCCCGAAGGGATCGGTTCTGATTCGTACGACGACGCCTTCCGCGAGGGCCGCGACGCGGTTCCGGGAAGGGTAAGCTCGAAGTACACTCTCAACTCCCAGAGAGCCATGTCGACTTACGATCTGACCGGACGCCTCTCGATCTACATGCGCTCATCTCTGGCGGAGTCCGAACTCGCGAGATTCGGCTTTTGCCCGTGGCGCGAGGATTATACAAGGTATCTCATCGACGGGTTGCGCGCTGATGAGATACTGGTCATAAGGGACGCGGCCGCGTTTCTGCCCGTGTTGTCATGACCGCCTCGCCGCGCTCGTGACGCGTTGCGACCACTTCCGCATTTCATCCAGTTCGATGTAGATATTCGGAAGAATGACGAGAGTCACGATCGTGGAGAATACAAGGCCGCCCACGATGGCCCTTGCCATCGGGAAATACGGGGGGCCGTCCCCCCCTATCTGCGTCCCGACGACGCAGAGCGGGACGAGGCTCAGGACGGTCGTGCCGGCGGTCATGAGAATCGGCCTGAGACGGTCCCGCCCCGCCTGGATTATGGCTTCCGTCCTGCCGAGGCCTTTGCCACGGAGGTGGTTGATATAGTCGATCAGCACGATCCCGTTGTTCACCACCACTCCGATCAGAATCAGAATTCCTATCATGCCCATTAGCGACATCTTTGTGCCGGTGAGCAGGAAGAACCAGTACACGCCGACGATGGCGAAAAGAATCTGGGTCCAGATGGCGGACGGGAAAACGATGGATTCGAAGAGCGAAGCCATGACGAAATAGATGAGGGCGAGGGCTAGGGCTAGGTTCAGAAGCATCGTTTGCAGGGCTTCCTGCTCGTCATCGAAAGATTCGCCGTAATTCCATTTGTATCCGGCCGGAAACCGGAAGTTATCGAGCACGGCGGAGATTTTCTCCCTGGCTTCACTCACCGTGATTCCCTGAAGGTTTGCGCTTACGCCGATCGAGGTCGTCCTGTTTTCCCTCTGTATGCTGTTCGGGCCCCGTCTGACGGAGAAATCGGCGAGAGAAGCGAGAGATACGGACTGTCCCTTTTCGTTTATCAGGGGAATATTTCTGAGCTGTTCGAGCGTCTGCTGGTCGGTGTCCTGAAATTCAAGGCGCATCTCGACCTCGCCGTCTTGATCCCTGAAATGACGAAGGTTTATTCCGCGCATCGCCGCGGACACCACCGTCGCCACCTCCCGGGACGAGAAACCGTATTGTCTCGCGAGGTCCCTGTCCACCACGACCTGGACCTCGTTCTTGCCGACTTCAGCCTCCGATCTCACGTCGGAGAACCCCTCCAGCCTGGAGAGGGTCCAGGCGACGTCACGGGACAGATCCGCCAGGTAGTCGCTTGATTTTCCGACGAGCTGAATCCTGATAGACTCGGTGCCGCCGCCAGGATTCTGCCATTCGAACGACGGATTGGCGATGGCCAGTTTCGGAAGGTCCTTCTGAACGAGTTCCTTGATTTTCTCGACAGGCTTCCTTGCCGCCCTGCCTTTTTTAAGCACTACCGTGGACATCGCGTAATCGCTCTGGTAGTAGGAATAGACGGATTCTATCTCGAATTCATCCTGCCGCGAAAACAGGAAATCCTCGAATACGTCCACGGCTTCCTCCACCTTTTCCACGGTGTAGTTGTCGTTGATATGATAATGAAGCCTGAATCTTCTGTCGTCCGGCTCGTTGAACATGTCCATCTTGACGAATTTCACCGGAATCGCGACGCTGATCAGCACGAACCAGACAATTCCCGCGGTCGCTTTCCTGTGATTTACGGTCCATCCGAGGAGACGGCAGTATTTTTCCTGCATCCTGTCGATGGCTGTCTCCTTCGCGGACTTCTCGGGGGACTTCAACCAGGTGGCGAAAAGAGGGACTATCGTCTCGGCAAGCAGCAGCGACACCCCGAGTGCTATGCAGATCGTTATTCCGACATGTTTGAGGTATATCGAGATATCGTTGTTCGGGCTCACGATGTTCGGCAGGAACACGATGGCGGTCGTGAGCGTCCCGGCCGTAATGGCAAGGGATACTTCGCTTACGCCCGTCCTGATGGCGCTCTGCTTGTCGAGCCCGTTCATCTGGTGCCGGTGGATGCTTTCCGTGACGACGACTGAGTTGTCGACAAGCATCCCGATCGCCAGCATCAGCCCCATCATGGTAAGGATGTTGAGCGTGATGCCAGAGAAATACATGAAGGCGAGGGTGATATAGATGGAAAGGGGGACTGAAAGGGCGACTATGAGCGTCGAGGAGATTCTTCGAAGGAAGAAATATAGCACGAGAATCGAAAGGAAACCGCCCAGAAGCCCCGATTTCAGAACTTCGCTGAGCGAGCTTTCGACGCCCTCGGCCGCATTGTCCATGTAGAATATGTTGATGCCGTCCATTTCGGGAAGTTCGCGGATAGCCCTGATTTCGGCTGTGACAAGATCGGCCGTTTCGACGAGGTTGGCGCCCGATTCCTTGAATACGTCGAGCCCGATTGCGTATTTGCGGTTTAGATGCCTTCCGTAATTGAGTTTGGGATGGCCGTGCGTTATTTCGGCTATGTCCCGGAGACGGACGTTGTCCGCGACCACTATCCCGCCGACATCCTCTATCGAGCCGAATTCCCCCATAGGGCGGACTACGAGACGCTGCCCGTTGTCGGTTATCTTCCCGGCCGTCACAAGAAAGTTGCTTCTGGTAAGGGTTGATGTGAGCCTGTTTATATCGATGTGGTGCGCGATTATCCTGTCGGCGATGAGCTGTATCCTGATCTCCTTTTTTTCGACGCCGTAAAGATCGACCTTCGAGACGCCGGATATCCTCTCCAGCCTCCGCTTGATGTTTCTTTCCAGCATGTCGTATGAGTCCGACAGATCCCTGTTGCTGGAGATCCGCATCGAGAGCATCTGCATGTCGCTGGTGGAAAATTTTCTGATGAAGAATTTTTCCAGATCGTCGGGAAAGAGGTGGCGGATCCCGTCGAGTTTCTCCCTGGCTTCAAGCGCCTTCAGGTCCGTGTCCACTCCCCAGGCGAAGTTGAGCCTCACCCACGCTCCCCCTTCGTAGGAATTGGAGCTCATCCTTTCAACACCGCTTATCGTGGCAAGCACTTCCTCGGCGGGCCGTGTGATCTGTTTTTCGATTTCCTCCGGTGTCGATCCGGGGTAGGGTATGTCCACGAAAATGAAGGGCGCGTCGAGCTCGGGGAAATATTCCTTCGGCAAAAGCATCGATGAGATGATTCCGATCACGACGAAACAGACGAAGATCATCATTATGGTGACCGGGCGCTTGAGTGAGAATTCCGTTATATTCATCCGTTTCCGTCCGTGAAAAAACGATTTGTTAAATTCCGCCGAACACCGCCGGCCGTTTCGCGGTCATCTTTTTCTGTCGATCAAGGCGTAAACCACTGGAATTACCAAAAGCGTCAACAGGGTCGAAACGGTCAGGCCGCCTATCACGGTGATGGCCATGGGTGCCCGCAGTTCCGCTCCTTCACCGATACCGAGGGCCAGAGGAAGGAGGCCGAGCACGGTCGTAATGGTGGTCATAAGAATCGGGCGAAGACGCGAGCGTCCGCCGGCTAGTATAGCCTCGGCCTTCCCCGCGCCGCCGGCCCTGATCTTGTTTATGAAATCTATAAGAATGATCGCGTTGTTGACGACGATCCCCGCCAGAAGTATCAGACCTATGAATACCACGACGCTGATAGTCGACCTGGTTATAAAAAGGGCCAGAACCGATCCAATCAACGCGAGGGGAATGGTGAAAAGAATGACGAAAGGATGAAGAAAGGATTCGAACTGCGACGCCATCACGAGGTATACGAGGAAGACGGCGAGCAGCAGGGCCAGCTGCAGCGACCTGAAGGAAGCCGACATTTCCCTGTTCTGGCCGGCCAGCTTCGCTGTGAAATCCAGCGGCATGGCGACCCCGCTTATTATCGAGTTTATTTCGGCGGCGGCGCTTCCAAGGTCGCCGTGATTGAGGTTCGCCGTCACTATGGCGGAGCGTTCCTGGTCGATTCTCCTTATCTCCCCGGGCCCGGTGTCGACGGTTATGTCGGCGACGGCGTCGAGGGTGACGGGCCTGTCGCTTTCCGGATTTATCACGAGGCGCCGGATCTTCTCGATAGAGTTGCGGTCGCTTTCGCGAGCTCTCACGAGCACGTCTATCTTGCGGTCGTGCCATGAATATCTGGTCGCGACGTCGCCTTTCACCTGGCTTACGACCCGGTCCGCCACCTGATAAACCGCGAAACCGAGCGAGGCGGCGCGTTCACGGTCGAATTGAATCCGGATTTCGGGATGTCCGGCCTGCATGGTCGATTTGACATCGGCAAAACGGCTGGAAGACTCGAGTTTCAGGGCTATATCATCGCTGATTCTCTTGAGCTGCGTCAGGTCGAAGCCGGTCACCTCTATCTCCACCGGCGTTTTGAAGGTAAAAAGAGTGGGGTGGAAAAATTTGTATTGAAGATCCGGAACGCGGGCGAGGTAGTTTCTCATCGCGCTTATCGCCTTTTCCTCGTCGGCCCGCTTCGAACCCGGAATCATGACGATGTTCATTTCCCCCCAGTTCTCGCCGCCCTGCTCCGGATTGGCGTCCATCCTGTTGCCTGAGCCGGCCACGGAAAAGGTCGTTTTGATATCGACGATCTTTTCGGCCGATCTCTGCACTCCCGCCATCGTCCGGGCCGTGGTTTCAAGGGGAGTTCCCGGGGGAAGCTTGAATTCGACGCCGAATTCGCCCTGCGAGAGCTGCGGGATCAATTCGACGCCGAGGCGCGGTATCAGCGCGAGGGAGAGCGCGAAGAGGGCGATCGCGGCGAAAATGACCCGGGACTTGTGATCCAGGGACCATTTGAGAAGTTTGCAATACCGCTCCTCGACGCCCTCGTATGTCTTCTGAAAAATGTCGAGTTGCGGCCGAAGAATGAACATTATCCCCTTCGACACTCCCGCCGCGGCTTTGAAAATGCTCCTGACGGCGAAAACGGGCACGGTCACCGCGAGCAGCCGGCGCGTCCTGCGCTCCCATCTGCCGAAACGCGTCCGGGGCTCGTCGCGAACCGGCTGCTCCTCGATTTCCCCGGCCCCGCGCTTCTGAAGCGAGGACAGCATAGGAATAAGGGTAAGCGCGACCACGAGTGAAGCGAGTAGGGAAAAGGTCACGGTCAGGGCCTGATCGCGGAAAAGCTGGCCGGCGACTCCCTTGACGAAAACCAGAGGGATGAATACCGCCACTGTCGTCAACGTGGAGGCGGTGACCGCCATGCCGACTTCGCCCGCTCCGTCGATGGAGGCCTGGATCGCCGTTTTGCCGTTTTTCAGGTGCCGGGAAATGTTTTCCAGCACGACGATGGAATTATCGACGAGCATCCCGATGCCGAGCGCGATACCGCCGAGCGACATTATGTTGAGAGTCAGATTCGATCCGTACATCAGGTTGAATGTCGCTATGACGGAAACCGGAATCGAAAGAGAGATGATGACCGTCGCCCAGAAGCTGCGAAGGAAGAAATAGAGGATTATAACGGCCAGCAATCCCCCGATCACGGCGGCATTGATCACCTCGGTGACAGCCTGCTTTATAAAGGTCGATTGATCGTACACTTTGATCAACTCGTAATTTTCGGGGAGAATCTTCCGCGTGCGGTCCAGGATCTTTTCGACCTCCCTGGCTACGGCGACGGTGTTCGCGTCGCCCTCCTTGTACAGGGCGATTTCAACGGCTTCCACGCTGTTAAGGCGGATGATCGCTTCCCGTTCCTTGTACCCGTGCATAACGGTGGCGACATCCTTCAGATAGGTTGGTTTGCCTTCCTTGGTCGAGATTATGATGTTTCCTATCTCCTCGACCGACTTGAATTCGTTCAGGGTGCGGACCAGATATTGTTGCGAGCCCTCTTCAAGCCGTCCGCCGGACAGGTTGACGTTTTCGGCTCCGACCTGCCTTGCGAGCTGTTCGAGCGGGAGATCGAGCTGGGAAAGGCGCCCCTGGTCGACCAGGATCTGGATTTCGTCCTCAAGCCCGCCGCTTACCTTTACCGCGGCGACTCCCAGCGCCGACTCGAGCTCCTTTTTTATCTCCTCTTCCGAGAATCGCCTGAGGAACTTGAGCTCGTCCTCGCTGAAGGAATCGACCGGGGATGCCGTAGAATGGCCGCCGGGTCCGGAAGACGGCGCGGCGGGATTCTTCCGCCTGAATCCGAAACGGATTATAGGGTCGAGGGATGGATCGAATCTCAATATCGAGGGACGCTTGATCTCGAGGGGAAGCTCGAGCGCGTCGAGCTTTTCGCGAACATCGAGGCCCGCGCGGTCCATGTCGGTGCCCCATTCAAACTCGAGTATCACGTCCGACTGGCCGGATCGGGATATGGAACTTATCCTGTTGACCCTCTTCACGACCCCGAGAGCCTCCTCGACGGGTTTCGATATAAGGTTCTCGATCTCCGCCGGGGCCGCCCCGGAGTATTCCGTCCTTATTGTCAGGGTGGGATAGGTAAGTTCGGGAAGAAGATTGATTTTGAGCCGCATGAAGGAGACCGTTCCGAACAGGATCACGGCGAGGGTGAACATCGCCACAGTGACTTTTCGCCTGATGGAGATTTCAATTATTTTCATGCGCTCACGATCACTTTCTTACAATATCGACCCTGGTGCTGTCCTTAAGGCTGCCCTTGCCGGTGGTGACGATCACATCGTCAAGCGCGAGGCCCCCAAGCACCTCGACATGGGTCGTGTTTATGTACCCGATCGAGATATTATGCTTGTACGCGACGCTGTCCCTGACGACGTACACTGCCGATTCCCTGTCCTCGGAGATTATCGCGTCCTTCGGTATCTTCAGGGTGTTGGCGTGCACGTCATATATGATCTTGATGCGGGCGAACATCCCCGGCCTCAACCTGCCGAGAGGATCCTTCGTTTCGATCGTGACCTTGACGGTCCCGGTGGAAGGATCGACTATGGGGCTTATTCGTTTTATATGACCCTCGATCTCGTCGCTGTTGATGGCATCCACGGCAAGCTTCGACAACTGGCCCGTGCGGAGCTTGTCGAGGTGGCGTTCGGGAACGAAGAGGACTGCGATAAGCGGATCCAGCCCGGAAACCCTGAACGTTGTCTGGTTCGGAAGGATCATGTTGCCGACCTTGATCTTTCGCTCCGAAACGACCCCGCTGATGGGCGTTTTGATCTCCGAATAGTCGAGGTTCAGCCTCGCCATGTCGTAGAAGGCTTTCTGCTGTTCGTATTCATACTGGGATTGTTGAAACACCTCGGTGCTGACCAGCTGTTTGCTGTGAAGGTCCTTGTTGCGTTCGAAATTGCTTTCGAGCTTTTTCAGGTTGGCCGCGGCCTGGTCAAGCTGGACGGAGATCATCTCGTCGTCGAGTTTCGCGAGGACCTGGCCCGCCCTGACGAACTGGCCTTCCTCCACCATTATCTTTTCGACGACACCGCCCACCTTCGCCACGACCTCCGTTTCCTGCTCTGCTTCGATCGTGGCCGTGCCTGTGAAGAAAGCCGCGATGTCTCCGAGCGTCACTGAATCGATCTCCACCGGGACGACGAGTTTCGCTTCTTCCTTCTTTGTTTCGGAGTGCGATTTGGCGCCGCATCCCCCCATCGCGACGGCCGCTGCGAGAAGGGGCAGGATGATCAGCGGTCTCCAGGTATTATTCATTTTTCAACATCTCCTTCAAGGTTGGTTATTCAGTTACCGTTTGAATACGTCGAAGCGCTTAAAATAGTTTCAGGCCGATATTCGGTCGAATATGGATTCATCAGGCGAAAAGTGGAGCCTGTAATGACAATGTCTTAAGCCGGTTGTGAGAATGCGATCGCGATCGTGCAGGGAAGGGGCCCTTGGCAGTAATAATGAGGAAGCGGCTTTCTTATCCGCCCGGTAAAACCCGCAGGAACGGCGATCCTCCCTGCCGGGTAAGCAAAACGGTATCTGGTTGGCAAACGGAAAGTTGGCAATTTCACCTTCCGAGATGGTTTAAATATACGTTCGGGCAAGGGAGAAGTCAAGGGCGTCCATGCTTATCCGGATTGATCTCAGAATCTCAGAGACAGGCAGGTCAGCCCGCCGTCCATTTTCATGAATTCGGACATCTCCAGCTCGATGATTTCGAGGCCGGCCGACGCTATTTCCGACGCGGTTCGGGGGAATCCCGCGGGCACGATGACGGTTCCGTTGACTGGAAGGCAATTGGCGGCGTAGGCTTCATCTTCTCCGACCGTGATAATATCGTATTTACCGAGGAATTCGAGATTTTTGAGTTTTTCCCATGCTATCATCAGGCCGTCTCCGATGTAATTCACGCCTGATTTCAGATGAAGTGAGTCGCGGACATGCGCGGTCGAGGACGAGTATCCTTCGCGTGACAGGATGGAGGCAAGCTGCCTCGCTCCCTCGAGGTTGGTCCTCCCCGAAAGGCCGATGTAGAAATGATTATCAGCCCTCAATATATCCCCGCCGTCTACCGTGCCCGGGGGTTCAATCACCATCGTTTCCCTGTATCCGGACAGCACCTGCGCGATGGAAACCTCCTCCCCCCGCCGGCGGGGATCACCGGGCCTCGTAACGATCGCCGTTTTTTCCGTGATCACGGCGGTATCCTCCACGAACGGGGCGTCGGGGTACACCGGATCGGGTTCGAGGAGAATCACTTCAAGGCCGCACCTTTCCAGGGCGTCCCGGTAGGCGGCATGCTGGCGAAGGGCGAGGCTGTAATCGGGAGGGCCGAGGCCGGCGGACGTTATACCGTCGAGGAAATTCTCCCCCGGGAGACGCGTTATGGCCATGGACTGCATAATTCCCCCTTTCAACGGGATGCCGCCTTTAAGGAGGCCCGTCTCGTACGATTCAACCGGAAGATCCGGTTCCGGTCAAGGTGATTTTGGAGTTACATCCGGGGGAAAATGAAAGAAACACGGAGATTTGACGCGCCGCGGATTCATCACGACCGCGTTCGGAGGAATAATGGCCGCCGGGCTCCTCTCCACCGCTCCGTCCGGGCTCGAGGGCCGGGAAAAAGAGGGGAAGATCAAGGACGCGAACGGCGAGATAATCCGCAGGAAACTGGGGAAGACGGATATTACCCTGCCGATCGTGAGCATGGGCGTGATGAACGCGAACAATCCGGAGGTGGTCAGGGCGTCGTACGAGCTGGGCGTTCGCCATTTCGACACGGCGGCCATTTATCAGTCGGGGAACAACGAGAGGATGGTGGGGCAGGTCATAAAGGAGCTGGGCGTCAGGGACGAGGTAACGATCGCCACCAAGATATACAACCCGAACATGAGGGAGGGGGACGGACCGGCGGAGACGAGGGAAAAGCTGCTCCGGCAGATCGACGAATCCCTCGAGCGCCTCCAGATGGACCATGTCGACATACTCTACGTGCACAGCATAACGAACGCCGATCAAATCAGGAATAAAGCCATTTCGGACACGATGAAGGAGATAAGAAAGAGCGGGAAGACGAGATTTATAGGCGTTTCAACGCACCAGGACATGCACTCCGTCATCGATGCCGCCGTCGAGGAGGGAAGCTACGAGGTGATCCTGACCGTGTTGAACTTCACGATGTGGGATTACGCGGAACTTTTATCGGCGATCGAGAAGGCGGCGAAAAAAGGGATCGGCATAATAGCCATGAAAACCCAGGCCGGGAGCTCGAGGCGTTCGAGGCTCGAGTTCAGCGACGAGTTCACCGCTTCGACCATCGCGACCGCCTCCCTCAAATGGGTCCTTAGAAACGGTAACGTCACGACAGCCATCCCCGGGTACACGACCTTCGAGCACATGAAGGAGGATTTCTCGGTGGCCCGGGGGATCGAATACGACGAGGCCGAAGAGAAGCTTCTGAACGGGCAGAACGTGAAACTCGGGATGGGATTCTGCCGGCAGTGCGGCATATGCGTCAACAGCTGCCCGAACAGGGTGGACATACCGGCGCTCATGAGGACCCACATGTACGCGGCGAGGTATTCGAACTTCAACCACGCGCGCCTCACGCTGTCCGGGATTAAGCCCCGCGCCGGGCTCGACGGCTGCAGGGCCTGCGGCGTTTGCGTCGCCTCCTGCCGGCACGAAGTCGACATAGCGGGCGGCATCTCGGAGTTGATGACGATCTACGGATGAGCCGAAGCGGGCGGGGCGGATAGAAGCGGGCCGCATTATTGATCCCCGGGAAAATTCCAGGTGCGGGGAAGGGCCGTTTATGATAGATATGATTATCCCGATCCGGGGAATCGGGATGTGAAGGAATCTGAACGCGCTTTACGAGAAGGAGACGCCTGAATAATGAAAGTACTTGTCCTCGGAAGCGGAGGAAGGGAACACGCCCTCGTGTGGAAGATCGCGCAATCCGACAAGGTCGGTAAAATCTACGCGGCCCCGGGGAACGCGGGGATCGCCGAACTGGCGGAGCGGGTCGATATCGACGTCAACGACAAGAAGAAGCTGCTGGAGTTCGCGATCGCAAAAGGCGTCGATCTTACGGTCGTGGGGCCCGAGGCCCCGCTCGTATCGGGGATCGTCGATCTATTCGCCGATAACGGCCGGAGGATCTTCGGATTCGACGGCAGGGGGGCGCTGCTCGAGGGCAGCAAGGTCTGGGCGAAGGAATTCATGCGGAAATACAGGATACCGACAGGAGGATTCGCCGCGTTCAACGACCACTGCGCCGCCCAGCGTTCGATAGAGGAGGGGACCCCTCCCTTTGTCATAAAGGCCGACGGGCTGGCCGCGGGCAAGGGAGTCTTCGTGTGCGAGACCCGCGAACAGGCCCGCAACGCCGCCGAGAGGATGATGAAGGCGGGCGAATTCGGCGAGGCGGGAAAAAGAGTGGTGATCGAGGAATATCTCGAAGGGCCCGAACTCTCCATCCTGGCGGTGTTCGACGGGAAGGATTACCGTCTTTTCGCCGCCTCGCAGGATCATAAAAGGGCCTTCGACGGGGACACCGGGCCGAACACCGGAGGGATGGGAGCGTATTCCCCCGTTCCGTGGCTCGACCACGCGCTCTCTGAGAAGATAAGGATAGAGATAATAGAGCCGACTCTGAATGGCATTCAGGCGGAGAAGATATCCGGGGCGGGAGTGATATATTTCGGTCTCATGATAACCGGGGAAGGCCCGAAGGTCCTCGAGTACAATTGCCGCTTCGGAGACCCGGAAACCCAGGTCATACTTCCCCTTTTCAAGGGAGACCTTTTCGAGGTTCTCTACGAGGCGACGGGCAGCAACCTCGAAAGCGTCGATTTCGAAAACAGCGCCGATTCCTGCGCGTGCGTCGTGATAGCTTCTGGCGGTTACCCGGGGCCATATAGGAAAGGGCACAGGATCAGCGGCCTGGAGGAGGCGGATGATACGGGATGCATCCTGTTTCACGCCGGAACGGCGATCCGGGACGGCGAATTCGTGAACGACGGGGGCAGGGTGCTGTGCGTTACGGCGGTCGCCAGGAATCTCAATGACGCCCTCGAGAAGGCGTACAGGGGGGCGGGAATGATAAGCTTCCAGGACTGCTTCTACAGGCGGGACATCGGCAGGAGGGCGCTGGAAAGCTGACGGGCGAGGGCCGGATGCGGGAACATGGTCGTTGCGGACGAGTGAAAGGAGCGCCAGGTGAGTGAGAAATTGCAGGTGGCGGTGATCATGGGGAGCGAATCGGACAGGGAAACGATGAATCCCTGTCTGGATCAGCTCGGGAAACTGGGGATAAAGGCCGAACTGAAGGTTTCTTCCGCGCACAGGATGCCCGAACAAACGAGGGATTATATAAGGGCGGCCGAAGAAAGGGGAGCGAAGGTCTTCATAGCAGGGGCGGGCATGTCCGCCGCCCTCCCGGGATTCGTCGCGTCGGCGACGATCCTGCCGGTCATCGGAGTCCCGATTCCGAGCGGGATGCCGGACGGCATGGACGCCCTCCTTTCGATAGTCCAGATGCCCCCGGGGATACCGGTGGCGACGGTTGCCGTCGGGAAGGCGGGGGCGAAAAACGCCGCCATTCTCGCCGCGGAGATACTGGCCATCGAAGACGCCGCGATCGGCGCGGCGCTGCGGGAGCTCAGGGACTCGTGGAAGAAATGATGACCGGATATCTCGCGGCGGGGAAGATGGGAAGACTCGCTGAGATTCTGAAGTCGGGCGGGGTGGCGGTGCTCCCGACCGATACGATATACGGATTCCATTGCATTTCCACGAGCGGGCCGGCGGTTGAACGGATAATGCAGCTTAAAGGCAAAACGGGACGCAGCCCTTTCATCCTGCTCGTGTCGAACATGGATATGGCGGACAGCCTAGTCGCGGATTGGCCCGGCGAATCGAGGAAATTGCTGGAGCGGTCCTGGCCCGCGCCTCTTACGGCGGTCCTTCCGGCCGGAAGCCGTGTTTCTCCGGGATTGGCCCCGGACGGCAGGGTGGCCCTGAGGATCCCCGCTCTTTCACCTCTCAGGAGGCTGATAGAGAGGGCCGGCGCCCCCCTGATATCCACGAGCGTGAATATCAGCGGCAAAAAACCGATTTCAAGGATAAGGGATATCATGAAAGATTTCCCCGGCCTGGATGCGTACATTTCGAGAATGGGGAGGCCCTGTTCCCTGCCGACGACGGTCGTAGATTTCTCCGCGATACCCTTCAGAATCCTCAGGCAGGGAGGGCACGTACTGAAAATACACTCGAGATCCGGGGCTTCAGGCAGGAGGAAATCGTGAGAAGCATCGCACTGTCGCTGATCCCGCTGATATTCATCTCGTGCCAGGGAGGCCGGGACGCCGGGCCCGATGCCGCGGACGAGATTCGCGCGGCCATGGAGAATCAGGTGAAAAGCTGGAACAGCGGCGACATGGCCGGTTACATGAGTTACTACCTGAAATCTCCTGATCTGACATTTCATTCGGGCGCCAGGCTGCTTCTCGGGTGGGAAACCCTCGATTCGATGTACCGGGAGAAATATTCGGGGCCGGCAAGGGGCGTCCTGCGGTTCGACGATACCGCGGTTTCGATCCTTTCCAGGGATTCGGCCTACGTCACCGGCCGGTGGCAGGTGCAGCTTCCCGACACCGTAAGGGAAGGGCGTTTCACCCTTGTTTTCAGAAAATTCGAAGAAGGCTGGAGGATAGTGCACGATCACTCTTCGTGATTCGGCGTATCGGCGCTTCTTCCGGCGCCGGTAAAAGACGATCGGGAGGAATCATGTCGATATGGTTGAGAAAGGCGGCGGCGCCGCTGGTGGCCGTGATCATCCTGTCCGTCCCCGCGGTGTCCTCATGCGTCGACAGACGCGAAACTCCGCCGGGCGGCCCCGCGAATATCATCCTTTTCATAGGCGACGGAATGGGGATCGCGCACCTCACCGCGGCGCGCATCGCGTGCGGGAAGCTCCATATGGAGAGATTCGAGGTCGCCGGGCTCCTGACGACATGGTCCTCGGACGAGCTTGTAACCGATTCGGCCGCCTCCGCGACGGCGATGGCGACAGGGGTAAAGACCCGGAACGGCTCGATCTCCGTCGACCCCGGCGGCACCCCCTTGCGGACCGTTATTGAATTAGCCGAGGAAAGGGGGATGCGGACCGGCCTGGTTTCCCTATGTTCGGTCACGCATGCCACGCCCGCGGCCTTCGCGTCGCACGTGGCCGACAGAGACGATAACCTTGAAATTGCCCGGCAGATGGCGCTCGGAGGGGTCGACGTGCTGATCGGCGGAGGGCTCGAGTACTTCCTCCCGGCGACCGCCGGGGGAAGCGCGAGGACCGACACGTGCGATCCGATGGCCGCGCTCAGGGAACGCATGGCCGTCGTGACTTCCATCGACGAACTCAGGGAGTCCGGCGGGAAAGGGCCCGTTGCCGCGTTTCTCGCGCAGAATCATCCCGGGCCCGTGGGAGAAAGGGATTATACGCTCGCCGAACTGACTGACATCGCTGTCACGGCCCTTTCCTCCCGGGGGAACGGTTTCTTCCTGATGGTCGAAGGTTCCCAGATCGATTGGGAGGCGCATGACAACAACGCGGGAGGGGTGGTTCTGGAGACCGTCGATTTCGACAGGGCGGTGGGAGCCGGCCTCGATTTCGCCGAAAAAAACGGCAGGACTCTCGTGATAGTCGCGGCCGATCACGAGACGGGAGGGTTCGCCTTGCTGGGGGGCTCTCTTCAGCGCGCCGAGATATCTTCGTACGATTTCTCCACGGAGGGGCATACCGCTTCCATGGTTCCACTGCTGGCTTTCGGGCCGAATGCGGAGGATTTCGGAGGCATTCACGACAACGCGTGGCTCGGCGGGAAACTTATCAGCCTGATCGGTTTCGGGAAATAACGGCGTTCCCGGTCGATTCCAAGACTGCAGGCGCGGCCGGATTGACGCGGGGCTCTGGAACGCGGCGTCAGTCGTCAGCCTCCGGAGCCGTAAGCCTGAATCCCTTTCCGTGCACGTTGGATATCCTGACTGAACCGTCGGCGCCGAGATATTTCCTCAGTTTCGATATGAAGACGTCCATGCTTCTCGACGAGAAGAAATTGTCCTCCCCCCATATCTTTTCAAGTGTGACCGGTCGCGAGAGCGTTTCATTCATGTGAAGGGCGAGAAGGTGCAGCAACTCGGCCTCCTTCCCCGTGAGCCTGCGGGTTTCTTTCCCGATCGCGAGCGTCCGCTCGAGCGGATCGAACAGATAGGCTCCGATCCTGATGCTCTTCATTTCCGCATCCCGTCCGCCTTTACCGCTTCTTCTGAGAACGGCCCTGATTCTC
Organism: Candidatus Krumholzibacteriia bacterium; assembly: GCA_025453655.1. Lineage (GTDB taxonomy): Bacteria > Krumholzibacteriota > Krumholzibacteriia > Krumholzibacteriales > Krumholzibacteriaceae > JALOPX01. The sequence goes on from JALOPX010000042.1 coordinate 22,685, forward strand.
AGTATCAGTTCCTCCATGCTGAAAGGCTTTGTAATATAATCGTCCGCTCCGAGTTTGAAGCCTTCGATCCGGTCTTCCCGAAGGGATCTGGCGGTGAGGAAGATGATCGGAGTCGAAATGCCGGAGCGCCGTATTTCCCCGGCGAGAGTGAATCCGTCCATCACGGGGAGCATTACGTCGATCAGGCACAGGTCGAAAAACTCCTCTTTCACGGCGTCGCGGCCCCTGAGGCCGTCCTTTTCCAGACGTACGGAATACCCCTGCTGCCTGAGGGATTCATCCAGAAGCGTCCCCAGATTGGGGTCGTCCTCCACGAGCAATAATCTGCATCCCGTCATACGCTCTCCGCGCCCCGCGAAGAATGCGGCCGGCGCCCGCCGGTTCCGGCGGGCGGCAATATTATCGAAAATATCGATCCGCCGCCCGGGCGACTCTCGACCCTTACGCGGCCGCCGTGCGCCTCCACGATCATCTTCACGTAGGCAAGCCCGAGGCCGAATCCCCTGACGTCGTGCACATTCCCGGTGGGGACCCTGTAATACATGTCGAAGATTCTTTCCTGCTGTTCCCGCGTCATGCCGATCCCGTTGTCTTCGACGCTGATCGTCAGTTCACCGTCCCCTGAAACGATGGAGACGGTCACCCGGGGTTTCCCCTTCGTGTACTTGAACGCGTTGTCGATCAGATTGTTGACCACGTTCGTGAAATGCACTCTGTCGACTTCTGCCGTGGCGGAATGATCGTCGAAACGCGTCGACAAGGTTCCGCCGGCGGCTTCGAACCTGATGGCATGGTTCCCGGCCGCGTCGCGAACAAGGCCGCGAATATCCGAGCGCTCCAGGTTCAGCCGGAGTTCGCCCTTTTCAATGGCGGCCATCTGAAGGATCCGCTCTATCTGCAGGCGCATCCTTCCGGCCTCTTCCATGAGAATCCTGCCGTACCGGCTTCTCTTTTCCCCGGTCATCTCCCCTCCCGCTGCGGAAATCGCCTCTCCCGCTATCATTATCGTGGAGACCGGCGTCTTGAATTCGTGCGTCATGTTGTTGATGAAATCCACGAGCAGCCCGTGAAATCTTCTCTGGCGCTTCAGGAGAAGGGCGAATGAAACCGAAGAGTAGATGATAACGGCGAGGAAGATGAAGACGCTGAGAGCCATGAACGCCGCCTGTTTCATCAGGTAGATGTTTTTCCCGGGAAAGGACAGGACCAGATATTCGTCGACGACCCTCAGGTCGTGGGGGAAGAAACGCGCCCTGCTGTCCGAATCCCTGAGGGATCCGGCCGCGGATGGAGGCTCGGCGAAGAGAAACGAATCGGCGGATGCCGAATATATCCCGAACTCGAATTCGGTGTTTATCCCCTTTTCCGCCATCGTGGCGGTTATCAGCGAATCGAGGCGGGAGGGTTCGATTATCTGCATGACGCTCGAGATCCCGCCGCCCGACAGATCGTCCAGCACCTTGTTCAGGATGATCCGCCTGTCGTCGAGCGTGACCTCGAACGACGAGCCTGCCCCGGCGGAATCACCCTCGCAAAAAACGGCGATCCCCATGGAATCCGGGAATTCGGGGGATCCCCGGCCGCGGCCTTTCCCGCCCTCCATCGCCATCACGTATCTGCCTCTCGCGAGAGGGTCTTTCAGCAGCGTGTCCATAAGCGCGCCGCCGGAATCGGACATGATCACGCGGATGACTCCGGATTTCAGACGCCCCGTCTCGAGGTTCGAACCGCCCGAAGCGCCCCGGCCCCCGGCGCCGCGTTCGGCTACGCCGCCGGCAAAGATCGTGACACGCTCCAGCAGCCCGACGGCCGCCGTGTCGGATCGCTGAATTCCACCGGGCCCGTTTTCGCCGAGGATCACCCTGCGGATGCTCAGAAGAGCCTCCCTGTTCTCGATTTTCTGAACGACGCTTCCGAGAACCGAGGTCACGTTCTGGCTGAAGAGGTCCGATTCAAGAGAGAGAGTACGGCGCAGCAAAAGATACTGCACAATCATCAGGCCGATGACGGACAGCGCGACGATCAGGCTGAAGAAGGCGATATTTCCACGGTCCTTTTTCATAATCCAATTTTACGTCATAAAAGCGCCCTCGGCACACTATTTAACATAATTTAACATTTGATAACACTAATTGATGAAACTGCAAGGAGATATATAGGTTAAACATTCCATGGCACAAAAACCCGGAAGGAGGGTTCCGATGAAAAAATGGATTCTTGTCACGGTCGCCTCGCTGTCGCTTGCGGCATGCGCCGGCGCTCTTGGCGCAAGGCCGCAGGAGCGGCAGGAACTCAGGCTTGACAGGGAGACGAGCTTCATACTTTTCGAACTGATGGCGGTCATGAGCGAATCGGACAGCGTTGTCAGCGTCAGCCGGATCATACCGACGCAAAGGAAAAGCGCGGACAGCGGCGAGGTCGACCTCGAGGAAGGCGATGTCATCCTGATGGCGAACGGCAGGCGAATCGCCGGGGTGAAGGATTTGCACGAGATATACGACAAGCTGCAGGTAGGGGAGCCGTTCAAGCTCGGCGTCAGGAGGGGGAAGGAGACCTTCATGAGATCGGTGCCAAAGATGGACCCGGAGAAGATGCAGGGCGACGGTATGATCATAAGGCGGGCGGAGACGGATGATAAGAAATAATTCGCGGAGCGTCTTCCGGCCGGCCGGCCTTGCCGGGCGGCTTCGACGGGGGATCGCCGCGCCGGCCGCCCGCGGCCTGATTCTGGTTCCGGCATTCGCGGCGATCCTGGTGGCAGCGCCCGCCTGCCTGGGGCTCCGCGCCCAGACCGGAATCCCGTTCAACCAGCGCGACGACACCTATCCCCTCCTCGGCCTGAAAAGGGCGAAGGAAGCCTTCGAGTTCGCGAAGGCGGAGCTCGAAAGGCAGCAGGCGATATATGGGAAGGGATTGATTTCCTTTCAGGAGCTCGAAAGGTCGAAAAACGCCTTTGCCGACGCCGAGGTCAATTATCAGCAGTCTCTTCTCGCAGTCCTTTTCGAAAGGCAGTTCGTATCCGTCGTGAACGCGGTAAAGTACCAGGCCCCGGACGGGAACAAGCACGTCAGGATAACGCTGGCCAATACTTCCGGCGGAGGGGCTGATTTCAGGAAGCTCATAGAGATGGACGACGAGCTTTTCAGGAAACTGCAGCCGGACGTGATAAACGATGTCTATGTTTCGCTGCTCAACGATGAAAACGCGATAATCAGCCGCCCGTACGAGGCGAAGGTCGAGCAGCTTCTTTACGGCGATCCGGCGGAGCTCGATTTCGCCCTTCTTCAGGATCTGGACGCGCTGACCGTGGATATCGTCTATGGCAACGGAAGCCGGCGCTCGCCGAAGATTTTCCTACAGAAGGATTCGTCCGTCAACATGGCCACGATCTACTCGGAGCAGTTTTCCCAGGAGGTGGAACTGGGCGGATCGGCTACTTACGATCTTCACCTCGAGCTCTTCAGCAGCGCGACGAACACGTTCAAGCTGGAGGTGGTCAACCTGCCGCCGCAAATCACGAGGTATTTCAACGATCCGGCGAGCGACGCGAGACTCAGCCAGCTCAGGTTCACCGAGAGGACCAATTCCATGAATGCCGCCCTGAGGATCTACCTCCCGGACAGGCCGACCGGTGAGGTCGCCGTCGGGGAACCGATTTCCTTTTTTGTCATAGCAGTCCCGCAGGACAGGATGGATTCCATCGAGGGGCTGGATTCCGGAAGGTGGACGGTCGAGCAGATCGAGGCGCTGAACGTGGGATTCGCTAAGCTGGAGATAGTTCCCATGGGGAACGGCAGGCTCCTGGTCAAGGCGCCCCAGTTGTACCATTCGATCGGGAAGGGAGGCGTCGTCCAGATGGACATCGACGTGGTCAACGACGGGACGAAGCGGCTGGACAACGTGGAATTCGAGATCGACGCGCCCCCCGGATGGCTGAAGGCAACGGATCCGTCGATGATCCGTTCGCTGGATATACGCCAGGAGAGCAGGATCAGGATTACGTTGACCCCCCCGGGCGACGTCTCATCCGGCCGCTATGAATTCAGGATAAAGACCTCGTCCCTCTCGGGCGACCTTCCGGTCAGGGGCGAAGAGAAGACGGTAACGGTGGAGATCAAGGCGGGAACAAACGTCTGGGGAACCCTGCTGCTCGTTTTCCTTATCGTCGGGGCCATATCGGCGATCGTCGTCTTCGGCATCAGGCTTTCGAGGCAATAGGGCCGGCCGGCGAAAAGGATCGAGGCGATACTTTCAGGAAAGGACTGACATGGAATCGGATAAAAACAACGGGATGTCGCGGACGGCGCCGATGCTCGAAGCGGTCAACCTCACGAAACGTTACGACGACGGAGTGCTAGCCCTGGACGATCTGAATCTCAGCGTGTTTCCGGGGCGGGCGTACGCGATGCTGGGCGCCAACGGGGCCGGCAAGACGACAACGATAAATCTGTTCCTCAATTTCATAGACCCGACCGAAGGGGAGGCGCGCGTAGCCGGAGTGGCATCCCACCGGGATCCGCTGCTGATAAGGGAAAAGGTCTCGTACGTGTCGGAGAACGTCATGCTTTACATGAATTTCTCCGCCGTACAGAACCTCGATTTCTTCGCGAGGCTGTCCGGCAGATCGAAGGGATTCAGAAGGGATGAGTGCAGGGACGTTCTAAGAAGGGTCGGGCTGGAGGACGATTGCCACGACAGGAAGCTGAAGACCTTTTCCAAGGGGATGAGGCAGAAATGCGGAATAGCTATCGCGGTAATTAAGGGGGCCCCGGCCATACTTCTCGACGAGCCGACATCGGGGCTCGACCCCAAGGCCGCCTTTGAATTCATGAACCTTCTCGATTCGCTTCGGGCCGAGGGCAGGGCGATACTGATGTCCACTCACGACATATTCAGGGCCAGGGAAATCGCCGACGACATCGGGATCGTGAAAGAGGGACGGCTCGTGATGCAGCGAAGCAGGGAGGAACTCGAAGGCGAGGATCTCGAGAAGATATACCTCGATTACATGTCGGGCCTGAGTTGAAGCCCGTTCGACAGGGACTGCAATTCAAGGACGGAGAACCGGAAATGATCGGAATAGTGGTAAAAAAGGAATTGTTCGAGACCGTTGGATCGAAGAAATTTCACATCAGTTTCGCCGTTTGTTCGGTTCTGATCCTGTTGGCTTTCTACGCGGGCATCAGGAACCATCAGAACAACGTCGAGAGGTACGAGGCTTCGAAGGCGGACAACCTTCGAAAGCTCGAGGGATTGAAGGAATGGCACGAAGTGGAGAATTACAGGATCTTCCTGCCCCCGCGCCCCCTTGAGTCCCTTGTCGGCGGAGTGTCGAACGATATCGGGCGGACGATCGTCATCCAGAGGGGAAATGAGCTCGAGGCGGAAGGGAGCAGGTTCGGAGACGATCCCGTTTTCGCCGTCTTCGGCTTCCTCGATCTCGAGTTCATCTTCCAGATCGTTCTGACCCTCTTCGCGATACTCTTCGCGTACGATTCCGTGAACGGCGAGAAGGAGCGCGGGACACTCAGGCTCACCTTTTCGAACCCGATCCCCAAGAGCTCCTACATCCTCGGCAAATGGACGGGATCGTTCGTCGCGGTCTGTCTTCCGCTGATGATACCCCTGCTGACAGGGTGCCTCATGCCGCCGGTTCTTGGGGTCGGCCTTTCCGGCGGAGAATGGCTGCGGCTCGGGCTTGTCATCCTTTCCGGGCTTCTTCTGTTCGGCGCTTTTCTCGCCATGTCGATCATGGTTTCAGTATTCACCAAAAGATCGTCGAGCTCGTTTCTGGTCCTCCTGGTGATCTGGATCTTCGTGATCCTCATTATACCGAGAACGGCGGTCGTTCTGGCCGCGAGAGCCGTCGAAACGCCCTCGGTCGACGAGCTTGCAGCTAAAAAAAGCAGCTTCGCGAGGCAGCTGATGATGGAGGACAGGGAGAAGGTGGACGGATACCGCGGATCGGGAGGCAGTGACATGGAGGCAATGATGCGGGAATTCCAGGAATTCATGAACGGGATACAGGAGGAAAGGCGTAAAAAGACGGACGAGTACAACGCGCGCCTGAACGAGGAGAGAAGAAACAAACAGATCGTCCAGGAAAAGACGGCGTTCGGCCTGGCGAGGATTTCCCCGTCGGCCACCTTCACACTGGCGGCCGCCTCGCTCGCCCGGACGTCGCTCGACCAGAAGGAGCGGTTCCTGGGGGAGGCCGGCAGATACCAGGAAACCTACGGAAGATTCATGCTGGACAAGACGGGGATAGCGTCGGGATTGAGGGTCATAAGGATCAGCGACGGGGATCGGGAGGAAGGGGAGGCGAAGGCCTCGATCGATCCGGGCGAGATCCCGGTATTCGACTTTCACGAGGTTTCCACCGCTGAATGCGTGAAAGGTTCCATCCCGGATATGGGTCTGCTTTTGATATTCAACCTGGCCTTCTTCGCTCTCGCGTATTTCAGGTTCCTCAGGTATGACGTGCGTTGACCGACAAGGATAGCGGAGGCATAAGATGTTTGGGACACTGGTGAGAAAAGAACTGAAGAACATTATCGCCGGGCCGAAATTCGCGGCGACATTCCTCGCGTGCTCGGTGCTTATTCTCCTCGGCGTATGTGTGGGAATCGTCGATTTCAAGGCCGACATGAAACAATATGAAACGGCCGTTCAACTCGAGCAGGAGCAGCTGCAGGAACAGCATTCGTGGTCTTATCTCGCAACGAGGGTCTTCCGGAAGCCGGATCCGATGCAGATCTTCGTCGGGGGAGTATCCAGGGACATCGGGCGATTCTCGGTTCTCGAGGAGTCGGAGGCGATCAGGCTGACGGGCAGCGCGTATTCCAACGATACCGTCTTCGCGGTGTTCAGGTTCATCGATCTTCACTTCATATTCATGGTCGTCATGTCGCTATTCGCAATTCTCTTCACGTACGATTCGATAAACGGGGAGAGGGAATCCGGGACCCTTAAACTCGTTTTCACGAATCCGGTGAAAAGATTCTCTTACATATTGGCGAAATTCGCCGGCTCCTGGCTCGGGCTGGCGATACCGCTCGTGATTCCGGTCCTGACGGGATTGCTCCTGGTCCTTCTATTCAGAGTGCCGCTGACGGCGGATCACTGGGGGCGCTTACTGCTGTTCCTGCTGGTCTCTTTCCTTTATTGCACCTTCTTCCTGGCCTTCGGGCTGATGGTTTCCGCCATGACGCGAAGGTCGTCGGTCTCTTTCCTCGTCCTTCTCGTTTCCTGGGTCGCGATGATCCTCATCGTGCCTAAAGCGGCGGTGATGGCGGCGGGCAAACTGGCCCCCGTGCCGTCGGTTGCGCAGATCGAGAGCCGGATCGACCGGTTCTCGTCCTCGGAATGGGAAAAGTATATAAAAGGGATGGAGGAGACATCGATCCGGAGGGAAAGGGAAATGAGCGGGATGACCGAGGAGGAGCGGAAAGCGCAACGCGAGATCAACGAATGGAACTGGCTTGAAGAGAGCGAAAAGGCGAGAAAAGCCGTTGAGACGGAGATCTGGAACAATTCGAAGCGCATGTACGAGGAATTGGGCAACCTGAGGGGGAGGCAGGAGCGGCTCGCATTCGTCCTTTCCAGGGTCTCGCCCGCATCGGCATACAAACTCGCGTCGATGAACCTGGCCGGGACGGATACAGGGCTCAAGGAAAGGTGCGAAGGACAAATGGCAAGGTACCATGATTCCCTTTATGAATTCGCAACGAAAATGGAGAAGGAGTCCCCGGGGGGGAATCCCGGGATCATGGTGACGATCGATTCTGAGAAAGGGCTGACGACCTCGGCCCCGAGGGATACAAAGACGATCGATACGAGCGGAATGCCCCGATTCGCTGAAGGATATCCCTCGATGTCGCAGGTCATCCGGAACGCGCTGACCGACGCGGTGCTGCTTGTCATTTACGTGGCCCTGGCCCTGCTCGGAGCCGTGGCGGCATTTTCAGCCTACGATCTTCGCTAGGGCCGGCGCTCCGGATCCGGCCGATCGAATATATCGTGCATCTTCGTGTATTCATCGTGTACATTGTTGTCGTCGCATGGACACGGCACAGGGGGGTAACGCATGAACGCAATGAGGATCGCGGTATTCGTCATTTCAATGGCGTCAATTTCCGTAATCGCCGGTTCGCAGCTCCCGGCCAGGGCCGCGGAAGAACCGGTGAAGATCGCGGGGAGCTGGGAAGGATCCATCAGGATTCAGGGATCCGGGCTCAGGATTGTCTTCAATATTACCTTGAGCGGCGAGGGCGTGCCCGGCGGCACGGTCGACAGCCCCGACCAGGGAGCGAGGGGCATACCGATCAGGGAGATAACGGTCAGGGGGGACAGCCTGATTATCGACGTGGCGGCCGTGGGAGGGAGATTCGCTGGTAAATACGACCGGCAGGTGGATGTCTTCTCGGGATCATGGAATCAGTCGTCCATGGAATTCCCGCTGGAACTGCGTAGAAGCGCCGCCCCGGCAGGACCGGTCCGGCCGCAGACGCCTCAAAAACCGTATCCCTACAAGACGGAGGATGTATCTTACATCAACGAAGAGGCCGGCATAACCCTCGCCGGCACACTCACGATTCCGGCCGGGGGCGGAGGCTTTCCAGCCGTGGTCCTTATCACCGGCTCCGGGCAGCAGAACCGGGACGAGGAAGTTTTCGGGCACCGCCCTTTCCTGGTACTCGCGGATCATCTGACGCGCAGGGGGATTGCCGTGCTGAGAACCGACGACAGGGGGGTGGGGGGATCGGGTGGAAATCCGGCCCTTTCCACGACGGAGGATTTCGCGACGGATGTCCGGGCTGCGATCGTCTACCTCAAATCGAGACCGGAGATCGATCAGGACGGGATCGGGCTGGTCGGGCACAGCGAGGGGGGCATCATAGCTCCCATGGTGGCGGCCGGCGGGGCGGATGTAAAATTCGTCGTCCTGCTCGCGGCACCGGGGCTGAACGGCTCAGAAATACTGATATCGCAGACGGGGCCGATTTTAAGGGAGGCGGGACTCGGCGAAGAACTCATCGGAAAGATCCTGGAGCAGAAAAGGCTCGAGCAGGATGTCTTCATCCGCGAAAAGGACGTCGATAAGGCCGCGGAAATCATGATCGAAGAATCGACGGCCTTCATGGACCGGTATTCTCGCGAAGAGCGGCAGGCCCTTGATGGCATCGGTTACACGGAAGGCGCGATCGCGCAGCGGGCAAGGATCTATTCCACCCCGTGGTTCGGATTCTTCCTCTCGTACGATCCGGCCCCGGCCCTGTCCAGGGTCGAATGCCCTGTTCTGGCGCTTTGGGGGGAGAAGGATATCCAGGTTCCCCCGGGTGAGAATATCGCAGCGATCGGAAAAGCCCTTTCCGCGGGAAGATGCCGGAGGTACAGGACCCTCGAGCTCAAGGGCCTGAACCATCTTTTTCAGACCTGTCAAACCGGGTCGATAAACGAATACGGGAGGATCACCGAAACCTTCGCGCCCGAAGCCCTAGATATCATCTCCGGATGGGTCCTCGAGGCGGCGGCGGATCGGGCTCATGGCGGCGTGACGGAGGGGCGCCCTTAAAAAAAATTCCGAGGGGCCTTGATTTGAACGGCATCCCGAATATATTGTATATGTAAAGCGGGCTTTACTCGCGGAAGGCCGGGTATGGACGAAAAAATTTCGAACAGGGTGAGGGAATTCAGGAAGAAATCGGGGATGACGCAGGAGGACCTCGCGCGCAAACTCGATGTCTCCCGGCAGACGATCATTTCCATCGAAAAGGGGAAGTATATTCCGAGCCTGCCGCTCGCGTTGAGGATGTCGCGGTATTTCGGATGCGCCACGGACGAAATGTTCGAGATAGGGGAGTAGAGACGATGCCGGATGAAAGATTCATGATTCATCAGATGAAATCGATGAAGATCGCGACCAGGATCGGAGCGGTGCTGATGAGCGCCTCGCTGCTGGACAAATATCTGAGGCAGGGATGGGTGGACTGGCAGCTCTTCGCGATAATGGCGGTCATGGGCCTGATAAAGATCGGAGCGCTGGTTTATTTTCGAAGGACGAACTGAGTATTCCCGGAGGCGCCTCTTCCCGCTTGATTTCCGGCCTCCGGCGGCATAAATTTAAATGGAGAAGCCGGACCCCACGCCCCCCCAAGGAGATGCCATGATCAGGATGATTCTGCTCGCCTTCGCGATCGGCGCCTTCACGGCACCCGGAATTTCAATTTCAGCCCCCGCGAACGTTTCAGAGGGGGAAAGGCTTGCTATAGAAGCGGTACAGCAGGCGATCGAGATGAAGGGGTACGGGTGGACGGCCGGGAAGACCTCCCTTTCCTCCCTTTCGGACGAGGAGTTTCTCGCGCTTTGCGGAACCGTCGTGCCGCCGGAAGTCGAAAAGAGATTCTCCGGCCTGGACACGAGGCAATATTCGACGAAGTCGCCGGGGACTGCCCCGTCGAGCTGGGACTGGCGCGACTTCGGCATGGTTTCGTCGGTCAAGGACCAGGACGGCTGCGGCAGTTGCTGGGATTTTGCCGCCATAGGCGCGCTCGAGGCGGTCCTGCTTCAGAACGAGGGAATCGAATATGATCTGTCCGAACAACAGATACTTTCCTGCAGGACCGGGGGGACCGGATGCGACGGAGGATGGTACAGCTGGGCCTGGCAGTATATAAGGGAAAACGGGGCTGTGACCGAGGCCTGCATGCCCTACCAGGCGAATGACGGCATACCCTGCGCCGATCACCTCTGCGCCAGGGTGGCTTCGACCGGCGGCTGGATCGACGTGGCGAACGACGTGGACGCGATCAAGCAGGAAGTGATGATATCCCCCGTCGCCACGACCTTTACGGTGTACAATGATTTCAGGTACTACACTGGGGGATGCTACGAACACGCCGACGAGGCGGCCATCAACCACGCGGTCGT
>JALOPX010000151.1 GCA_025453655.1 Candidatus Krumholzibacteriia bacterium
AAGGTCCTCCCGCTCGAGGCGGTCCTTCACGCGAAGCCCGTCCGACTGGCGCTTCTCCGGTCCCCTTCTAAACCCTTCCTCGACAGGCAGATCGAAGACTAAGGTCCTGTCCGGGACAGAATCGCCGACTGCGAAGGCGTTGAGCCGTTCGACGAGATCCTCGCCGAGCCCCCTCGCCCACCCCTGGTACGCCACCGAGGCGTCCATGAAGCGGTCGCAGAGTACGACGCGGCCGGCGCGTAGCGCCGGGGCGATCACCTCGTCGACGAGCTGCGCGCGGCTCGCGAGATACATCAGAAGCTCCGAGCGCGGAGATATCTCCGGCCTTTCGGGATCGAGGAGAATCTTCCTTATCTCCTCGGAGACGGCCGTTCCCCCGGGCTCCCTCGTCATCAGGACGCCGACCCCGGCGCGTTCGAGCTTTTCCGAGATCATCGCGGCAACGGTCGATTTGCCGGAGCCCTCGATCCCTTCGAAGGTTATGAACTTTCCCTTCATCCGTGCCATTCCTTTATATGTAACCGGCGGGGGCCGCTATATCTCCCCGGCGGGCGCCGCCGGATGGAGCTTCATTCCTATGCCCGCGCGGCGGCCTCCGCGATCAGGAACCTTATCCGTTTCCTGAAACGCCTCATCGCCAGCAACGTTTTGGCCGACTCGTCGATCCCGGTCGCGATCCAGAGGCCGGCCAGGCCGAGCCCGAAGGTGAATGCCAGGTTGAACCCGAGGATCATTTCTATCAATACGACCCCGCCGATGGCGAGGTACATCGGGTAATGGTTCTCCCCGACCCCCTTGAGGCTGAAGGAGAAGATGTACGACATCGCCTTCGGTATCTGCACGAGCGCCACTATCTTCAGTGTCGTGGCGCAGAGCGAGATGACATCCGGGTTCGTCGTATATATTATCACGAAATATCTCGCCCTGAAATAGATGATCGCCGCTATGAAGAGGACGAGGATCCCGACCATGCCGAGAAATGCCTTCGCCGTCTTCCCCGCGCGGGCGAACTGCCCGGCCCCGTACCGCTGGCCCACCAGGGTGAGCGCCCCCGTGCTGAAGGCGAGGTACATTATCGCGAAGAGCCTCTGGAAGGTCAGGGCAACGATATGGGCCGCGGCGGCCGTCGCGCCGAGCCTGTTGCTGAACCCGATCACAGCCGTCATCCCCGTCATCCAGGCGAGCTGCTCGAGGGTGCTCGGGATCCCCGTTTTCACCATCGAAACGATCGTTGCCCTGTTGACGCTGCGGAAATCGATCCACTGGAAGATCAGGATGCTCCTTCCGCGGAGTATGACGCTGTAGGTGAAGAGAAAGCCGATCGTGTGGGCGATCCCGAAGGCGAGCGCGGTCCCCCTCACGCCTAGCGCCGGGGCGAAGCCGACGCCGTGGATCAGGACGATCGCGAGCACGAGGTGAATGCCGTTGACGAGAAGGCCCGTTATCATAGAGAGGTGCGTGTCGCCGGCCCCCCTGACGATCCCTATCGCGACGAAATTCATTATCATGAAGGGGGCGAACCATGCCATCGTGCGCATGTAATCGACGCAGATCGCCGCGACCGCCGGCGAGGCGCCGAGGATAGTCCTGAAGATGAAGGGGGAGCAGCAGTACCAGATGAGGGCGAGCCCCACTGCGGGGAACATCGCCGTGAAAACGGTCTGCCCGAGGAAGTGGTTCGCCTCGTCCCTCCTCCCCGCGCCGAGGTGCCTGTTGACGATGATCGTCGCGCCGAAGACGAGGGTCAGAAGAAGGGTGCAGGTGAAGAGTATTATCTGGATGACGTTGCCTACGGCGATCAGCGCGTCGACCCCCGTGGCCCCGAGGCCCGGGTAGTATCTCGCCATCGTCCCGAGGGCAAGGTGGCCGACGAGCATCGGCTCGATCGTCCATATCAGCGCCTGCGCGCCGAAATCGACAACGATGGGGACCGAGGTCCTCAGAATTGAACCGATGGTGGATTTCAAGCGCTCCGCTCCGATGTAATCTTTCTCACGTGCATCACCCTCTGAAGGAAGGTGAAGACACTAAGGACGGCCAGGACGACGATCGCGGCCATCAGCGCGAGGCGCCCGAAGAGAAGCCCCGCGAGGAGCAGGGCGATCCGTTCGGGCCTCTCGAGCAGCCCCACCGAGCACGCGATCCCCAGCCCCTCGGCCCGCGCCCTCGCGTAGCTCGTGAGGAACGAGCCGGCGAGCGCGACGAAGGTGAAGAGGATCAGCACGGTGTTGACGGGCGTGCCGCGCATGAAATGGAAAATGAGCCCCACGTAGCAGGCAAAGTCGCTCACCCTGTCCCCCGTCGAATCGATGAAGGCGCCGAACTTCGATTCCTTCCCCTGCCTCCTCGCGAGGGAGCCGTCGATCGTGTCGCAGAGCCCCGACACGAGGAGAAGTATCGCGCCGGTAAAAAGATCCCCCATGCCGACGTAAACGGCCCCGACGATGCTGATGGCGATGCCCGCGAGTGTTATCCCGAGCGGGGTGACGCCGAGGGCGGCTGCCAGCGATACGACGGGATTGAGTATCCCCCTCAGCCTGTTCTTGAAATCTGCTTTTCCGGACACTTTGTTTATCCTTTATTTTCGAATTATTCGGCGCGCCCGCGAGCCGGGTTCGCACGCTCCGGGATTTTCGATCCGCCCGCGAGCCGGGCCGGTTTTCCATTATCGATTCTGCGAAATGCCCTGTCAAGCTGTTAGGCGGCAGGCGTGCCCGAGCGCTGCCGGGCCGCCTCGTCGCCGTCCGGGCCCGCCTGCGGCGGGCTCCGCTTCGTCGCCCTTCGTCGCCGGCGCCGCCTCGCGGGGAAGCCCCGTCCCGGCGCGCCGCCCGCGTCATCCCCTCTTCCCCACGCCCCTTATCAAAAGCGTTATCTCCCCCTTCACGCCGCCGCGCCCGCCGAGGATCCGCCCGACCTCTTCGGCCGTCCCGCGAAGGACCTCCTCGTGAAGCTTCGTCATCTCGCGCGCGACCGCGACCTCCCTCTCGCCGAGGAGCTCGTGTATCGCCTCGAGCGTCCTGACGATCCTGTGCGGGCTCTCGAAGAAGATCGACGTCCCCGTGAAGGCCCCAGCCTCGAGGAGGACCTTTTCGATCGCCCCCTTCTTCTTCGGAAGGTACCCGAAGAAGGCGAACCTGTCGGGAGGGAGCCCCGAGAGGACGAGGGCGGTCGTGACCGCCGACGCCCCGGGCAGCGAGGTGAAGGTTATCCCTTCCTCGATCAGCCTTCTCGCGAGGTAGAACCCGGGGTCCGAGACGCACGGCGTCCCGGCGTCCGAGACGAGAGCCCCGGTCTTGCCGCCCTTCAGCGATTCGACGATCGACCCGATCACCTTTTCCTTGTTGAAGTCGTGGTAGGGCCTGAGGGGCACCTCGATCCCGTGCCGCGCGAGAAGTATTCTAGTCTTGCGTGTGTCCTCGGCGAGCAGGAAATCGACCGATCCGAGCATGGAGACGGCCCTTCCCGAGATATCCTCGAGATTCCCGATCGGCGTCGAGACGAAATAGAATTGAAACGGTCTCATCGCATCAGCAGATCCGCGACAACTTCTTTTCGACGTAGTCGATGTCGTCGTCCGTTATGTCCAGGTGGGTGACCATGCGCACCGATCTGTTCCCGAAGGCGAGCGAGAGGACGCCGGCCTCCCCGAGGGCGCGCGTAAATCCCTCGAAATCGATCGATTCGTCCTCCACCCTGAAGATCACGATGTTCGTCTCGACGGGGAAGAGGAGCTTAAGAGCCGGTTTCGAGGCGACCAGCGCCGCGATCCTCGAGGCCTTCGCGTGATCGAGGGCGAGCCGTTCGACGTTGTTTTCCATCGCGTAAAGACAGGCCGCGGCGAGGATGCCGCACTGGCGCATCCCCCCGCCGAGCCTCTTTCGCCAGTATCTCGCCTTTTTGACCGTCGCGGCGTCCGAAATGAGAATCGACCCGACGGGGGCCCCGAGCCCCTTGGAGAAACAGATGTTTATCGAATCGGCGATCGCGCCGTATTTCTTGAACGGTATCCCCGAGGCGACGACTGCGTTTGCGAGCCGCGCCCCGTCGAGGTGGACCCTGAGGCCATCCTTCTTCGCAATCGCGCGGACCTTCTCGAGCTGGTCGTACGGGTAGACCCTTCCCGCCCCGCGGTTATGGGTGTTCTCGACGGCGATGAGCGAGGTGACCGGATGGTGTATGTTCTCCGGCCTTATCGCGCCCTCCAGGGCTCCGAGCGGGAGAAATCCGCCCGGGCCGTCGAGGGGATGGAGCTGGACCCCGCCGATCACCGCGGCCCCCGCCGCCTCGTAATTGAATATGTGGCAGTTCCTGTCGAGAATGACCTCGTCGCCCGGCTTCGTCTGCGAAAGCAGGGCGAGAAGGTTCGCCATCGTCCCGCTCGGGACGTAGAGGGCCGCCTCCTTGCCGAGAAGATCGGCCATCGTCCGTTCGAGACGGATCACGGTCGGGTCGTCTCCGAGGACGTCGTCGCCTACCTCGGCCGCGGCGATCGCGGCGCGCATCGGCTGCGAGGGCCTCGTGACCGTATCGCTCCTCAGGTCGACTGTTCTTTCGGGCATGATTCGCCTTTCCGGTCAAACCCGTTGCCGCGAATACGCTTTCTCCCCCGCGGCTTCGACGGAAGCTTATCTCGTTGATAGGGATTCGCGAGGGGGTCCTGTCAGGACTGGGCTACCAGTTCCTTCAATTCCCTCGATACCTTGAAAATCGGAACCTTGCGGTCGGGAACCGGGACGGGGTCGCCCGTTCTCGGGTTTCTCGCCATCCTCGATTTGCGTTCCTTGACCTTGAACGTCCCGAAGCCGCGGATCTCGTAGTGCTCCCCCTTGACCAGTCCCTTGGAGATGGTGTCGAGGAAACAATCGACGGCTTCGGCCACTTCCTTTTTCGTCAATCCGGTCCTGCTGGAAATGTTCTCCACGATTTCAGCTTTTGTCATTTACCCTTCCTCCTTGTTTCAGCAGGATTATATCCCCTTCCGCTTTCCACGCGGACAGTAATGAGCCTAAGACATTACTGAACAACAATTAGCCCGAATATGGCGGGGGCGGGATTTCGAACGCGGGGCGGGTCGAATGAGCTTGCGCAGGCGCGGCGCCCGGTGTAGACTCCGTCAGGATTATTTCAATTAAAGGAGGCGGAAGATGAAGAGAATCTTTGCAATCATGGCTCTCGCCGGCTGTCTGGTCATCGCGGCGACGGGCGCAACCTTCGCCGGCGATGAGCCGGGGCGCGCTTACGGGCTCAGGGTGGGTTTCGGCCTCGATCCGGACCAGTTCGTCGTGGGGATTCAGACCGACCTTGGAAGCGTTTACAAAAACGTGCATTTCGTGCCCAGCATAGACGCGGGATTCGGCGATAACATAACGAGCTTCGGCCTCAACGGCGATTTCAAGATGTTCCTGCCGATGCCCAAGTCGGAGGCGGCGATCTATGTTCTGGCCGGACCGACTGCCGAGTTTTATTCCTTCGACGGAGAAACCGACACCGAGGTCGGCCTCTACCTCGGCGGCGGCGTTCGCATGGGATTCAGCGACAAGGGCTGGTACAATCTCGAGGCCCGTATCGGCATCGGAGACATCCCGGAATTCCGTCTGCTTCTCGGGATCCTCTTCGGCGGACGGTAAGCCCGCGACTTTCCGGGGCGGGACCCTCATGGACCGCCCCGGAAGCCTAGAACTGCCATCCCGCCATCAAGGCGAACCCATAGTGCTTGTATTCGTCGACCGAGATCGAATAGGTTTCGTCGTCGATCTCGAATTCGGCGTTTTCCATGACGTTCGCGAACCCGCGCTGGAAACGGGCGTCGAAGGTGATTATCCCGTATTTCGTCTCATATCCCATTCCGGCGCCGACCACGAGGCTGAAATCCGTGTCGTTCGTGTAGTCCGAGATGTCGACGTCCGTCGAAAACCACCAGATGTCGATATCGAGCTTCGAATCCACCGCGAAAGCGATGCTCGGGCCGGCGAATATGCAG
>JALOPX010000043.1 GCA_025453655.1 Candidatus Krumholzibacteriia bacterium
GGTCATGATCGCGCCTCCCTGGCGTGAACCGCGGTCAAAGGGGGTTCACGGCAATCTGCGCGCGGGGTAAGGGGATGATGAAAGGCGACGACCTCGTGCGCACACGTGCGCATTGTGCGACAGGGCCGCGAGTCTGTCAAGAGGAAGATTTTCTGGTTGGACTGGAGAAGCCCGTTGAAGCTCACGGGGCCCTGTTCACGGGCCTGTTTCTTTCTTTTGCGCAGGATGGGCGCCAGGATATCGCCTACCTTTCTCATAAGGCCGAGTTCATATTCCCCGAAAATCGACGAATCAAGCGGCGTTTCCGGTTTCTTGTTGTAGCCGTTGTAGACGGCGATGAAATCGTCGTCGACGTAGATCGGATATGAAATGGCGGAACTATAAAGGGGCATGGTATCGTACGTCCCGACATCCCTTGTGAGAAAACTGATGCATTCAGGGCTTTTCCTGGCAACGGCTCTTTCACGAAGCTCGTCGTCGAATTGGAGGCGCGCCGCGAGGTCGTTATCCCTTTCGGGGAAGTTGAAGTACGACTTTTCGTCGATGGAGTCGTTCTTGAAGTAAAAACTCCCCATGGAAGCGTTCAATATCGAAGAAATTATTTCAGGAAGGTGTCTTATCCTGCCCGATGTATCCTCGATGGCCATCAGGTAGGGGGTGAATGTCGAGAGCTCCTCGTACCTTTTCATCTTCCTGTGCTGTTTCAATTCCCTCAGCTGGGCGTGGACGAAAAAGGAAACCTGAAAACGAAGGTTATCCTTGAGCTTCATGAAGCTCTCCAGTTCCTCGAGAATGGAGAATTCGATCACCATGACGCCGAGGGCTTCGTTATGCACGAGCGGGAGGTAGATGCTCGTGATCGAGTCCTTGTGGGATTTGATCTGAAGCGTCGCGTCGTGCGTCGCTTCGGTCATCAGGACTTCCTCCCCGCTGAGGTACGCCCTGGCGAGGCTCCCTTTGATGCAGTGGATCCTCGGCGCCGTGTCGGTTATGGGCGCGTGCTGGTCGCCGCCTCCGAGGATCAGCCAGTCCCCCTCATCGGTGGCGGTATATATGGATACCGTATCAGCGTTCAGCTTTTCGCAAAGGGTCCTGCACAGGCTCGAAAATTTCTCGTGAAATCCATTTTCGGACCTGAAAAGCGACTCGAGGAAATTGCGTATCTGATATTCCTTTTCCCTGATCGCGCTGGTGTCTATCCTCAGATGCTGCTCAAGGATCGGAGAGATCTTCGATGCCAGAAGCCTTATCGTTTTAACGTCGTCGTCCGTAAGCGGCGTTTCCCCGCGGTTGGTCGAAATGTTCAGCACGCCGAGAAGGTTGTCGTCGAATATAAGCGGAGCCGAGATGGCGCTCTGGATGTTATGCCTCACACGATTGCCTGAATACAGCGGAGTGTCCACGAGATCGCTTATGAGCGCCGGTTCCCTTTCGGCGGCCACCATCCCGGAAATCCCCTCTCCCACCTTCTGGCGCGTGTTTTTCACGATTTCCCTGCTCAGACCGGAGGCGTAGCCTATATACAGCTCGCCGGCATCTTCCGAGAAAAGCATGATCGAACCGGAGGAGGCGTTCACCGCCCTTATCGATATCTCGAGAAGCCATTTCAACAGCCTTTCACGGTCGGTTATCCTCCTGATATACTTTAAAGCCATTTCCAGGTGAGCCGGCCAGGGAGGTCTGTCCCCGTTTCTCTCGACCGTATCGCTGGCCAGGTGGCTGACCGCTTCGGACGGATTTATAAGTCTGATCTTCTCTTTTTTTAGAAGTTCGATTTCTTCTTCGTAAATTTTTCTTTTTTCGGTGATTATCACATAATCAGCATTTTTGAAGGCGGTTAGGAACCCTCTGTCGCTGTATTTGGGAATGCCGATGATTTCCGCGATCTCCAATCCGACGGCGAGATCGTCACGATCGTAAATGCCTATTATTTCATAATTTGGCTTTCTATGAAATTCGCTGAGGATATTGAGCTCTTCCTCGCCGCCGCCCAGTATCGCTATCTTTTTGACCGCTTTCACGATAGCCTCCGGAAATCCTGAAAACTCAGACTGTCCCGGAAGGAATCTAGCAAAAGTCAAGCCATCCTGAGGCAATATCAGGTATCATTGGTCATTTTAAGCAGTTCCGAGAGGATACGGTGGGCCTCCATGGGTGTGAGGCGGTCGATATCGAGCCCCTGCAGTTTCTCTTTTACCGGGTCCTGATTCGTGTCGAAAAGGGAATCCTGCCTGGCCGGCGGGGCCGGGTCCGCGGGAGAGGATATCCCCTTTCTTTCAAGCTCCCTGAATATCTCCCACGCCCTCCCTATGACCGGCGCGGGCATGCCGGCAAGCTGAGCCACGTGAATACCGTAGCTTTTGTCGCTCTTGCCTTCGATAATCCTGTACAGGAATATCACCGAATTCCCCCATTCCTTCACCTCGACCTTCATGTTCCGCATCCTCCCGTATTTTTCCGAAAGGGCGGTCAGCTCGTGGAAATGGGTGGCGAAAAGGGTCCTCGGCCTTGCGCCGTTTTTATCCAGAAGATGTTCGGTCACGGCCCAGGCGATGCTCATTCCGTCGAGGGTGCTCGTGCCTCTTCCTATCTCGTCGAGGAGAACCAGGCTTTTTGACGTGCAATTATTGAGTATCCTGGCCGTTTCCCCCATTTCCACGAGAAAGGTGCTCTGCCCCCTGGCGAGATTGTCGCTCGATCCGATCCTCGTGAATATCCTGTCTATCACGCCTATCCTCGCTCTGGCCGCGGGCACGTAACTTCCCATCTGCGCCATGATCGATATAAGCGCCGCCTGCCTGATGTAGGTGGATTTCCCGCCCATGTTCGGTCCCGTTATGAGAAGCATCTGCCTGTCGCCTGGGCGCATGTTCAGGTCGTTGGGAATGAAATTCCCGTCCGAAATCATTTCTACGACCGGATGCCGTCCTTCGGTTATGACCAGGTCCTCCGAATCATCTATCTCCGGCCTGCAATATTCCCTTTCCAGCGCGAGATCCGCCAGGGAGGAAAGCACGTCGAGCGTCGCCATCGATCTTGCAGTCCTCTGAAGCGTCGCGCTCTCGCGTGATATCGACGAGCAGACATCGAGAAATATCTCCTTCTCGAGCTCCATCCTGCGCGAGTCGGCCGTCAGGATCCTGCTCTCGTTTTCCTTAAGCGACTCCGTGACGTATCTCTGCGACGATACGAGCGACTGTTTGCAGATATAGTCGTCAGGGACCTTGTTCTCGTGGATTCTCGAAACTTCCAGGTAATATCCGAAAACCCTGTTGTATCCGACCTTGAGGGACGGTATCCCGGTCCTCTTCCTTTCCGATTCCTGAAGGGAGGCGATCCATTTTCTCCCGTTTTCGGAGCTGTCTATCAGGGAGTCCAGCTCGGCGTTGAATCCCTTTTTGATGAATCCGCCATCCCGCATCCTTACCGGGCTTCCCGCCTCTATGCTTTTCGACACGAGTTCCACGACGCCGCCCGGCCCGGCTACGGCTTCGAGAGATTCAGTTATCAGCCGCGCAGTGATCCCGCCGCAGCAGGAAATCACTTCCGGTATCCTTTCGAGTGCGTCGCTGAGGTTAAGGAGTTCCCTGGGGCCGGCCTTAAGAGTCGTGATCCTCGAGACGATCCTTTCAATGTCGGGATATCCGGTCAATATGCCCCTCAGACGGCGCATTAAAATCTGTTCCCCGCAGAAGGCCTCGACGGCGTCAAGCCTTTGTTTGATTACAGATGACGACCTTGATGGATGCGAGAGCCAGTTGCGAAGAGTCCTCGCCCCGGCCGCCGTTCGCGTCCTGTCGATGTGCCGGATCAGGGATGTGTCGCGCGAATCGATTCCGGGGGATTCGAGCAATTCGAGGTTCCGGATGGTCTCCGCGTCCAGAAACATCGTGTCGCCCGGCGTTATGAGGCGCAACGCGGATATATGCGGGAGATCGTTGCGTCTCAGGTCCTTCACGTATGAGAGAAGCGATCCGGCGGCCATCGCCGCCAGCCTCTTTCCCTCTATTCCGAAACATGAAAGATTGGCCACCCCGAAATGGGCGCGAAGCTGTTCCAGGGATTCCCTCTCGTTGAAACGGTAAGGCGCCAGTTCCTCCACCGAAACGAGCGGATTTCCCTGTCGCGCGACTGCGTTAAGATCGTCGGAGCCGGCCGGCAGAAGGGCTTCAGTGATCCTGAACCCGGCCAGAAGGTTGCCGGCCGCGTCCACCGGCTCCTCCGCCACGGCGAATTCCCCGGTGGAAACGTCTATCAGGGCCATTCCGCACCTGTCCCCTTCCCTCAGCATGGAAAGGATGTAATTATTTTCCTTCTCGTCGAGAGTCGCCGGGGAAAGGGACGTGCCGGGGGTGATTATGTCGGTGACCTCCCTCCTCACGATGCCTTTGGCCTCGGAAGGATTCTCGATCTGGTCGCAGATTATCACTTTTTCGCCGTGCTTAAGGAGTCTTGCCACGTAGACGTCGGCCGCGTGAATCGGAACGCCGGCGAGCGGGATCGGATTTTTTTTGTCGCGGGAGGTAAGGGCTATGTTCAAAATGGCCGATACTTTTCTGGCGTCGTCATGGAAGGTTTCGTAAAAATCACCCACCTGGAAGAAGAGTATGCCATCCTTGTATTTTCTGCGGATTTCCTGATACTGGGCCATCAGGGGGGTCGGTTTGGTGTTCATTTAATCGGCGGGAAGCACCTTGCTGGAATAACCTGTCTGCTCCATGAATTTCCGCGCGGCGGCTTCGGCTTTTTCGCGGTTCGGATATCGTCCGGCCCTGACGCGGTACCAGACTTTTCCCCCCCTCTCATAGCTGGTGATAGTAAGATTATCAATGGCGCCCTTGAGTTCCTGGAAAAAATCCTCGGCGTTTTTCCTGACGCTGAACGCTCCGAATTGAAGCGCATAATATTGCCCTCCCGCGCCCCCCGATTCCCGGGCGGATCCGGCGGTTTCTTCCCTCTCACCTCCCTCCCGGTCTTTCGCCCGCGGTATGTTCCCTTTTCCCGAGCTTATCGCCTGTATCTTTTCCTTTGCCTGGGGAGCTTCGAGAGATTCAGGATAGAGCCTCGAGAGGTTGCCGTAGACGTCGAGAGCTTTTTCCCTCTCCCCCAGTATCTCGTAACATTCGCCGAGCCTGAATCCCGCAATCGGATTCGAATGGCCGCCTGCTATCGTTTCATACCTTTCGACGGCCCTGCGGATGCGCCCGAACTGAATGTCGATCTCGGCAAGAGCCATCGAGCTCCAGAAAAGATAATCCCCCCTGTCTATCGATTCGAAGGTTTCGAAAGCGTTCTCAAAATCCCCGATTTCCTTTTGAGCGAGCCCCTTGAAATAAAGAGCTTCGTATCTTTCCGGCGCCCTGCTCCCCGATGGTATTTTATCGAGGATGGCCACGACTTCGCGGTATTCGCCTGTCGCGTAGCTAATCTTGGCCAATTCAAGGAGGGCGCGAAGGGACCGCGCCGATTTGTCGGTGTTTGATATGGACTCGTAAAGCCGTCCGGCCTCGCGCGGATCCGTTTCAAGGCCCGCAAGCATGGTTTTCGCTTCCAGCAGGGCGTTGCCGCTCAAACCGGGCAACTCCGCGTTGATAAGTTCGCGCGCCGCGGCGTATTCACCGCGGTTGATTTGCCTTTGAACCTCCCTCAGATCCAGAGCCGCGTCGAGCGAGGGCGCGGGAAGGCACAGAATGAGGATAACGGAGAAGGCTGCGGTCTGATTCCAGAATGATATTTTCATCAGTTTTTGAAAGTGTTGAATTCCGAGCATGCAGGGCAGTAATTGAGGGG
The DNA here is from genome assembly GCA_025453655.1 of Candidatus Krumholzibacteriia bacterium. Taxonomy (GTDB): domain Bacteria; phylum Krumholzibacteriota; class Krumholzibacteriia; order Krumholzibacteriales; family Krumholzibacteriaceae; genus JALOPX01. Next base: position 5,791 of record JALOPX010000043.1, read on the forward strand.
GTACGGCGTTACGGCGCCGCAAACACCGCAGGTGGAACCTGATCTTCCCCCCGCGGTCAATTCAACTTCTTCCAGCACCTGCCTCGCTTCCTTTTCCCTTCCGGCGGCGAGATACACGGATGCGAGTTTGATCGAGACGGCCCGGTTTCCCTTCGATGATTTTCTCTCTTCCTCCAGTATGGCGATGCTCTTGCTCACCGCTCCTTTTTTCATGTAGAGCGCTGCGAGGGATACGGGGACCATCGCGTATTTCTCGTTTTTCTCGTGCAATTCCTCGAGAAGATCCTCGAGCCGTTCGAAACGGCCGGATTCGAACAGGGCCTTTTCAAGTTTCGGAAGGACCTCCTCGAAAAAGGTTATGTCCTTTCTGAGGAGAGTCGTCCACATTTGGGCGGATATCTCGAAATCCTCCCTGTCCATGGCCAGCCTGCCGCTCAGGTACAGTGCGGCGATGCAATCGGGATCTTCCTTGAGCGCCTTCCTCAGATATCGGGACGCGTTTTCTATATCCCCCGAGTCTATAAGGGCGGAGGAAACCGCGGCGAGGTACGACGCGAGCTTCGCGGCGTGTTCTGCTTTGTCGCCGAGAGGTATGTTTTTAAGCGTCGCGAAGGCGTTGTCGTAATCACCGCAACGGTGATAAAGCCTGTGAAGTATCATCGAGATTTCAGGGTCCTTCTTGTCCCTGCGGATCGAGTCGAGGGCTCCGAGGGCCCGTTCGATCCGGCCCATATCCGCGAGGTCCTCGGCTATGGCGATCTGGATCGATTTCTCCTCCTCGTATCCGAGATCCCTTCTCACTGTGAGGTTTCTATGTATCTGCAGCGCTTTTTCCGGCATCTTTTTCTCGCGAAGCAGATTGCCGAGCTGAATGTAGGCGTCGACGTCCGTTTCCCCGCTTTTGACCGCCATGGTGAGAAGGCGCAGGGCGTCGTCCTTTCTCCCGTCTATCAGCGCGTAAAGGGCGTCGATGTAGGCGCTCCTGTACGATCCGCGCTCGCGCTTCCTCTGGAAAAAAAGCATCAGGATCAATACGATCGCGGCTATTGCAAGTATGATCAGCAGTATCGTCTTGAAATTGAGGCTGTACATAAGGAACCGTCTTTCGCGAAATTAATCCTTGTCCTCGTCGAGAGTGTCGTCCTCCAGGGGGAGGTTCCTGAGGTCGGAAAGCTCGTCCTTCAACCTGCGTATCGTTTTTTTCTCGTTAAGGATGTTCATGAGCAGCTGCGCCTCGCGGATCCAGGCTCCTATGGCCCAGACGAGCATACCGCACAGGAAAGTAATCACCATGACAAGGTTCAACTCGGCGTCAACGAAGGTTTTTGTGAAGAAATGATAGGTGACTTTGGTACCCGCGTTCCTGGTTCCTAGCCATAATATGCAGATAACGCCGACCAGCAGCACCAGACCGCGCACTATCCACACTTGAGTCACCTCCTTGAAAAATCTTCGCCGGCAAAGGTGAAATTGTCGATTTTGCTCAACGTAACATCAATAATATCACCGGGTTTTAAATCAGCCCCGGTGACCGTAACATTTCGGAAGTGAGGTGTCCTCCCCCTCCAGAGACGATATTCCCCCTTTTTAACTTCAGCGTCAAGAAGGATTTCATCCCGCGTCCCGACCTGTTTTTCCAGGACCGACTTTCTGACCTTCTTAATGGCGTCGTTGAGGATCTGAAGCCTCTCCTTTTTCAACTGGTCCGGAACGTCGTCCTTCATCAGGGCCGAAACCGTTCCCGATCTTGGGGAATACTTGAAGGAAAAGGCGTAATCGAATCCGCATTTCTCGACCATCTCCACCGTCTCTTCGAATTCCGCATCCGTTTCAGTCGGGAATCCGACGATAAAATCGGTGGACAGGGCCAGGTCGGGCTTGATCTGTTTCCCGCGTTTTACGATATCCACATAATCTTCTTTGGTGTATCCCCTCGTTTCGTTCAATATTCTCTTCAGCAGGGTCGCGAAATCCGTCGAACCGTGCCTGTAGGCCATCACATTCTGCCCCAGAAGCGTCACTTCTCTGGTGCCTTTCCCGGACATCATCCTTGTTTCTTCGATGATTTGATCGGCAGCCCTGCTTCGAACGGGCCCGCGAAGGTACGGCACGATGCAGTACGAACAGAAGTTGCCGCACCCGCGGGTTATGGCGAGAAAACGCGAGACCCTGTCTCCCCGGAGGGTTTCGAGCCTGTAGGCGGCGTCGGGGTCCTGTTTGGTGTCCGCCATCCCATTCCCGCCTTCGAGGCAGGCGGCGATCGCCTCGGGCAACCCCTGATAGTTGTCGGGGCCTACGACGAGGGAGGCGCCTGGAACGAGGGAAAAGAGCTTCTGCCCCAGCCTTTGCGCCATGCATCCGCATATCACGAGAATGGCGCCTTCGTGCCGCGACAGATCGTTGAGCCTGCCTATCGCCCTTTGTTCAGCGTGTTCCCTGATGCTGCACGTGTTCACGATTATGATGTCAGCTTCGGCCGGATCTTCGACGGCCACGATGCCTTTTCCGGCCAGGAGGGATTCTATTATTTCCGTGTCGAAGGCGTTCATCTGGCATCCGAACGACTCATAGTAAGCCGTTGAAGCCCCGGCCGGCCGCGGTCCCTCGCATCTCCGCGCCATCACGTCACCAGCCTTCCGTACAGCCTGCCCCGCGAATACCTCAATATTTCGACATTTTCAAGCCTGCCCTGAAGCCCTGAATCGGCGGGCAGGCTGACCTCGCAGTAATTGCCCGTGAGGCCCGTCGAGAAACGTGAATGTTTCCTCGCCTTTCCCTGGATGAGCGTGAGCGACACCCTGCCCGCCTGCGACATCATGAATTCCCTTCTGCGCGATTTGCCGAGGTTGATGAGTCTCCTGCATCTGGCCTTCTTTTCCTCGGGGGAAACCTGTCCGGGAAGGGACTCGGCCGCTGTTTCCGGCCTCGCCGAAAAGGGGAATACGTGGAAATAATCCACGGGGACGGATTTAAGGAACCTTGCCGAGGAATTGAAATGATCCTCCGTCTCTCCCGGAAACCCTACTATGATGTCGGTTCCGACGGCGATATCAGGTGACGCCTTTTTGATGCTCAGCAGTTTCTCCCTGAATATGGCCGTCGTATAGGGCCTGTTCATCGCCCGAAGGATGTCGTCATGACCGCTCTGAAGGGGGATGTGAAAGTGCGGCGCCACCCTCCCCGAATCGGCGATCATTCCTATAATGCCGTCGGTCACTTCATTCACCTCGATGCTGCTCAACCTCACCCTGAGGACGCGCGTTTCGAGCAGTATTTCGCGCATAAGCGATTCGAGCGTGGCGCGGGAGGCGAGATCGCCGCCGTATCTCCCGATATGTATCCCGGTCAGGACGATTTCCTCGCACCCGTTCTTTTCGAGCTCCGAAACCTGCGTAAGTATGGCGCCGGTATCGACGCTTCTGCTGGCGCCCCTCGCTCTCGGGATGATGCAATAACTGCAGGATGCGTCGCAACCTTCCTGTATTTTCACGAGAGCGCGGGAACGGTCCAGGAAAACGCCCACGGCCGGTTCGATCGGGGACGAAACGCACTGGCGCGAAGAGCCATCCGCGCTTCCGGCCGACAATTCCTCCATAAGGCGCGGTATCGAGCCTTTTTCATCGTTACCGATTATCATGTCGGTCTCGGGCATGCCTTTCAGGGCATCGGGCCGGGTTTCGGCATAGCAGCCGGTGGCTATGATGATCGAATCCGGGGAGCTTTTTTTAGCGCGTCTTATGGCGTTTCTGCACCTGGAATCGCTTCTCCCGGTGACGGTGCAGGTGTTAATTATGATGAACGAGGCGGCCTGTCCCTGTTCCCTGAAAATCCATCCGTTTTTCACGAGGGTCTGCCTGATGCATTCGGACTCGTACTGATTCAGTTTGCATCCGAGGGTCGTGATTGAAAAGGTTCTCTCCATTCCATCTTCCAGGGATTGAACGGCCGTTCATGCCGGAAATGCGCCGTCGGTAATCGGGCGCTTTAAAGAGAAGTGAGGGTGACAGCCCACCCTCACTCCGCTTTGTTGACGATAAAAGCCGTTGTCGCGGCTATTCTTTCTTTTCGTCTTCTTCTCCGGAATCGGCTTCGAGATCGGCATCCGCCTCGTCCGCGGAGTAATCCTTCGGGCCCGTGACGGAATCGTCGAAAACGACGTCAAGATCGTCGTCCTGATAATCCACGTCGTACGGCTCGATGGAATTGTCTCCCTGGCCGCCGGACGCGTCAGCGCCCTGTTCGGATTCCACGATCTCCCTTCTCGGGAACTTCGAGCGGAAGCTGTCGATCTCTTCCTGCGGCTTTCCCTCGAAGAACGCGTTCACGCTGAGAACGATCCTCTTGTTCTGCGGATCCATCTTGATGACCTTCAGGGGAAGCTCCACACCCGGATCGAAATACTCGACCGGTTTCTTCAACCCGTCGATGCCGAGATGGGACAGGGGAACGAATCCCTCGACGTCATCCCTCAGTTCGACGACGGCGCCGCGGTCGAGTATCCGGGATATGACGCCCCTGGTGTCCGTGCCGACATTGAATTCTCCGGCAAGATCGGTCCATGGATTCTCGCGCGTCTGTTTCATGCCCAGGCTGATCCGCCGTTTCGAGCTGTCGATTTCAAGCACAACGACTTCGACGTCGTCGCCCTTCCTGACCATCTCCGACGGGTGGCGTATCCTCTTCGCCCATGACATGTCGCTGATATGGACTAGGCCGTCGATCCCGTCCTCGATCTCGACGAAAGCGCCGAAATTCGTGAGGTTCCGGACCTTGCCCTTGAGCCTCGTGCCCGTCGGGTATTTGGCCTCGAGGGCCTTCCACGGATCCGGCTCGAGCTGCTTGAGCCCGAGCGAGATTTTCTCGTGTTCCTTGTCGACGTTGAGGATCACGGCTTCGACCGTGTCACCTATCGCGACGACCTTGGAAGGATGCTTGACGTGGCGTGTCCATGACATCTCGGAGATATGGATGAGCCCCTCGATGCCTTTCTCGAGTTCTATGAACGCGCCGTAATCGGTGATCGAAACCACCTTGCCGCGCATCTTTTTACCGATGGGATAACGATCATCGACGCCTTCCCAGGGGTACGGAGTGAGCTGTTTCAGGCCGAGGGAGATCCTTTCCCTCTCGCGGTCGAAATCGAGGACCTTGACGTTGAGCTTGTCGCCGATTGCGACCACTTCCGAGGGATGGCTTACGCGTCCCCAGGTCAGGTCGGTAAGATGGAGAAGCCCGTCGATCCCACCGAGGTCGACGAAAGCGCCGAAATCGGTGATGTTTTTGACGACGCCCTCGCGGTCCTCGCCGACCTTTATCTCGGACAACAGCGTCTTCTTCTTTTCCTCGCGCTCGGCTTCAAGAACGACGCGCCTCGAGACCACGATGTTGCGTCTTCTCTTGTTCAGCTTGATGATCTTGCAGTCGAGATTCTTTCCAAGCAACTCGTCGAGGTTCGGAACCTGGCGAAGCGCGATCTGGGAACCGGGCAGGAAGGCGTCGACTCCCATGAGCTTCACGACCAGGCCGCCCTTTATCCTTCTGTCGACGAACGCTTTCACGACGCTTCCGTTGTCGTACGAATCCTTGATCGAATCCCAGGCCTTGAGGAAGTCGGCCTTCATCTTGGAAAGGACTATCAACCCGTCCTGGTTTTCCATCTTCTCGAGAAATACGTCGAATACGTCCCCCGGCTTGACTTCGGAGCAGTTGGCAAATTCGCTGATGGGTATCGTCCCTTCGCTCTTGAACCCGACGTCCAGGATGATTTCCTTCTCGTGAACCGAATACACGGTCCCTCTGACGATCTTGCCCTCTTTGAGTTCCTCAGATCCTGATCCGAGCGCGTCGACGGCGTTGGACCAGTCGTTTTCCTCAGGTTCCGCTCCGTCGAGCTCTTCAGTCCCGACGAGGTCGAACATCTTCAGGTAGGAATATTTTACGGCCGATTTATGAGATCCGCCCTCCTCCCTTTCCTTTGTCCCGGATATACCGGGGTTCTGCTGAGTCTCCTCGAATTTTTCTTCGTGCATGCAGCAATCTCCCCTTTCATAATGGATTTAATAACAGGTAGTATGATAGATTGCCCGTCGGGCGAGCGCAAGCGAATTTTACCGTAATTTGCGCTTTCAGGTCCCCGGGTCGATGGTCGAAAGCCTGGCCAAAACCTCTTCGATCACCCAGTCCGGAGTGGAAGTGCCCGTGGTCAGCCCGACCCTGACGCATCCCTTGAACCAGCAGGGGTCTATCTCGCCGGCTGTTTCTATGAATCGAGCCTTGATCCCTTTGTCGATGCACATTTGGTAAAGTCTTCTTGTATTTGAACTTTCGCGCCCTCCTATGACGAGTATCATGTCCACCTCGCGGGCGAGCTCGAGCGTGGCTTCCCTTCTGAGCATGGTGGCCTGGCAGATCGTGTCGAACACGGTCAGGTCGCTGATTCTTTTTTTCAGGATTTCTATTATCGCCATGGCCTTGTCGCGGGAATACGTTGTTTGAATGACGACGCCCGCCTTCCGGCTCACCTCGACCAGCCCCGCCTCTTCCGTGGAATCTATTATCAGGGCCCCGCCGTAGGCTCTGCCGGCTATGCCCCGGACTTCGGGATGGGAGGCGTCCCCGATGATTATGACCTGGCTCGATTCGTCCGCCAGTTTTTTCACATGATCATGGCTCTTTCCCACGAAGGGACACGTGGTATCCAGTATCCTTATCTTCCTGAGCTTCGCCATCTCGAGGATCTTCGGGTCCACGCCGTGAGCCCTGACGACAAGTGTGTCTCCTTCGCTTATTTCGTCGAGCGATCCGACCGGCACCATGCCCCTGATTTTGAGGCGTTCGACCGCCTGCCGGTTGTGGATCACGTCGCCTATCGTGTAAACCCTGCTTCCGCCCGACGAAATACCCTCGTCTATGATGCTCATGGCGCGTTTCACGCCGAAGCAGTATCCCATGTGCGGGGAGCATACCCCATCAAGAGTTCGATGCCTCGGCGAGCATTTCCATTTCTTCGCGGACCATGTGCGCGAGAGTCCGGTAATCGTTTCTCCTGTCTTCGGCATCGATGCCCTGGTTGATCCGGATAGGCATCCCGATATGCACGTCGAGGCGCCGTCTTCTCAGGAAACAACCGGCGAGGTCGTTCGCTCCCGATATAAGTATCGGGCACACGCTCTTTCCCGTATTGAACGCGATCATCCCGAAACCCTGTTTCAGGTCGCCTATCCTGCCGGTTCTGGAACGCGTCCCCTCGGGAAACATCAGGATCGAATATCCCTGATTCAGCTTCTCGGAAATGAGCTTTATCGATTTGCGGTCGGCTTCGCCCCTTCTGACGGGGATGGAATGGTACTTCGTTATCAGCCACGCAAAGAACCTGTTTCTGAAAAGCTCGCTCTTCGACATGAACCATATTTCCCTGTTTACGGCGCATCCGACAAGGGGCGGGTCGAAGTAGGAAATATGATTCGACGTGAAAATGAAATTTTCCCTGAAGTTCAGGTTTTCGCCGCCGATAACGCGCATGCCGTACAAAAGGCGGAAGAAAAGCAAAACGATCGCCCTCGATACGGTCCAGTACGCGGATTTCACGGTCATTGGATTCTTTTCGCCGGCCCGGACGGTAAGCGCATCCAGTCTCTCCGCCTCGCTGATCACCGCTTTTTCGATGATGCCCACCTGCTGTTCGATCGTTATCCTCGAGGTGTCCACCGGTATCGCGCCGGCGGGTTTCCTCAGGGGGCTGTGCTCCCGGCCCGAATCGATCCTGTCGCGTTCCTCTATGTTTTCCATCGTCCGGCAAAGATCCTGCTCGATGCCCGCGGCTCTCATCTGCTTCACCCTTCTCGACGCGCGCGCCTCGATATCGGCGACGAGAAAGATCTTCACGTGGGCGAAAGGGAAGACCGTCGTCCCGGTGTCCCTGCCTTCCGCGACTATCCCTCCCTTTTTGCCTATTCTCCTCTGAATCCGTACCATCGCCTCCCTGACGCCCCTGTACCTGCTGACTGGGGAGACCGCGCCGGACACCTCGGGCGTCCTGATCCTCGATTCCGTCTCCCTGCCGTCCAGGAAAAATTGCGGGATTCCGTCAACGATTCTCAGTTCCAGGCCGGCATTCGAAGCCAGTTCAGTCACGGCCGGCTCGTTCCCGGGATCGATCCCATTTTCGAGAACGGAACAGGTGACCGCGCGGTACATCGCTCCCGTGTCGAGGCAGATCATCCCGAGGCGTTTCGCCAGAAGGGACGCGGTCGTGCTCTTACCCGAGCCTGCGGGCCCGTCGATCGTTACGATCATCGTTTTCAGTATCTGCTTCTGTCTTTCGGAGAGATTCATGAAGCAACGACTACCTTCCGGGCTCGAGTCCCCCGCGGCCGATTCGCGATCATGCCGTTACTTCGCGAAGCGTCTGAATGAATCGCCGGTTCTCCGCCACGGTCCCTATGGAAACCCTGAAGGAATCGCCGCCGAGCCCGAACGGGGCCATCCCCCTGACTATGACCCCCCTGTCCTCCATCCGGCTCACGAGATTATTCCCTTCGGCCCGAGGGACGACGAGAAGAAAGTTCGTCTGCGAGGGCGGCACGGTGAAACCCATGGCCCTTAGCTCGTCCGCGATCGATTCGCGCTCCCGTGTGTTTTCTTCGATCCTCTTCTTCAGCTTGTCGAAGTGTTTGAGGGCCGCTCTCGCGGCGATCTGGGCGATACTGTTGACGTTGAAGGGTTGCCTTACGAGATGAAGGCATGAGGCCAGCTCCGCATGCGACAGCGAATACCCTATCCTCACTCCGGCAAGCGAAAAGACCTTCGAAAATGTCCTGAGCAGGATGACGTTCCTGTATTCGCGAAGAAGCCTGTACGTGTCCGGGAAATCCGGCGCCGTCACGTATTCGAAGTAGGCCTCGTCGAAAACGACTATGATGTCGCGACGAAGCCCGTTGATGAAATCGTCGACGGCTTCGCCGCCGACGTAGGTTCCCGTGGGATTGTTCGGATTGCATACGAAGATCATCTTTGTGGCCGGCGTCACGGCGGCCTTTATGGCCTTCAGGTCGACCGTGAAATCCTTCAAGGGGATCTTTTTGTCGGTGACGGCCGACTGCTGGCAGATGAGCGGGTAGGCGATGAAACTCGGGAACGGGTAGATGACCTCTTCTCCGGGATTGACGAAAGCCTTTACGAGGAGCTCGAGTATCTCGTTCGATCCGTTGCCCACGAAAACCTGTTCGCGGGAAAGCCCGTAATATTCGGCAAGCTCGTTCGTGATGTAATGGCAGCTCGAATCGGGGTACCTGTCGAGCAGGGGTATCTCGTCGATTATTGCCCTCTTGATTTCATCCATCGGCTCGTATGGATTTTCGTTGGATGCGAGTTTTATGATTTCGCCCTCGATATTCTTCTCGCGCCTGAGCTCCTCTATGGGTTTTCCGGGCACGTACGGGTTGACCTTCTGAAGGTGGGGTCTCATCAATTCCCTGATGTTCATTTGCCGACTCCTTGCGATAAACCGGTCTGTCTTCTCAGGATCTTTTCCTCCCCGGCGGAAAGCGGACGCATCTCCCCCTCCGCCAGGTCTTTGAATTCAAGCTCTCCGAGGGCTTTCCGGTGAAGGCGCCTCACCTTGTGCCCGATTTCCATGAAACTCCGCCTGATCTGCCTGTTCCTGCCTTCGCGGAGGACGACCTCCGCTGTCGTTTCGGATTTATTCCTTTCAAGAACTGCGATCGTGCACGGCCCGGTTTTGTGCCCGTCCAGGTCGATGCCGGAGGCGATTCTCGCTATTTCCGCGTCGCGGACCTCCCCGGCGACATTGACGATATAAACCTTGTCGATCTTGAATCGGGGGTGCGTAAGACGGTAAGTCAGATCGCCGTCATCGGTCAACAGGATAATGCCCGATGTGTACATGTCCAGCCTGCCGACCGGGAAGAGCCTGCGGCCGAAACCTTTTTCCGCCGCTATATCCAGCACGGTTTTCCTTTTCCTGTCGTCCGACACCGTGCAAAGCACTCCGACTGGCTTGTTCAAAACGAAGATTCTCGTGCCGCCGCGGGGAAAGGCCCGTATTCCGTCGACCGTGACGACATCGGATTCGCCGTCGACCGTGGCGGAAAGATTCAGGTTCACCTTTCCGTTGATGGAAACGGATCCCGCCCTGACGAGATCCTCGCATTTCCTGCGGGAACCGAAACCGGCGGATGCGAGAAATCTATTGATCCTCATTTGTGAACTCATGGCGAATCATGGCGCTGCCCTCATCATCCGCGGCGCCCGCATCTTCGGGCGCGGAGCCATCGGCTTCCGCGTCCCCGGAGGCCGTATTCCCCCCGTCATGCGCTTCATCCGTCCGGGGGGGCGCCGGCGCGTCGTCGAAATCGGCGGGCAGCTCGTAATCCTTCGATGGCCTGGGGATCAGTTCGAGGTTTTCGAGGCTTTTTTCCAGCTCGGCCATGTCCGGAAGATCCCTGTAGTCCTTGAGCCCTAGGTACTCGAGGAACCTGCTCGTCGTCGAATACAGGTATGGTTTCCCTATGCCGTCCCCCCTGCCCGTTATGGTTATGAGCTCGCGCTCCGAGAGCGTGGCGATGACTCCGTCGCAATTTACGCCCCGGATCGTCTCGATAGTGAGCCTGCTGATCGGCTGTTTGTACGCGATAATCGCCAGTGTTTCGAGGGCCGCCTGCGAAAGCCTCGACTTTCTCCTGTTCCTGAAAAGCGAGGCGACGGTTCCCGCGTATTCCGGCAGGGTCGTCAGCTGGTATCCTCCGGCGACCTCGACTATCCCGAAGCTGCGGTCGTTCTCCCTGTAGAATTTTTCCAGCGATTCGACGCAATCTTTCACGGTCCTGACCGACGAGACGCCGGTCATGGACGCAAGCCTGCCCGCCGCGATGGGCGCGTCGGACGCGAACAGAAGGGCTTCTATCTCGTTTTTCAGTCTATCAAGGTCCTGTTCATTGTTTTGCGGAGATTCCATCTGCGTTTTCCCCTGTCACCGCGGAACCGGAGTCTCCCGGCGCGTAAAGCCAGATATCCGTTCCGTTCGACATCTGCCTGGCCATCAACAGGCCCGATTTGATCATCTCGAGCATGGCCAGGAACGTTACAATTATTTCCAAACGGTTGAAAACATCCTTGAAAAGTTCGGTGAAAAGCACCTCCGACCTTTCCTCGAGCGTCCCGCGTATATGCGTTATCTTCTCCTCAATCGTGAATTCTTCCCGCTCAATCCTGTAGGTAATCTGTTTTTTAAGGTCTTCCATAACCTTTTTGAACGCGTCGACCAGGTCGAAGACCGATACTTCCATCCCCTGGCCGTCGTCTGGGGCCTGCTCTTTCGGGGATTTCGCCGGGGGCCTCGTGAAAAGCCTTCTCCTGACATCCTCCTTCTCGGCCAGTTGCTGGGCGGCTTCCTTGAATTTCCGGTATTCGATCAGATTTCGGACGAGCTCCTCGCGCGGATCCTCCTCCTCATTGTCGTCCTCGGCCCGCCTCGGAAGGAGCATCTGGGATTTTATGCGCATAAGCGTGGCCGCCATCACGAAAAATTCGCCCGCGAGCTCCAGTTCGAGCTCCTGCATGATCTCTATCTGGGCGAGGTATTCCTTCGTGATGTGAGATATGGGGATATCGTAAATGTTTATCTTGTCCCTGCGGATGAGGTGCAGCAGAAGGTCCAGCGGTCCTTCGAACTGTGTTAGCCTGATATGGTAAGACATCTGACCTTCCGTTATTTCCCTCAGGTACGATCTCCTGAAATTCCCGCCGACCAGTCCGCTCCAAAGGTGCAGTAATGCTAAGGGAATAGCTCCGTTCTGTCAACATTTTACTTCAGCCGCGGGGGTGAAAGGTCCTGTGGACCTCGAGCAGGTAATCCATATCCATCCTGGTGTATATCTGTGTCGTCGAGATGCTGGAGTGGCCGAGCAGCTCCTGCACGGCCCTGAGGTCCGCTCCGCCCTCGACCAGGTGCGTGGCGAATGAATGTCTCAGTGTGTGAGGAGTCACCTCGGCCGGCAGGCCGGCCTTCAACGCGTATCCCTTCAGGATCTTCCAGTAACCGACCCTGGACATGCGTCCTCCCCTGTAATTCAGGAAGAGGTATTCCGATATCCTTCCCTTTAAAAGCGACGCTCTCGCCCCCTCGAGATAGGCGGCCAGCGCCTCGGCCGCCTTCATCCCGTAAGGAACTATCCTCTCCTTGCGCCCCTTCCCCCTGATCCTTGCGAACCTGCCCGCGGTGTCGACCGTTTCGAGGAACTGGTCGCAGAGCTCGGAGGCTCTCATTCCCGTCGAATACGCCATCTCGAGCATAGCGCGGTCCCTCCTGCCGAGGATGTCGTTCCCCGGCGCGGAAAGCAGAAGCGCCGTTTCGTCCTGTGAAAGCACGAACGGGATCCTGCGTATCAGTTTCGGAGATGCAATCCCGTTCGATTCGATCGATCCTATTTCTCCGGAACGGTAAAGGAACCGGTGAAATCCCCTGACGGAACTCAGGATCCGGGCGCTCGTGGCGGTGCTTTTTCCGGAAAAGACCTCGACCGTGAATGCCAGCGTGGAATCGAGGTCGATCCCCTCCGGCGAAACGATATTCCTGCCCTCGAGATATTTGATGTATATCGCGAGGTCCCCCTCGTAAGCCTTGACCGTGAGGGGGCTCAACCCTTTTTCCACGGACAGGTGGTCCATGTACAGGCCGGTCACGATGTCGAAGTGCGAACGTTTATCGGGCATCGCGAAGCCCCTTGTGCACTTTGAGAGCCATTTTCTCCCCGAAACCGGGCACTGCTGCTATCTCCTCCACTGACGCCATGCGCAGCGCGTCGAGGCTTCCGAACTCTTTCAGAAGCGTCAGTTTTCTCGTTTCGCCTATCCCTTCGATCTCGTCGATCTCGGAATGCTCCAGTTTCGCGCCCCTGAGCTTCCTGTGATACCCTATGGCGAAACGGTGGGCTTCGTCGCGCATTCTCTGCAGGTATCTCAGAACCGCGCTCCTGCGAGGAAGCACGATCGCATCGCCATGCCCGGCCATGAAGATCTCCTCGTTCCTTTTAGCAAGCCCTATGACCGGAATGTCGCGAAATCCCCTGCAGGCCATGGCCTGGACGGCCGCGTTGACCTGCCCGATTCCCCCGTCGACCATCACGAGGTCAGGCCTTCCGCCCGCCCCCTTGAGCAGGGCTTCCATTCTTCTGCCGACTATCTCGCGCATCATCGCGAAATCGTCGATTCCGTCGACGTCGCGGATCCTGAAATGCCTGTATCCGGATTTCAGCGGTTTGCCGTTTTCGAACGTCACCATCGATCCGACGGCGTCGGTGCCCTGAATGTTCGAGACGTCGAACACCTCTATCCTGCGCGGCGTGGAGGGGAGGCCGAGGGTCTTCTTTATTTCGCCCGGGAGCTCGAAGCTCGATGGATCCACTCCGCCGTCGGCGACGAGTTTCATCGTCGCATTTTTTTCCGCGAGTCCCAGAAGCCTTTTATTGCCGCCTCTTTCGGGCACCTTGACGGTCACGCGCCGTCCGGCTTTGGAGCACAGCCAGTCCGTGATCACCTTTTCACCGGCCGGCTTGTACTGGGAATAGATCACATCGGGTATATCGGCGTTCGAGTGGTAGTAAAGCTGCATGAACGAACCGGTCAGCGACGCCCGATCGTTTCCCGCCACGTCGTCGAGGATGAACGATTCCGAGCTTAGAACCCTTCCCTGCCTTACGCGCATGACGACCGCGCAGGCTTTCCCTTTCTCCGAAACGAGGGCTATCACGTCCTCGTCGGCGCCGCCGGGCTCGACGGCCTGCCGTTTTTCGGAAACCCTGGACAACGCCGCAAGCTGGTCCCTCGCGACCGAGGCCTCCTCGAACCTTCGGTCCGCCGACAACTCCTTCATCCTGCCTTCCAGCGCACGGTAAAGATCCCTGTCCCTGCCCCTGAGAAACAGCCGCACCTGGTCCACTATCATTTTGTACCCGTCCTCATCGATTCTGCCCGTGCACGGTCCCGCGCAACGTTTTATCTGGAAGTTCAGGCATTCCCTCTCCCTGTTCGGCCTGAATGCGGATCCAGGGCAGTTGCGAAGCGGGAATATGGTCCGTATCAGCTCCATCGTCCGCCTCACGGCGCGCGTGTCGGTATAGGGCCCGAAATACTCGGCCCCGTCGTTTACCACGTTTCTGGTGAGGCACAACCTCGGGAATCTCTCGTTGACCGTCAGTTTCAGGTACGGGTATTTCTTGTCGTCCTTCAGGCGCACGTTGTATTTTGGCCTGTGCTCCTTTATCAGGTTGCATTCCAGGACAAGCGCCTCGACCTCGTTGCCGGTCGCTATGTAATCGATCGAGTCGATGACGGAAACCAGCATTTTTGTCTTGGTGTCGAGTTTATCCCGATCCTTGAAATAGCTTCTGACCCTGTTTCGAAGGACCTTTGCCTTCCCGACGTAAATAACCCTGCCTTTCGCGTCCTTCATGATGTAAACGCCGGGCGAGAGGGGCATGCGTCCGAGATAATCGCGGGAGATTTTTTTATTCACCTGTTTACTTGACAAAATATGCCCCTTCTAGTATGTTATGCCATCGTTGGAGGTGAATACCACATGCCGAACACAAAATCAGTAGTGAAGAGAATGCGCCAGAACGAAGTCAGGCGCGTCCGAAACAAAGACCACAGGACCGGCCTTCGAAACGCCGTGAAGGCCTTCAGGGCCGTCGAGGACCCGGCAGCCGCCAAAGAGCAGCTGCCCAAGGTCGTATCGACCATCGACAAATCGGTCAAAAAAGGGATCGTTCATCACAGAACCGCCGCCCGCATGAAATCGAGGCTCGCCAAAAAGGCCAACGGGTAACAGACTCCCTTATTTGCTTCCGAGGATCTCATCCAGGATCTTTTCCACGACATTCCCGACAGGTACCTCTTCAACCTGTCGGGATGCCCGGTGGAAGAGTTCCACCTTGCCCTCGGCCAGCTTCCTGCCTATGGTCAGTCTCAGTGGTATCCCCACCAGTTCGGAATCCTTGAATTTTACGCCGGGGCTGAGGTCCCTGTCATCGGTAAGGACGCCGATCCCTTTCTCCAGAAGCCGGGATTCGATGCGCAGGGCCGTCTCCATCGTCTCGCCATCGCCGGTTTTCAACGGAAGTATCATGACGTCGAAGGGCGCTATGGAGGCCGGCCATACGATCCCGTCATCGTCGTGTTTCTGCTCGATCGCCGCCGCCACCATTCTGCTCACCCCGAAACCGTAACATCCCATGATGAAGGGATGGCTTCCGCCCTTCTCGTCAAGGAAGGTCGCGTTCATGGCGGAAGAGTACTTCGTCCCGAGCTTGAAAATGTGCCCGACTTCAATGCCGTTGGCCTGCGACATCGGGGTCGAGCAACGCGGGCAGAGATCGCCTTCGCGGGCCATGGTGAAATCCCCGAAACCTTCGGCCCTGAAATCCCTTCCCTCCTTTACGCCCGCAAGGTGCGTGTCGGCCCTGTTCGCCCCGACTATCATGCTTGAGTATTCCTTCACCATCTCGTCGGCGAAAATCCTGGTTCCCGCGGGAAGGCCGACCGGGCCCGAAAAACCGACCGGCCCCCCGGTAAGATCCGATATTTCGGCGGGCTCGAGGAACCTTATGGCCGGGTCGTTCATTATCCTCACCAGCTTGATGTCGTTTACCTCCCTGTCGCCGGGAATCAGGATGGCGATGTTCGCGTCGCCGGATCTGTACAAAAGGGTTTTGACGATTTCCCTCGGGGAAACGCCCATGAACGCAGCCACGTCTTCGACAGTGGCCTTCCCGGGAGTGGCGACCTCCGAGTAACGGTCGCCGCCCTTCCCGCCCCTCGCCATGTTCTCTTCCTTTGCCCTGGCTCTTTCGAGATTGACCGCGTAACCGCAGCCGCAGCTCAGGATCCTGTCTTCGCCGTTTTCGGCGAGAACCATGAATTCATGCGATTCGTTGCCGCCGATATAACCCGATTCCGCTTCGACGATCCGGTAATCCAGGCCGCATCTTTCGATGATATTCCTGTAGGCCTGCTCGATTTTCCTGTATGTCCCGTCGAGGCATTCTTCGGTCGCGTGGAAACTGTACGCGTCTTTCATTATGAACTCGCGGGCCCTCATCACTCCGTACCTGGGCCTTATCTCGTCCCTGAATTTCGTGAGGACCTGATACAGGCACTGCGGGAGATCGCGGTAGCTCCTCATCTCCTCGCGCGCGATCATCGTGATTACCTCTTCGTGTGTCGGCCCGAGGGCGAACACGCGGTTTCGGCTGTCGCGCAGCTTGAACAGCTCCGGACCGAAATTGCTCAGTCTTCCGCTTTCCCCGTATATCTCCTCGGGGTGCAGTATGGGCATCAGCAATTCCTGGCAACCGGCGGCGTCCATTTCCTCCCTGATGATGCCTTCTATCTTCCTGAGCGCTTTGAAGCCGAGCGGCAGGAATGTGTATACGCCCGAAGTCAGCTTCTTGATGAGGCCGGCCCTCAGCATCAGGCGATGGCTCGGTATCTCGGCTTCCCTCGGGTTCTCTTTCAGCGTCGGTATACAGCTTTCAGACCAGCGCATATCTCTTTTTACCTCTCTCCATGGCGGTTCCGCCATTATAAACAGTTGCAACTTTAAAAAGTTACGATATATACTAAGTGACCTTCGTTAAATATGCAAGGTTCAAAAAGAAAACCGGCGGCCTCGATTACAGCGGGAGAAAAAAGCGATGGGATCTTTGTTCATGGAAAGGCTGAAGGAGGGGTTCATCCTTTTCGACGGCGCCATGGGGACGATGCTCTACGAGAAGGGCGTTTTCATAAACCGCTGTTTCGACGAGATCAACATCTCGGACCCGGCCCTGGTAGCAGGCGTGCATCGCGAATACATATCCGCCGGGGCGGAAGCGATAGAGACGAACACGTTCGGGGCGAACAGGTTCAAGCTCAAGCTGCACGGCCTCGATTCGAAGGTCCGGGAGATAAACCTCCGGGGAGCCGAGATCGCCCGCGGGGCCGCGGAAGGTGATACGCTCGTGGCGGGAGCCGTGGGCCCGCTGGGCATCAGGATTGAACCCTGGGGCCCCACCTCCAACGAAGAGGCGGAGCAGGTATTTTGCGAACAGGTCTCGGCTCTTCTCGAAGGCGGAGTCGATCTTTTTATCCTCGAGACATTTTCGGATCTAAACGAGATGCACCAGGCCATCAAGGCGGTCAGGAGATCCTGCGATCTTCCCGTCGTGGCCCAGATGACGCTTCAGCAGGACGGGCTGGGCCTTTACGGAACGGAGCCGGGGGAATTCGCCTCGAGGCTGTCTTCGTGGGGAGCCGATGTCGCGGGGCTCAACTGCACGATCGGGCCGAAGATCATGCTCGAAGCGATAGAGAAGATGGCGTCCGTGTCGGAAATCTTCCTGTCCGCGCAGCCGAACGCCGGAATTCCGCAGAACGTGGACGGGAGAAACATCTACCTCGCTTCTCCTGAATACATGGCCGAATACGCCCGAAGGTTCGTTGCAGCCGGGGCTTCTGTCGTTGGCGGCTGCTGCGGGACGACGCCCGCGCACATAAAGGCCATGCGAAACGCCCTTTCATCGGCGAAACCCCGCGCCCACAAGGTCACTGTTCAGGCGGGCGAGCTGACCATGGAGGAGGAGACAAGGGCGGTTCCGACCGCGGAGAAATCGAAACTCGCGGCGAAGATATCCTCGGGCGCTTTCGTGCGTCTCGTTGAACTTGTCCCTCCGAGAGGGTGCGATCCCGCCCGCGTCATGGAATCAGCGTCTTATCTCGCGGGCAATGACATAGACGCCGTGAATATCCCGGACAGCCCGCGCGCGTCCTCGCGGATGAGCCCCCTCGCGATGGCCGTCCTGATCGAAAAGGGAACGGGGATGGAAACGGTCCTGCATTATTGCTGCAGGGACCGCAATATCCTCGGGATGCAGTCGGATATACTCGGAGCGCACGCCCTGGGGCTGAGGAACATATTGATAATTACGGGCGACCCGGTCAAGGGGGGAGATTACCCCGACGCCACTTCGGTGTTCGATATCGACTCCATTGGGTTGACCAATGTGGTCCACAGGCTCAACAGGGGGCGGGACATAGGAAACCACGGATTCGGCACTCCGACCTCATTTCTCATAGGTGTTGGTGTCAATCCCGGCGCCGCCGATTTCGAGCTGGAGATGGAGAGATTGTACTGGAAAGTGGAGGCCGGGGCCGAATTCGCGATAACCCAGCCGGTCTTCGACCTCGATCTGTTCGAACGGTTTGCCAGGAGGATCGAACAGATGAAAATACCCATTATCGCCGGGATCTGGCCCCTCACAAGCTTCAAGAACGCGGAGTTCATGAACAACGAGCTGCCCGGCATGTCGGTTCCCGGCCACATCATGGAAAGAATGCGCAATGCCGGTTCGGGAGAAGAGGCGATGGTCGAGGGAGTCGAGATATCCGTGGCGATTCTGCGGCAAATCCTGCCTTATGTCTCGGGGGCGCAGGTAAGCGCGCCTTTCAACAGGCACGAGCTCGCCCTGAAAGTCTTCGCCGGAGCCGGGAAGGGCGGCGGCGGGGCCGGGCATGATTAGAAATTG
>JALOPX010000044.1 GCA_025453655.1 Candidatus Krumholzibacteriia bacterium
GTGGGATCGGCCAGCCACCCGCGGCTTTTTGCGACCGCGAC
The DNA here is from genome assembly GCA_025453655.1 of Candidatus Krumholzibacteriia bacterium. Taxonomy (GTDB): domain Bacteria; phylum Krumholzibacteriota; class Krumholzibacteriia; order Krumholzibacteriales; family Krumholzibacteriaceae; genus JALOPX01. Next base: position 42 of record JALOPX010000044.1, read on the forward strand.
CATCCCGCCATTAACTTATTATAGCACAATAGTATAACTGACCGCAACCCTCCGGCTCCCGAAGACGCCCGGAGAACGAAGGGAAACAACTGGTAAGCACAGGCAATCTTCCTGCCTAACCCGTTATATTAATGAAAATATATCCATTAAGGAGGTCCGGCCGGAGTCCGTTCCACACGGCGACGCGCCGGCAGCCCTGAAAGGAAAATCCGCCCGAAGGGTTCCGGGCGGATCATCCGTTCTATCTGGTGGGCCCAACAGGATTCGAACCTGTGACCGACCGGTTATGAGCCGGGGGCTCTACCGCTGAGCTATGGGCCCTTTTGAACATGCGCAAAGCAGCGGCATCCAATTTAACATCCGGGGGATCAGGTTACAAACACTTTTTAATCAAACGTCTATGTAACCCTTCAGTTTTCTGCTCCTGCTCGGATGCATCAATTTTCGAAGCGCTTTTGCCTCGATCTGCCTGACCCGTTCGCGGGTCACCTTGAATATGGTGCCGACCTCTTCAAGGGTGCGGGGGGTTCCGTCACCGAGACCGAACCTCAACCTGACGACCTTTTCCTCCCGCGGGGTGAGGGTGGCGAGGACCCTCGCGACCTGATCCTTGAGCATCGAATGCGCGGCCGTCTGATCGGGGGAGGAAGCCGCGGTATCCTCGATGAAGTCGCTGAGGTTGCTGTCGTCATCCTCTCCTATCGGGCGGTCCAGGGAGATGGGTTCCATGCTGGCTTTCATGACGCTTTTCACCTTGCCGACCGGATAATCCAGGCGAAGCGCGACCTCCTCCGGGGTCGGTTCGCGGCCGAATTCCTGAATCAGCTTCCTCTGCGTCCTGGAAACCTTGTTTATCGCTTCGATCATGTGCACCGGAACGCGGATCGTTCTGGCCTGATCGGCGATCGCCCTTGTTATCGCCTGTCTTATCCACCACGTGGCGTACGTGCTGAATTTGTATCCCTTTCTGTAATCGAACTTGTCGACCGCCCGCATCAGGCCGCTGTTTCCCTCCTGTATGAGATCCAGGAATTCGAGACCGCGGTTGGTATATCTCTTGGCGATTGAAATGACGAGCCTGACGTTCGCCTCGATCATCTCCTGTTTCGCGTGTTCAGCCTTGCGTTCGCCGAATTTGATATCCCTTACGATCTTTTTCAGCTGGTCGTACTGGACGTTTTCCTTCTTCTCCACGCTCCTGACCTGTTTTTCAAGGTTCTTGAGCTTGGAATCGAAATCCTCGAGGTTCTCGACCTTCCATTTTATCTTCTTTATCAGTTCCTTTTTCCTGCTGCTCCTGCTCTTGCATATGCCGAGCGCCTCCCTCACCTCGTCGCTCGTCATACCAATGAATTTTTCGTATTCAGTGATCTCTTTCTTGTTTTTCTCGAGTTTCCTGAGCGTATCCTTCACCATTCCGACGATTCTCTCCGTCTGCATCGGGTGAAGGCTGATTTTCGAATATTCCGTCTTGAGCTTCCTGTTGTTCTCTTCGAGCAACCTCGTCAGCTCGGCGATTCTTTTCTTGCTCGCCCTCTTTTTCAATTCGTTCCTGAGATCGTTGCTTTCCTCCCTCAGCTTGATGATCCTGTTCAGGATGCCGATATATTTTTTCTGCTCCTTGAGGCCGGAATAATGCGGGTGCAGCCCCCCCGTCTCGAGCTGGACCACATCCTCCAGCTTCAATTCTTCCTTTTCCAGTTTTCCGACAAGGCTCCTCAGTTCGTCCGTCATCATATTGAGGCTGTAAATCGCCCACATGACCTTGCTGTTGCCCGATTCGATCCTTTTGGCGATATCTATCTCGCCTTCCCTGTCGAGCAGGGGGACCCTCCCCATTTCGCGCAGATACATCCGGACCGGGTCGTCGTACCTGACGCCGGTGCTCATCGTCTCTTCGGACTTTTTCGCGTCGCGCTGCTCCCTTTTCTTCAGCGCGTCCATCTTCAGGCGTGCAAGGCTGTGGGTATCGAAATATTCGATGTTCTCCTCGCCGAGGCGTATGTAGAGCTCGTCCAGATATTCAGGATCGAAATCCTCTCCGATGATCGAAGCGATCTCCTCGTTAAGAACATACCCCTTGTCACGGCAGAGTTTTTTGATATCGGCCAGCAATTTTTCAATCTTACCGAGATCCATCAGACCGATCATCCTCCTTGATTCCCAGTTTCTTGTATTCCCTGGCGATTTTCCTGTATGCTTCGGCTATCTCCACCTCTTCCGCTGATCCCTTTCCGTCCCCCAGGCTCTGGAGTTCGCCTATACGTTTTCTCATCTCTGCCATTTCACCCCGCAGAGACGCTTTTTTGATCCAGACTAGGGTGTCGTTCAACATCTCGGGGACCGGACCGGGCGGAATGTCCATAAGGGCTATCTCGCTCGCAAGTTCCGACAGCTCCGGATCTTTGATTGTTCCAACGAAATCCGGGCTTTGTATATCAATGTTCTTTTTCAAAGCCAAGTCAAGGGCTTTATAGTATTTTCTGAAAAGCTCCCCTTCGAAATCCTCCTCCATCAGACTGGCTGCGACCATCGCTGCGTATTCCTTCTTTTCCACTGCAAAACGCAGCAATTCCTTCTGAATCTGCTCCCTCTTGCCGCGGGCAGGCCGTTCGTGTTCCACTTTTACAGGAGATCTTTTTTCCCCGGTTTTCAACCCCGCTCTCAGGACATTTGAAGGAATATCGAAAAGGCCTGAAATCTCCTGGAGAAGCAGATCCCGTGTCACCGCGTCCCCGATCCGGGAAACGGACCCCAGGAGGTGCGATACAACCTGACTCCTTCTGTATGCCGTCCTCGGCCCTTTTTCAGCTTCACCCTTGAGATATTTAAAATAATCAGGAGCAGAACGCATCAGGCCACGTAACGCATCCGCTCCTTTTTTACGCACGAGACTGTCGGGATCCTCCCCTTCGGGGAGCACCACGATCTGTATATCGAAATTGTCGACAAGGAACTGATCGGCAGCCCTGACCGCCGCCCTGACACCGGCCCTGTCGCCATCATTCACAATATATACATGTTTCGTATATCGTGCAAGAAGCTTGGATTGATCTTCAGTCAGTGAAGTTCCGCACACGGCCGCGACATTCTCTATTCCATTGCCAAACAACGTTAAATAATCTATGTAACCCTCCACTATTATTGCAGATTTAGCCTTTCTAATTTCATCCCTTGAATGGTTCAGGCCATACAGGATCCGGCTTTTCGAATATATCGGGCTTTCTGTCGAATTCAGATATTTCGGCTCCGATCCATCCATAACGCGCCCCCCGAACCCGACAATCCTGTTTGAAATGGACGAGATCGGGAAGATTATCCTGTTCTTGAAATAATCCCTGAATCCGCTCCCGCTCCGGCTTTTCTGGACAAGGTTCAATTCGAGAAGTATCTCCCTCGAAAGCCCCGCCTCCGTTGCCGCCCTGTAAAAAAGGTCCCATCCCGAGGGAGCGAACCCTATTGAGAAACGTTCCGCCATCCCGTGATTGATTCCCCTCTTCTCGAGATACTCCCTTGCCTTCCGCGCGTCGGGGCTGTCTTTGAGTATTTTCCTGTAGTACCCGGCGGCATACTCCATCGCTTCATAGTAGGGATCCAGTTTCTGTTTATCCTCCCCCCCCTGGATATATTTCTCCACATCCACGCCCAGTTCGGAGGCCAGTTTCCTTACCGCGCCCACGAAACTCACACCTTCGTAATCCATGACGAAATTGAATACGTTCCCGCCCTTTCCGCATCCGAAGCAGTGAAAAATCTGCTTGTCGGGGCTTATCATGAAACTCGGGGTTTTTTCGCCGTGAAAGGGGCACAGTGCCTTGAAATTCCTGCCGGACCGTTTAAGGTCCAGAACGGAACCGATCACATCGACGATATCGGTGCGTTCCCGTATGTCGTTTATCATGCTGTCAGGTATCATCGGCTCCCCTGCCTGGATGCGCCGGGATCAGCGCAATCTTACGACAGCCACGCCGTCACCGCCGACGGCCGCTTCGCCAGGTCTGATATCGGCGACTCTCGGATCGGTTTTGAGCATATCGTAAACCGCCTGGCGCAGTATTCCCCTGCCTATTCCGTGGATTATCCTTACGGTATCGAGGCCCTGCAGCACGGCCCTGTCTATGAACAGGTCGACTTCCTCCAGAGCCTCAACCTTTTCCAGCCCCCTGACCATCAATTCCGTGGAAACAGGTTCGGATTCGGAGGTCTTCCATGTGACCTTGTTCACGGGCTTTTTCCCCTTCTTTTCACCCGGAGCGGACAGATCCTCGCAGCCTGTTTCTACCCGCAGCCCCCCTGGGAGTTCCACCAGGACGCGCGAATTCTCCCGCACCGATACTATCCTGCCGTCCCGCGCAAGGCTCTTTATCCTTACCATGGCGCCGGCCTTTATCTGCGCGGGCGCCAGTTCGGGCCGGGCCTCTGCGGCGGCGAGTTCCTTCTCGAATATTTCCTTTTTTTCGTTGAGCGCTTCGCGGGCTTTTTTTATCGTGGCCTTTTCGGCCTGCGCGACCTTTATCTCCCTTACGAGTTTTTCCAGCTCGACCCTCGTGGACATGACGATGTCGAGGGCTTCCTTCCTGGCTTCCCTTACCATGCTTTCGCGGTTCTTTTCGAACGCGTCGATCCGTTCGCGATATCCGGAGACAAGCCTTGCAAGCTCCTCGTTCCTCTCCGCGAGCTCCTTTCCCCCGGCATCGAGCCGCCTTTGCGTTTCGTCGAGATGTGCGAGAAGCTGCTCCAGCCGGAGCGAATTCCCTTCCATCCCCCTTCTCGCCCTTTCGACGATCTCCTCCGGCAGCCCCATCCTCGCGGCCATCTCTATGCCCCAGCTCCTGCCGGGCATCCCCATCTTCATCCTGAAAAGAGGCTCGAAACGCTCATTGTCGAATTCCAGCGTGGCGTTCTCCGCCCCGGTTTTCTCATGCGCCCACCCTTTCAGCGCGCTCAGGTGGGTCGTCACGATAGTCCGGCATCCGGTCGAGGAAAGTTCGTCGAGAAGAGCGCACCCGATCGCCGCCCCCTCCTCAGGGTCGGTGCCGTCCCCTATTTCGTCTATGAGGACGAGAGAATCTTCGAGCGCCAGCGACAGTATCCTGTTTATCCTGGTTATCCTGGAGGAGAAGGTGCTCAGCGACTGCTCAATCGACTGATCGTCACCGATATCGACGAAAATACCCGGGTGGTCGGGAAGTACGGATCCGGTAAGGCATGGAACCGGAAGTCCGAACCTGTCCATCAAGACTATAAGGCCGATCGTTTTCAGTGCCACCGTTTTCCCGCCCGCATTCGGCCCCGAGATGACTAGCACCGAAAGGGATGCCGGGCATTCGATGTCCAGCCCCACCACATCCCCCCTGCCGCCGGTCACCGACAGCTTCCTTTCGAGGAGGGGATGTCTCGCCTGCCGGAGGATCATCGAGCCGTCGTCGCTGTGGCCGGCGGTCGTGCAGCGGAAATCGCAGGCGAAGGACGCCTTCGCGGTAAGCACGTCCAGGCGGAGAAGAAGATCCTGGTTGCCCGCCAGATCGGCACGGGCCTCGAAAACCTCTGTCGTCAGACCGGCGAGTATCTTCGCCGTCTCCCTCTTTTCATCCTCGCTCAGGGATTCGAGCTCGTTGTTTCTTTCCACGAAATCGAGCGGTTCGATGTACAGGGAGGCGCCGCTGGAGCTCGCCTGGTGTATTATCCCCTTTACACCCGCGGCTTCGTTCCTCGGGAGCGAAACGACATAACGGTCTCCCCTCACGGTCACGAATTCGTAACCCTTCCCCTGCCCGTGTTTCGCCGCGAAATCGGCGAAATCCTTCCTCAGCCTGTTTCGAAGGGAGACGGATTGCCTTCTGATCCTGGCCAGTTCCGGGCTCGCCGTATCGAGAACCTCGAAATCGGGGCCTATCGTCGCGGTTATTTTGCGCGCGAGGTCGTTCCTCCCCCTGAAGAGGCCCTGCAGGCGCGAGAGCAGGGGCAGTTCCTCACGGCGTCCGGCGATGTACCTGAAAACCTGCTGGGCGTTTATCTCCCCCGAGGCGATGCGGAAAAGCTCTTCGCCGGTCGCAAGAGCTCCGCGCGCGCTGATCCTTCCGAGAATTCCGCTCGTGTCGTTCCAGTCCGAGAGCGGAATTCCCTCCCCCGTCGCATGCAGCCCCGAAAGCTCGAAGATTTCAGCCTGGGATTCCTCGATCAGTCGCATCGAGCCGAGGGGCGAAGAGGATCTGACGGCTTCGGCGGCGCGAGCGGACCTGGTCCGCGCGGCAACAAGCTCGAGGACAGAGTCCATCTCGAGTTTTCGCCTGGCAATCGAAGCCTCTTCACGTATCGCCGAATCCCTGTCTTCCAAGTCAACCAGCTCCCACGATATTGTCATGGATTATTCTGAAACGAAAACCGCGACGGTTGCGCCTTCCGGGGCTTTTTCGTCCGGCCGGCATATTCCTTCCGGTCAAGCCCTTCGCTCCGGGTCTACCCCTTCGCATCACGGGAAGAGATTCCACGACCGGTTTTCACGATATCTTCGAAGTCACTTCCCGAATGCGAGGCGACCAGGTCGTACATGACCGGCAGAACAGGATAGATTGCGCCGGTAACCGGATCATCAAGGATTCTGTCCTTGAAATCCCCGCGCAGCGGAAGACTCTTGATCATGACCAGTATCAGGCTTACAAGAATCAGCCCTTTAAGCACGCCGAATATTCCGCCCATCGCTCGGTCGAACCAGCCGAGAACCGTCAAACTGAAAAGTTTCTGGAGCCCGAGGCCGATGAAATGAAATATGACCAGCGTGCATGCAAATATCACGGCCGCAGAGACCGCAAGGGCGACTCCGTAGGATAAACCGAACCTTCCCTCGGCGAAAAGGGCGAGATTGCCCGCGAGAAAAAAGGAACCTATGAACGCGGCCACAAGCCCCACGACATCGAGGACCTGGCGCACCAACCCCCTTCTGATTCCCAAAATGCAGAAGAAAAGCAGAATGACGCCGATAGATATCCTGACTATATTCAATGTGACCTCAACTGCGCTCCAGGATGCCGGAGACTACCTTCCTCACCGATGCGCCGTCCGCTTTTCCCTTCAGCCTTGCCATCAAAAGCCCCATGACCTTTCCCATGTCCCCGGGGCCGGCCGCGCCGGTATCCTTTATGATCTTCAGGGCCTCCGAACGGATATCCTCCTCGGAAAGTTGCTCGGGCAGGTACGACATGACCACGGCGAGTTCGGCCCTGCCCTGTTGCACCAGGTCATCCCTCCCGCCTCTTTCGAATTCGGACAGGGATTCCCTGCACCTTCGCGCATAACTTCCAAGGACGGCGATTTCCTGTTCCTGCGTCAGCTCTTCGCGTTCTTCCAGCTCGGCGTTCTTAAGGGATGTGATGAGCATCCTGAGCGCGCTTGTCCTGACCTTGTCTCGTGCCTTCACGGCCGTTTTCAGGTCTTCCTGTATCTTCCTCGTGACGATATTCTTTTCCAATTTTTCCCCCTGTGAAGCCGCGATCGTTCCTGATTCCCCGCCATCTCGCCGGGTTCCCCCTCCCGGGCTTCCCCTCCGGGCGGCCCTATTATTAGCACCCGCTTCGGGAAAAGTCAATCAGGACGTTGATTCTCCCTCGACAAGAAGCCTGAAGGCAAGGCAGATCGCCGCCGTCTCGCTTCTGAGCCGGAATCTTCCGAGAGACAGGGATTCGGCCCCCGCATCGGCCAGCTGCGAACGCTCGCAATCAGACAATCCTCCCTCGGGCCCCGTTATGCCCAGCACCGGCCCCTTTCCAATAACATCGCAGCGATGAAGGTACGTCCGCCCCCCGGCATCGGCGAGATAGGTTTTCCAGTACCCGGGGATCATCCCCGCCATATCCTGAAATTTAATTATCGGCATGATTTCGGGAAACCAGGGCTGTCCGCACTGCTTGCAGGCCGATTCGACCTTTCTCACGAGTCTCTCGCGCTTGTTACCGGCGTCTTCCTCATCCCCCTTCCACACCGATCTTTCACAAAGATAAGGTATTATCCGCCTGACGCCTATCTCGGTGCATTTCTCGGCGACAAGATCCATCCTTCCAGCCTTTATGACAGCCAGGGCCAGGTCCACGGGATAAGGTCTTTCGACCGTGCGTTTCGATTCGATCCGCAGTTCGACCGACGTCTTTTGTATCTTCACGACCGTCGCTTCGATTATCGTCCCGCGCCCGTCCAGGAGCCCCACCATGTCGCCCGCCTTCGCCCGGCTGACCCTGGATAAGTGGTGCGCCTCGTCTCCGCCGAGGATCACGCCGTCGCCCCGCACGTCCTTTTCAGAACATATATAGTAGCTGATCGTATGCATCTGTCACCCTGGAGCTTTTAACTGAAAAAGCAGGATCAAGCCCTGATTGTTTCGATTATCGCCGAATATCGATGTCCGGGCAATCCCTAACCGGAATAAATCTTCTTGCCGTAACCGGGAGTGCGGGGGCCGCTTTTCTCATCGAGCTGCTCGAAGAGTTTTTGCTCTTCCCTGGACAGGTTCTGCGGAGTCCATGCGATCAGCCTGACGAGCTGGTCGCCCTTGCCGTATCCGTGAAGGCGGGGCAATCCCTTGCCTTTCAGGCGGAATATCTTGTGGGAATGCGTGCCGGCCGGAATCTTCAACGCCGCCTTGCCGTCCAGGGTGGGTATCTCCATCTTGTCGCCCAGGGCAAGCTGAGAGAAACTTACCGGTAGATCGAGCAATATGTCGAACCCGTGCCTTTCGAAGACCTCGTGCTCGATCTCTTCTATGACGATGATAAGGTCGCCCGCCGGGCCGCCCCTCGGACCGGCATCCCCCTGGCCGGAAAGAGTTATGTAATTTCCCGTCGAAACGCCGGCAGGTATCTTGACCTCGACGTTCCTGCTGCCCGCGACCCTTCCCTCGCCGTTGCATTTGGGGCAGGGCGAGGAGATTATACTGCCTTCGCCGTTGCAGGTCCGGCACGTGGAAACGTTCACGAACTGGCCGAACAGGGACCTTGAAACCTGCCTGACCTCGCCGGAACCCCCGCATGTCGGGCACGTTTTCTTCTCAGCGCCCTTTTTCGAGCCGGTGCCCTCGCAGGTTCCGCACTGGACCTTTCTGTTGACCTTTATCTTCTTGACCGTTTCGGCGGCCACTTCATTCAAGGTCAGTTTCAATCTGATCTGAAGATTGTTCCCCCTGACGTAGGCTCTTCCGCCCCGTCCGTTGCGCCCGCCGCCGAAAAGATCCTCGAATCCTCCGAACCCGCCTCCGCCTCCGAAATCGCGCATGAAAGCCCTCAGGGCGTCGCTGAGATCGAATCCGCCGAACCCGCCTCCGGCCGGGCCGGAGCCTGCGGCTCCTCCAAGGCCGGCGTGGCCGAACTGGTCGTATCTCGCCCTTTGCTCCTTGTCGCGAAGAACTTCGTACGCCTCGGTGGCTTCCTTGAACTTCTCCTCGGCTTCCTTGTCACCTGGATTCTTGTCCGGATGATATTTCAGGGCGAGTTTGCGGTAAGCTTTTTTAACGTCGTCGACGGAGGCATCCCTGCCAACGCCGAGCACCTCGTAGTAATCCCTTTTTTCCATGCCCCCGATATTCTGCCTGTCTTATCCCAGAAACAATGAATCGATCATTATTCTCTCAATTGCCGGAGATCACCCCGTCACCGGCGGTGGTATGATACATCAGTTCGGCTATCTTGTAAACAGCCACCGAAAGAGCCTGAGTCGCTTTTCTCACTTCGTCCGGATCCGGAGATTCCTCTTTCAGGAGATCCTTGAGGTCGTGCATGTTCCTGTCTATCCTGTCCATGTCATCCACGGGAATCTTGTCTCCGTGATCGCGCAACGTCTGTTCCGTCGAATAAATGAGGATCTCCGCCTCGTTTCGGATCCTTATGGCGTCCTTCTTCCCGGCGTCTTCCATCGCGTGCGATTCGGCGTCGCTGACCATCCTGTCGATATCATCCTTTGAAAGCCCGCTCGACACCTTGATCTCTATCTTCTGTTCCCTGCCGGTCCCGAGATCCTTGGCCGAAACGTGCACTATCCCGTTCGCGTCGATGTCGAATGCGACCTCTATCTGGGCGACCCCTCTCGGAGCGGGGGGAATTCCCACAAGGTCGAACCTCGCCATCGTCCTGTTGTCCTTCGCCATCTCCCTCTCGCCCTGAAGGACGTGAATGCTCACAGCCGGCTGGTTGTCGGAAGCCGTGGAAAATATCTGGCTCTTCCTGCACGGTATCGTGCTGTTGCGTTCGATCAGGGTCGTCATAAGGCCGCCCAGCGTCTCTATCCCGAGACTCAGCGGCGTGACATCGAGAAGAAGTATCTCCTCGACGTCCCCGGAAAGGACCCCCGCCTGTATGGCGGCGCCCAGCGCGACGACCTCGTCCGGGTTGACGCCCTTGTGAGGCTCCTTCCGGAAGAAATCCTTGACGACCCTTTTTACGGCCGGTATCCGGGTCGACCCGCCGACAAGTATCACCTCGTCGATATCCGCGATCCTCAGCCCGGCGTCGTCAAGGGCCTGCTGGCAGGGCCCGAGCGTTTTCTGTATGAAGGGATGGATCAATTTTTCCATCTCGGCCCTGGTCATGACCATGTCGAGATGCCTGGGTCCGCCGCCGTCCGCGTAGATGAAGGGCAGGTTTATGCTGGTCTCGTGGACGGAGCTCAGTTCGCATTTCGCTTTCTCCGCGGCCTCTCTTATCCGCTGGACGGCCATCCTGTCCCCCGACAGGTCGACGCCCTGCCCTTTCCTGAATTCTTCCATTATCCAGTTCATGATCTCCCTGTCGAGATCGTCCCCGCCGAGCCTGGTGTCCCCGCTTGTCGATTTTACCTGGTATACCCCCTGGCTCAATTCGAGTATCGAAATATCGAATGTTCCGCCGCCGAGATCGTATACCGCTATCTTGCCGGCCTTGTTCTTGTCCAAACCGTATGCCAGCGCCGCGGCCGTCGGCTCGTTGACTATCCTGAGCACCTCGAGCCCCGCGATCCTGCCCGCGTCCTTCGTGGCCTGGCGCTGGGCGTCGTTGAAATACGCGGGGACGGTTATGACCGCCTGAGTGACTTCCTCGCCGAGATATTCCTCGGAGAATTTCTTGATGTAACGAAGGACCATCGCGGATATCTCCTGGCACTGGTGGCTCCTGTCCTTCAGCACGACCAGGATCTCGCCGTTTTTGCCTTCCTTCATGCCGTATGTCATCCGGCCCGCGTCTCCGGCGACTTCTTCGAACCTGGAGCCTATGAATCTCTTTATGCTGTAGACCGTATTTTCAGGATTCGTGATGGACTGCCGTTTGGCCAGTTCGCCGACCAGCCTCTCGTTGTTCTTGGCAAGGGCGACTATCGACGGCGTCGTTCTTCCCCCCTCGAAATTAGGGATGATAACCGGCTCGTTCCCTTCCATGACCGCGACGCACGAATTAGTCGTTCCAAGATCGATCCCTATTACTTTTCCCATGACTCTCAACCCCTGTGCCATTGTTCAGGATTTAGATTGACCGCTTCGGGGACCCCGTTCACTGTTCCTTTTTTTTCGCGATGATGACCCTTGCGGGCCTCAGCAACTGGTCCCTTACCATATACCCTTTTTGCACGACGTTCACGACGCATCCCTCTTCCGTCCCGTCGCTTTCAGCTTCGCCCATGGCCTCGTGAAACTGCGGGTCGAATGGACGGCCCTGCGCCTCTATCTCGGAAAGGCCGGCCCGCCCAAGTATCTCCACGAACCTCGCATGGATCATCCTTATCCCGCTGAAAAAATGATCCCCCGTTTCCCCGGCCGCCTCAAAAGCCCTTTCGAAATCATCAAGGACGGACAGCAGGTCGTTCAAAAGATCCGCCGTCGCCTTTTTTTGCAGCAAATCCCATTCCCGTCTCGTCCTCTTCTTGTAATTTTCAAATTCCGCGGCCATTCTGAGAAGTTTATCTTCTTTTATTTTAACGTTTTCCTCAGCTTTTTCGAGGTCCTTCGCCATCTCACGAAGCATCTTGTTCTTGTTCTCCAGAAGGGCGGCCAACCCCTTTGCGGATAACCTTTTTGAACGTTTCTGCCTGCTTTCCTTGCTCATATCGGCATTTTGGGCCTCTTCCTCGTCATTTTTACGGGTTCCGCCCTGCGACTGCGCGGCATCTGCGCATTCAGGCGCCTCAGCGTGCGAAGATTCAACGAATGCCTCCCCGCCTGCTGCCCCGCCCGCGTCCTTCATGCCTTCATCGCCGTTTTGCCCGATTTTTTCCGACAACTCCGATCCCTCCATTCCCGATATTCAACTGGAAAAAGGCCGATTCGTCATCTCGACTGGAATTCCGCCCCGAGCATCGTCAAAAGGGACAGCACCAGGTCGTAACTCATCCTTGTCGGCCCGAGCACCCCGAATACGCCGTCATAATCGGAAGTGCTGAATTTCCTCGTGATCAGGCTGAACTCTTCCAGCTCATTCTCCTGGTTTTCCTTGCCGATCGTGATCACGATATCCTCGTGCATCCTCTCCTTCAGGACGCCGAGGATGAGGCTTTTCTCACCCATGATCCTGACCAGGTTCTGCAGCAACCGGGGATTTCTCAAATCGGAAACCTCCGCGTCACGGCTGAACGCGTCGAAATGGTATTCCAGCCTGTAGGGCGTGTCGAAGAGTTCCTCCGCCTCGCTCGAGAGAACCCCGGTTATCTCCCTCTCCATGCCGTCGCATTCCTTCAAAAGGAATTCCAGCCTCTGGTGCGCCTGCTCGACGGGATATCCGGATATCCTTTCGTTTATGATCTGGGCGGCCCTGTCCATGACGTGCGGCATATATCTCTTCGGAAACTCGACATATATCTTTCTTTCCATCCCCGCCGACATGCTCAGAATCACCAGGGCGCCCGTTCCTTCGAGCTGAACCATCCTCAGTCTGCTGACGTTCCCGTACGAATGCATCACTCCCATGATAAGCCCCATGCAGCGCGTTATCCCGCTTATCAGGCGCGAGGTCCTGCTCATCACGTCGCGCACATCGCCCCATTCCTGGCCGAGCCTGTGCATCACATCCTCGGCTACCTTCCTTCCGAGAGGCTGCGCGATCCTTATCCCATCCACGTATTTTCTGTATCCCATGTCGCTCGGGATCCTGCCCGCGGAAACGTGAGGTTTGAACAGGTATCCCTTCTCTTCGAGGGAATGCAGGACCTTCCTTATATTCGCCGTACTCGAATCGAGTTTGTATATGTCCCTTATCGTCCTGGAGCTGACAGGGCTTCCCGTGGTTATATATAGATCGATGACTTTTCTTAAAATCACTGATTCCAGAGGAGTTAGTTCATTTTTTGCCGTCATTTCTGGCACTCTCCATGCTCGACTGCCACCGAACGGTTTCAATGTAGATATTTCGGAACCCGTTGTCAAGCGCGGCCGTTCGCGACCCTCCGGCGGCAAATACATTTTGAGACGATCCGCGCCGGAGAAGGCGGTGATGCTGAAGGTCGGGCAAATTGTATGCCCCGACGGGAGGAAACCGGCCGATATGATTATCTTATCAGGTCGCCTATCCGCCGGAATCTCAGCCAGTGTTTGTCGTAATCTATGGAAAAATAAATGAAGAGGGCTTTCCCTCTCAGAAGTTTCTTGTCCAGCGGCCCCCAGAACCTCGAATCGAAGCTGTTGTCCCTGTTGTCCCCCATCACGAAGATATGGCCTTTCGGAACCTGCACGGGACCGAAGGAGCGTCGTTGAACCTCCTTGTGAATATATTTGGTGCAGGATTCCTCGACAGGAGATCCGTCAACGTAGAGGGTCGTGCCCTTGACCTCGACCATCTGGCCTTCAACAGCCACGCATCTTTTTATATAATCCGTCTTCCGGTCGCCGGGGAATTTGAATATCACGACGTCGCCGGCTCTCGGTTCCCTGACTGCGGGCAGGCGAAGATCGAGCAGAGGCACCTTCGCCCCATAGATGAATTTCGTCGCGAAAAGGAAATCCCCCTTGAGCAGCGTATCCTCCATCGATTCGGATGGGATATGATAACTCTGAATGACAAGGGCCCTGACGATCAGGGCGAGGATCACCGCCGTCAGAACTATCTCGGCGTATTCCCTTACTCTCGATTTCTTCTCTGAAGGATTCTTTTTGCCCGTCTGCTTCTCTATTGCCATCGTATCCTCCGATACTGGTAACCGATATTTCCCGGAATCATGATCGTCGTGCCGCGCCTTATTCAGACCGCGTCCGCGGCAATCCGTACATAATGTCGAAAAAACTCTCAGAAATCAACAACAAGTGAAAGGCCCGCTGAACCTTCCATCGGGGAATTCTCGATTTTGAAGTTCATGTCGTGCAGATGCGCGTCTATATATGCGTCGAGAACGATCACAAGGATGCAGCCCGCCGACCACCATATATAATCCACCTGCCTCTCCTTGTATTCCTCCACCCACAAATCGTGCCGCGTCCATTCGAAATTCTGATAGGTCACCGGGGGCTCGCCTTCGGTCGTTATCCATCGCGGGATGGCGTCGCGTACCGCCGCCTCCCTTTTTTCCATCCGGTAATAATGGAGGATACGGCTGAGATAGAATACCTCGAATCCGGCGGCAAGCGCGGCCTTTATCGGCTTCTCATTGTAGATCTGCCCCAGACCCGGGATCGCGAGCGCGCACAGCATGGCCGTTTTCGGGTTCTTTTTCCTCGCCCACGCCGTCCCTTCGATCATCGGTTCGCCGGTCTCGCGAATTATCATCGATTTCAGCTGGTCGATCCGCATCCCGCCTGCAGCCCCGAGGCTGTCCTCTTTCCCGAGGGCGGCCGGAGCGATGGAATCTCCCCGCGCGGATATATCCGCGGCCTCGAGGCCGTTCAAACTCCATCCCGTCATCATAAAAGGAATCGAAAAGATCAGTGGAAGGATAAACCGGCGCATCCGGGCGGAAGGGTATTTCAGCGAGCGCTTCAAAGGTCTTCATTCCTCCCGGACAACTTCCTGCTCCCCCGGGATCTGCCGGCCCGGCAAACCCGCATCGACTTGAATTGGCGGGAACGTGTGGGAATCGAACCCACCCCGGATGGTTTTAGCACCCGGCAGAAGGATTTGAAGTCCTCGGGGCCCACCAGAACCCATCCATTCCCGCCCATCAGAAAGATACATCGCGCCGACCGGGAGGTAAAGGGCCCGATCAGCCTAAAAAGGCGACCGCTTCTATCTCGACGAGTCCTCCCAGCGGCAGCGCCGCCACCTCGAAAGCGGCCCTCGCCGGCTGATCCTCGGTGAAGTACCGCCCGTATATCGTGTTCATCGTCTTGAAATCGCCCATCGATTTAAGGAGCACGGTGACCTTCGTTATCGAGCCCATACCGCCTCCGGCCTTTTCCACGATTGCCTTCACATTCTCCAGCGCCCTCTCTACCTGGTTTTCGATCCCTTCGGCGAGTTTCCCGCTTGCGGGATCGATCCCCAGCTGTCCCGATATGAAAAGCATGTCGCCGGCCCTGACGGCCTGGCTGTAGGGCCCGACCGCCGCGGGTGCCTTATCGGTTTTTATTATCTTTTTCAAATCCAGCTCCTTTCGCCACGGGCCTGCACGGCCTTGCCGCCCGGTACCGGGAATTCCCGCCCTCGCGGAACGCGGTTTTCTCTATTCCACCGTGACACTCTTGGCGAGATTCCTCGGCTGATCGACGTGGCATCCCCGTCGGACGGCTATATGATACGCCATCAGCTGGAGGGGTATGACGGTGAGGATCGGGTACAGAAAATCGAGAGTCTTGGGAACGAAGATAACATGATCCGCCATCTTGATCACTTCCTCGTTCCCTTCGCTTGTTATGGCTATGATCTTTCCCTTTCTCGCCTTGACCTCGTTGATATTTCCCACGATCTTCTGGTAAGCCGCGTCCCTCGGGGCGATGATCACGACGGGCATGTTGTCGTCGATCAGGGCTATCGGCCCGTGTTTCATCTCGGCCGCCGGGTACCCTTCGGCGTGAACGTACGATATCTCCTTCAGCTTGAGCGCTCCCTCGAGGGCGACCGGATAATTCGCCCCCCTTCCGAGATACAGGAAATTGTTGTGATGCGAGTATTGTTCAGCGATCTCCCTTATCTTGTCGTCGGAGGTCAGGATCTGCTGAACCTGTTCCGGAAGGATTTCCATCGCGTCTATGATCCTCTGCCCATCGGAGAGGGAAACGTTCCTGAGCCGCCCCAGCGCCAGCGCTATCAGGCTCAGAACCGTTATCTGCGAGGTGAACGCCTTCGTGGAGGCCACTCCGATCTCGGGCCCGGCGTGGACGTACACTCCCGACTGGGATTCCCTGGCGATCGTGCTGCCCACCACGTTGCAGATGCCCATCACCCTGGAGCCCTTGTTACGGGCTTCCTTGAGAGCGGCAAGCGTATCGAGCGTCTCCCCCGACTGGCTTATCGCGAAAACGAGGGTCCCGTTCTCCATTATGGGATTCCTGTACCTGAATTCGCTCGCGTATTCCACCTCGACCGGTATCCGGGCCGTCTCTTCGATCATGTACTCGCCGACCAGCCCCGCATGCCAGCTCGTGCCGCAGCCGAGGATGACGATCCGTTTTATATCCCTCAGATCGTCCTCGGTCATATTAAGGCCCCCGAGCCTCGCCTTCCCGGTCTCGTGAATAAGGCGGCCCCGCATCGCGTTCCTGACCGTCTCCGGCTGTTCGAAGATCTCCTTGAGCATGAAGTGCTCGAATCCGCCCTTCTCTATC
>JALOPX010000045.1 GCA_025453655.1 Candidatus Krumholzibacteriia bacterium
AAAGGGATTCGATTGCTCCGGCCTCGTCAAGAGGGTCTTTCTCATGGAGGGCATACGCCTTCCGAGGGACGCCTCCCAGCAGGCATTGATCGGGGCGCATGTCGGGGCGGAAAATCGTGGCGGCGCCGGTCCGGCCGACCTGCTTTTCTTCGGCGAGGGGGGAAGGGTCACGCATGTCGCCATATCGCTCGGCGGGGGAAGGTTCATTCACGCGCAGGGCGAGGTGAGGATAAACAGCCTCGGGGAAGACGATCCCCTCTTCGAGGAGAAGCTCGCGGGCAAACTTCTCTTCGCCCGATCGGTCATCTCATGACGCCGCCGAAGGGCGCCGGAGGGCCGGGGAAGAATGCCGAAAATGCCGCTAACGGAAAATTAACAATTGATAAAAAATGTGTTGACAAGATTTGGCTCCTGTTCTAATGTTTCGCCCGAAAATTGATTATGCGAATTCGAGTGTTCTGAAAGGAGGATTCCTCGGATCTTAATACCCGGCGACTCCTTCGGGGGCGGCCGGTAGATGTCTTAAACGGGGCTGCAGTAAAGCTGCAGGCTCCAGGGTTCCGGCTCAGGACGATGGAAGGGGGGACAGAGGGAGCGAAGAATTAACGCTTTTAAAAGTCAAACTGATCTGAATACCGGAAACGACCCGCGCACATCGCGCGGTAATATAGAACTCGAAACCTGAGGGCTTCTTTCAATTCAGGGAGAAGCATAACAGGAGGTTGTAAATGCGTAAGGTTATCCTTTTGAGTCTGGCGGCGATCATGCTGTTGTCAGGCACTGTGATGGCGACCGAGTCGCGCATCATGGCTCTCGGCGGCTACACGGCGCCCTACATCTGCGACGACGCCAACGTTTACAAATGGTATGCCACGCTTCCGTCCTACTCGAACCTGCTCATCGTGACCACGTGGAATTACGATTATTACTACGATGAGCCCGACGCGGTTTTCGCGATGACCTACGCCCTCGGCGAGGAAGGGAAATACGGTACCCTCGGAATGGGTTTCATGCGCGAGACATGGGGAGTCAACGAAAACTACGGCATCGTCTATGACATCTACGACTCGTGGGAAGACTACAGCGCGGGCGACTGGACGCTCGAGAACAAGTACATCATCTCCTATGGTTACAAGATGGACAAGATGTCGTTCGGCCTCTTTTTCAGCCGCGCCAGCGAGAAGTGGAATGAAGAGGAAGGCGGAGACGACGATTACGAAGCCGAAGAAACGACCGCCTACACGACGATCGGCCTCGGATTCAGGATGGATATCGGCGACAACATGACGGCCGATATTGCCGGCGATTACACCAAGGTCACCGACATGTACGAGGATTCGGACGAGGAAGATCCCTGGGACGAGTATGAACTCGATCCCGGCAAGATGATGTCGGTCAGGGGACGTCTCTTCTACGAATGGAACGACGAGATCACCTTCGTTCCCTATGTCAGCTACAAGAGCAGGGATTTCGCCTATTCCCCGGTCGAGGACTGGTACAATGACCAGGGTTACGGCTACAAGGACATGGAACTGACCTTCGGTATCGGCGCGAACATGACCGTCAACGAAGACAACATGATCCTCTTCGCCGTCGAGCCCTACTCGATTTTGAAGGCCGAACCGTCGGGATACACCGATGATTACGAATACACCTGGGAAGTGAAATACAGGGTCATGCCGCGTTTCATCCTCGCCCTGGAGAGCGACCTGACAGACTGGCTCACCTTCAGGACGGGCTGCTCGAAGGATCTCGGCAAGGCCTCATACAAGGAAACGTATGACGGCGACGGCAGCTACACATACGAGGAAGCCTGGACCGACGAGTTCTACTGGGATGCCTTCTCGTGGAATCTCGGCCTCGGGTTCCATTTCGGCGATTTCGACATCGACTGCGTCGTCAACAAGGTAGTTCCCTTCAAGATGGGCTACTGGCTGACCGGCATGCAGCAGGGTTACTACTACGAAGGTTACGAATCGACACCGATCAGCATGATAAGCGCCAAGTATCACTTCTAGGATTCTCGAAATCCGCGAGTGTGAAAGGGGGGCCTTCAAGGCCCCCCTTTTTTTATCCCATTCTCCGATTATACATCCTCATGCCGGCCGATTTTCTCCGGCCCGGCGAGGTGGTCTGGTAATTGCATGACTACCGGATCGTCCTTTGCAAAGGCGGAAAGGTGTATTTTTTCTATTACTTCCCGGTCGGCCTCGATATCAGGGTCCGCAAGGCCCCGACCATAACGATATATCTTGCGGCCGTATGCGTAATTACATTCCTGATATACAGATACGCGCCATACGGCGGCGCCTGGAATCTTTCAAACCTCGTTTTCCTCCCGGCGAGGCCGACCCTGGCGACCTCGCTGTCGCACCTCTTTCTGCACGCGGGATATCTGCACCTTGCCGGAAACATGGTTTACCTTGTTCTTTTCGGCAGGGTGATCGAGGACAGGTTCGGCCCCGGGCGCTTCTTTGCGATCTTCGGACTTTCCGCGATGGCCGGGGCATGGACGCACGCGTTGCTGACCCGCGCATTTTCCCCCGAGTTCATCATGTACGGGGTGATCGGCGCCTCGGGCGCGACATCCGGACTTCTCGGGGCGTACCTCGTGAGATTCTATTTCACCGGGATCAACGTCGCCTACTGGATCTTCATGCCGCTTCAGGGGGTGAACAGGGCCGGCAGGAGCCGTGTCCCGGGCCTGCTCGCCATACCGGTGTGGTTCATCTATCAGGGCGCGTACACCCTCATGCAGTTCGGCTCAGGGGCGATGTCGGTCGCCTACAGCGTGCACATCGGGGGCTTCGCCAGCGGGATCGTTCTGGCCCTCCTTTTCGGGGCCCTGTCGGCGGCGCGCTCCGAGAG
The DNA here is from genome assembly GCA_025453655.1 of Candidatus Krumholzibacteriia bacterium. GTDB lineage: Bacteria > Krumholzibacteriota > Krumholzibacteriia > Krumholzibacteriales > Krumholzibacteriaceae > JALOPX01. The sequence goes on from JALOPX010000045.1 coordinate 2,869, forward strand.
GCCCCTTTCCAGGGCCAGGGGGCACGTCGAGAAGGCGGAATGGTTCGCCGCTCAGGGGGAATTCCTCAATTATCTTCATTTAAAGCCGGATGACGGGGAGGTTCACGCCGAAGCGGCCAGGGTCTTCCTTTGCGGCGCCGAGAAGGGGAGGGCGAGGTTCCATTACGCGGAAGCCGTCTCGAGCCTGTTGAAAACGGGCAGGAGGGGGGACGCAGAAACCCTGTTCATGGAAGCGATGCGGTCGATCGAGGGATTCGCCATGCCGGAGAAGGAGCATCTCGGCCTCGCGTGCGGCATGGAAAGATCGCTGAAATACGCCGGGGCTTTGAAGGCGTACGGGAATTTCATGACGCGGTACCCCGATTCGCGGGAGGTCCCGTTCGTTCTCCTGAGAATGGCGGGGATACATGAGAGAAGGTTCGGGAGGCCCGACGGCGCCATATCGTGCTATGCCGCCCTTGTCGAAGGGTATCCCGGCGACGCCTGGGCGGATTTCGCCATGGCGGAGCTCGAAAGGCTGGGACGCGGGCGAATCGCGCTCGGCGGGCGGGATGGATGAGCTTCGGGGACCGGGAATTCCCGGTCATAGGACCGTCCGTCGGGGGGCAGCAGGGTGGAAAATTGGAAAAGGCGCCGGACGGCTCTGAAATGTCTTGAATAAGCTTCTTTGTTCTGGTAGCTTTCAGCAGGATGCGGGGTGGTGAGGTGTGAAGGAAAAGCCTGAAACGTCGATCGAGATCCTCAGATCGAAGGGTTATCTGAGGGGTTTCGAGAATATCGGGGATTACGAGCTCCTGGCTCTGGTCATGGGGCGGTTGCCGTCGGTCTCGAGCGCGTCGCTTGCGCAGGAAATTGTGGATGTTTACGGCGGGCTCGACGGCCTCGTCGGCGCGGGGCTGCAGGAGCTGATGGATTTCAGGGGAATCGGCAGAGCCGGAGCCCTCAGGATAATGGCTTCGTTCGAACTGGGCAGGCGTACGATAGTCGTTCGAAGGCAGCGCGAGATGAAGAAGGTGCGGTCGCCCGAGGACGTGGCCTGGCTGATGATTCCCGAGATGAAGTCGCTCGACAGGGAGCACTTCAAGGCGATTCTGCTCAACACCAAGAACGGCATCCTGAAGATAGTGACGGTTGCGATCGGTTCGCTCAACGCCGCGCTCGTACATCCGCGGGAGATATTCAAGGCGGCGGTGGCGGCCAGCGCGGCCGGGCTCATCATTGTGCATAATCATCCGACCGGCAATCCCGAACCGAGCCGGGAGGACAAGGATCTGACGGAACGTTTCGCAAGGTGCGGCGATCTCATGGGGATCGACCTCGTCGATCACATCATCATCGGCGACGACAGTTACGTCAGCATGAGGGAACGTGGACTTGTAAATGTCTGAAAGGATGGGACCTCTTGTTAGGGCGGTTTTCAACATATTTATCGAATGATATCGCGATCGATCTTGGAACGGCGAACACGCTCGTGTACATCAAGGGGAGCGGGATCGTGCTGAACGAGCCCTCGGTGGTGGCCGTCGATCAAAAAACCAAGAAGGTATACGCGGTCGGCCATGACGCCAAGGCCATGCTCGGCAAGACGCCGGATCATATCGTCGCCATAAGGCCGATGAAGGACGGCGTGATCGCCGATTTCGAGATAACCGAGGTCATGCTCAGGGAGTTCATAAGGAAATCCCAGAAGAAAAGATTCTTCATCCGGCCGAGGATCGTCATAAGCGTTCCCTCCGGGATCACCGAAGTCGAGAGAAGGGCTGTCATCGATTCCGCGCAGAACGCGGGCGCGAGGGAGGTATACCTCGTGGCGGAGCCGATAGCAGCCGCGATAGGCGTCGGGCTCCCCGTCGACAAGCCCTCAGGGAACATGGTGATAGACATCGGCGGCGGCACGACCGAAATCGCCGTGATCGCTCTGAACGGCATCGTCACCGACATATCGATCAGGGTCGGCGGCGACAAGATGGACGAGGTGATCGTTCAGCACATCAAGAAGGCTTACAACCTCCTTATCGGCGACCAGACGGCCGAGCAGGTGAAGATGACGATCGGGTCGGCGACGAATCTCGGGCAGGAACGCGAGATGGAGATAAAGGGACGCGATCTCGTCTCCGGCATCCCCAAAACACTCAGGATATCGAGCGTGGAGATACGCGAAGCCCTGGCCGAACCGATGAGCCAGATAGTCGCCGCGCTGAAAACGGCTCTTGAACAGACCCCCCCCGAGCTCGCCGCGGACATCGTCGACAGGGGGATCGTGATGACGGGCGGAGGTTCCAAGCTCGGCGGCATCGACGTCCTGCTCAAGGAAGAGACCAATCTTCCCATCAACGTGGTCGAGGATCCCCTGACCTGCGTCGTGCTAGGGACCGGAAAAATTCTGGGGAATCTTCACGTGTATGAACGGATCATTATGAAGAGCACCCGGTTGTAAAGATGCAGATTATCTCCTTCCTGTTCGAAAAACATCCCGACAAGACGGTGCTCGCTGTCGCCGTGGTGGCATCGCTGCTGATGCTCAACGGCGACGAGCGGGGAAAGATCGGGTCTGCGAGGGCGATCAGCTCGTTCCTCCTGTACCCCGTCGAGCGGACAAGGAGTTATTTCGTCAGCGTGGACCGGCTCAGGGAGGAAAACAGGAAGCTCAGGGAGGTCGCAGTCTCGCTTGCGCACGAAAGGGAGAGGCTGTCCCAGTTCATGGAGGAGAGGAACCGTCTCAGGCAGCTCCTGGGGTTCCGGATGGATTCGTTCTTCCAGTTTCTCCCCTGCGAGGTGATAGCCAGGTCATCGAACAGGTTTCATCACTCCGTCACGGTGGACAGGGGCGCCGACGCCGGCGTAAGGGCCGGCATGGCGGTGGTGGGGTACCGCGGGCTGGTGGGAAGGGTCGTGCAGGTATTCCCGACTTCGTCCAGGATCCTTTTGCTCAACAACAAATCGATCTCCGTAAGCTGCCTCGACAAGCGAAGCAGGGTCGTCGGGATGCTCAACTGGGAGAGAGGGAATCTTTTCAGGCTCGAATACATCGGCAGCGAAGAGGACGTTCAGCAGGGGGACACGCTGATAACGAGCGGGCTGGGCCGCGTTCTTCCGAAGGGATTCCCCGTGGGAACCGTTCTGGAGGTGTCCGACGACAGGACCGAGCTTTCGAGGATGATAAGCGTCGTGAGCATGTCGGAACTCAACACGCTCGAGGAGCTGTTCATCGTCACGGGAGGCCGCGAATGGAACAGCAGGGAGATGCTCGACAGGCTCGGTAATATCGAAGAAAAACAGGAGTGAGAGCCGATGTATCTGTTTCGCATGATGGCGGCGGCAGTCATCGTATTCATAATGCAGACGACCTTCGTGCATCGGATAAATATCGCAGGGGCCGCCCCCGATCTCGTGCTCGTCCTGCTGGCGGTGCTGGTTCTCGACAGGAAACCGCTGCTCGCGGTCATAATCGGGTTCTCGCTGGGGTTTCTGCAGGACCTGGGGAACGCCTCGTACCTCGGCATGAACGCGCTCGCGAAATCGCTCCTCGGCTACGGCATATCGCGCTTCGCCTCGGGTTATTTCCCCGACAGCGCCCTCTTCAGGGGATTGCTGCTTTTCCTCGCCGCGCTGGCGAGCGACATCGTCGTTCTCAACATCACCGCCTCGTTCAACCCCGGCGACGTGCTTCTGTCCTTCTTCAGGTACTCCCTGCTCTCCGCCCTTTATACCGCGGTCGCCGGCATCCTCGTGTTCGGGGTGCTGGGCCTTCTGCCGGGAAGGGTGGTGCGGCCCCGTGGCGGGTATTGATTTCCAGAATGAATTCGTGCTGGATCACAGGAGAAAAACCCTGTTGTTGATCGTCATCTGCGTCGCGGCGATCATCTCGCTCAGGCTGTTCTGGCTCCAGGTCGTGCGCAGCGGCTATTATCAAAAACTCGCCATTTCGAACATGATCCAGAGGGAGCGCATAGTCGCTCCGAGGGGGATCATCAGATCGTCCGACGGATCGAAACTCGTGGTGAACATACCGGCCTACCAGATCAACATCCTGCCGGGGAAGATTCGCGGTCAGGAAAAAAGGCTGGCGCTGGCCTGCGAATGGCTCGGCATCGGCAAGGAGAGGCTGTTCGCGAGCCTCGATGAATGGAAACGGAAATATCCCGACGGAAGGGAGATGACCGTCGTTCAGGCGGCCGAGAAGGAGCAGATTTCCGTCCTGATAGAAAACAGCGCCCTTTTCCCCTTTTTCCGGCTGGTGATGAAGCACCGCCGCTATTATCCGGAGGGCGATCTCGCTTCGCATCTCCTCGGATACGTCGGAGAGGTGACGGACGAGGAGTTGCGGAAGCGCGAAGACCTGCATCCCGGCGCCCTGACCGGGCGGACGGGGATCGAATCGCAGTACGAAAAATACCTCAGGGGCGAAGACGGGGTCAGGATCGTCGAGGTGAGCGCGGAGGGCACGAGGATAGGGGAGTTCGAAGGGCTAGTCGACGACGCGCAGACGGGGGGATTCGTCGAATCCCGCCCGCCGGTCCCCGGGAGCGACCTGTACCTTACGATCGACGTCGTTTTCCAGAGGGCGATGGAGAGGGAGTTCGACTGGGAAACGGGGGCGGTGATAGCGATGAATCCTTATACCGGAGGCATTCTGGCGGCCGTGAGCAGGCCTTCGTACGATCCGAACATTTTCATGGGGGGCATCACGTCCGAGGAATGGGACATGCTGCACCGGAACGCCGAAAGGCCGATGTTCAACAGGACGGTGCAGGCCGTCTACCCCCCCGCCTCGACGTTCAAGATCATGGTGGCTTACGCGGCGATGCATTTCCACGCCGTTTCCCCGAACGAGCGGCTCAGAGCGTGCAACGGCGGGTACCGGTTCGGCAACAGGTATTTCAAATGCTGGAAGCCGGAAGGCCACGGATCGCTGAACCTTTACGAGGCGATCGTCAATTCATGCGACGTCTATTTCTACCAGGCGGGATTGAGGCTCGATGCCGACCAGTTCGCCTACGCGGGACGCCTTTTCGGCTTCGGGAGGCAGACGGGAATCGATCTCCCGAGCGAAGCGAAGGGCACGATCCCGGATCATTCGTTCATGGACCGCAGGTTCGGGAAGAAAAAATGGACGAAAGGGCATCTGCTGAATTATTCGATAGGCCAGGGCGAGATGCTGGCCAGCCCGGTGCAGATTTGCCAGATGGCCGCGATGGTCGCCAACGGCGGCTCGCGGATAAGGCCCCATGTCGTCGAGAGGATCGTCGCCGCTGACGGCGCCGTGATCTTTGAAAACGACGCTTCCTGGTCCGATATCCCCGAGATCGACGAGAAGATCGTGGCATTCCTGCAAAAGGCGATGGAGGGGGTCGTTCTCTCCGGGACGGGAAGGTCGAGCGCGGTCGCGGGAGTGTCGGTCGCCGGAAAGACGGGGACCGCGCAGAATTCGGGGAAGGACCACGCACTCTTTGTCGCCTTCGCGCCGGCGCGCGAACCGCAGATCGCCATTGCCATCGTGATGGAGAACGCCGGGCATGGCGGGGCGATGGCCGCCCCCATGGCGGGGAGGATACTCAAGGCGTGGTTCAACCCGGTAAAAGAGACTGAGGCGGATTCCCTGGCGATCGTCGCCGGGGGCGCCGCGGGGTGGGACGGCTCGGCCGCCTGCGCGTACATCGGGACGGCCGGCCGGGACGGGGCTCAGGCGGCGCGATACAGATGATCGTTTCCGCCCGGAGCGGGAAAGGCGAGTCTTGGGAGAGAGAAACTTCAGAAACCTGGAATGGATGATTCTCGTGCCGGCCCTGTTGCTTATTCTCATCGGGCTGGTGAATCTCTATTCGGTCGGGCACGTTCCCTCCGAGCTCCAGGATACCTTCAGGCCCGGCGGAAGTTCATTTTTTCTCCGGCAACTTGTCTGGAGCGTCGCGGGCCTCGCCCTGATGCTGCTGGCTTTCTTCATCCCGTTCAGGTATTTCGAGGGCACTGCCGTTATTTCCTACTGCGTGCTGCTGGTGCTGCTGATGGTCGTACTCCTGTTCGAGCCCCTGAAGGGATCGAGCAGGTGGATCGGTTTCGGGCCCTTCAGGTTCCAGCCGAGCGAGCTGATGAAAATCGCCATGATATTCATACTGGCGAGGTACCTGTCCGAGAAAAAGAACGATCCGAACCGCCCGAAGGTCCTGGCGATCGCGGCGGCCGTGATGGCGCTGCCCTTTCTTCTCATACTGAAACAGCCGGATCTCGGAACGGCGCTCGTTCTGCCGACGATTCTCTTCTGCCTGCTGTTCTGGCGGGGGCTGAACGAAGGGCTCCTGATACTTTTCATCTCTCCCATCGTGAGCGCCTTTCTTACCATCTATTGCGAGAGCGCCTTCAAGCGCGGTTCGTATCCTTATCCGCTTCTCATAAACTTTGTCGTCATTCTCTACCTTGCATACAGGCAGAGGGACCAGATTCTCCGGAGCGCGATGCTCGTCCTGTCGAATCTCGGGATCATGCTTTTGATCCCGGTCCTGATCGGCCTGTTGAAACCCTACCAGCAGAAAAGGATACTGGCCTTTCTGCGACCCGAATCGGATATACTCGGCATGGGGTGGCAGGTTTTCCAGTCGAAGGTGGCGATAGGATCGGGAGGATTCTTCGGGAAGGGATTCCTCCACGGCACACAGAAAATGTACGCGTTCATTCCGGAAAGACACAGCGACTTCGCCTTCTCCGTGCTCTCCGAGGAATTGGGATTCGTCGGGTCGTTTCTCGTGCTCTGCCTGTTCACCGCCATAGTAATCAGGGGATTCAATCTCGCGACAAAGGTGAAAAACCGTTTCGCGTCGCTGGCGACGATCGGCATAACCTCCTATTTCGCTTTTCATCTCATAATAAACATCGGGATGACGATTGGGCTCGCTCCCGTAACCGGGCTGCCTCTGCCGTTTCTGAGCTACGGCGGGAGCTCCATGCTGGTGAGCTGTTTCATGATCGGAGTGCTGCTGAATTTCGGGTCGAATTTTTACGAGTACTGAGGGGGTCTGAAGTTGGATGAGAGGATCTCCCGGGTCCTGGATCTTGCCGCCGCCGGCGGGTATGAATGCGAGGTTTTCTGCGAGTCCGGCGAGCGGTTTCAGGTCGAGGTGTACAGGGGCAGGGTGGAATCGATCGACAGGTCGAGGGACGAGGGGGTAGGGATACGCCTGGTCAGGGACGGCAGGATGGGGCACTCCTTCTCCAACGAATCGGGGCCCGCCGGGATGGATTCGGCTTTCGAGGAGGCGAGGCTGAACGCCGAAGCGAGCGCTCCGCTCGAGGTGGATGTGCTTGCGCGGGATGCCCGGGTTCCGGAAGCGGGGCCGGACGCGGGCGACTCGGCGGGATTGGAGGATACCGCGGCAAGGATCCAAGGGGTGGTCGAAATGGAGAATGCCGCCTTCGAGTTCGATCCGTCGATCGAAAACACGGAGGGAGCGGGGTATTCGGAGTTCAGCGGCGAGGTCAGCGTGGCGAGCACGAGGGGTTTTTACAGAAGGGAAAAAAGAAGGCACTGCCGGTGTTCCCTGGCGGCCGTGGCGAAACGGGGCGAAGAGGCGAGAAGCGGGTGGTACCATTCCCAGGCCCGCGAACCGGGAGGCCTGGACTTTTCCGGCACGGGGCGCGAGGCGGCGAGGCGCGCCGCGATCCTCCTCGGCAGCAGCCCGATCCCGACCGGCAGGTATCCCGTGGTTTTGGACGCCACGGCGTTCGTCGACATCGTATATCTTCTGGAACAGGCCCTCTCGGGCGAGATGGTCGTCAGGGGAACGACCGTTTTCGCCGGCAGGATCGGCGAAAAGATCGCGGCCGGCATGGTGACGCTGGTGGACGATCCCTTCCTCGATGGAGGGTGTTTCAATTCCGGTTTCGACGACGAGGGGGTTCCGAGGGAAAGATACGTGCTGATAGAGGAAGGCGCTCTGAGGGGATTTCTGCATAACACGTGGTCTTCGGCAAAAACGGGATCCAGAGTCACGGCGAACGCAGTCAGGGAATCGTACAGGGATCTCCCGGTGCCCGGGCCCTCGAACCTTTTCATGCTTCCGGGCCGCGCCACCGTCCTTGAACTGATATCCGAAGCCGGAGAAGGTATTTATATTCAGAACATCATGGGCATGCACACGGCGGATCCCGTTTCGGGGGATTTTTCGGTGGGCATAAACGGGCTCCGCATAAAATCAGGAATGACCGGGCATGCCGTTTCGGAGATGACGATAAGCGGGAATATACTTGATCTCCTTGCCGGGATCAGGAACGTCGGCCGTGAAGTTTTTTTCGCGGGGCCCTACGGCGCCCCGCCGGCGCTGATCGACGGCATGAGCGTCAGCGGCATCTAGGAGGGATTATGCATCCAATTCTGGTCGAGATCGGAAACTTCAGGATATATTCGTACGGATTCATGCTTGCGCTGAGTTTCTTCCTGGGAATTCTCCTGGCGGCGGGGAGGGCGAAGCGGCGCGGAGTGGATCCCAACCTGATATACGACCTCAGCATCATTCTGATCGTCTCGGCCGTCGTCGGCTCGAGGGGGTTGTACATATTGACCCACAGGGACCATTTCAGGAATTTCACCGATATGATCGCGCTGTGGCAGGGCGGCGCGACCCTGTACGGCGGGATGATTCTCGCCCTGGCGGGAGCCTGGGTCTATCTGAGGAGAAAGGGCGTTTCCTTCCTCAAGGTCGCAGATATATGCGCGCTCTCGGTGGCTTCCGGCGAGTTTCTCACGAGGATAGGGTGTTTCCTCAGCGGATGCTGTTTCGGCAAACCGACGCAGTGCGCGCTGGGGCTCGTGTATCCTCCCGGCTGCGCGGCGGGGAACGCGTACCCCGGCGTGCATATACATCCGACGCAGATTTACATGTCGTTTTACGGCCTGTTGATCTTTTTGATTCTTGCCCTTCTGGACAGGAAAAAGCGGTACGACGGGTTTCTGTTCGGGGCGCTGCTGGTGCTCTACGGGGCGGCCCGCTTCATCGTCGACGGGGTCCGGCATTACGAGGATTCTGCCCGCGTGATCGGCAACCTGATAGACAACCAGCTCATAAGCATCGCGCTCGTCGCGGCGGGCATATTCCTGATCGCGGCGGGGTGGAGAAGGAGCTCGCGGCCGAAGGGGCGCGCGGGCGCCGATAAGGGCGTCAGGGCCTGACGCGCGCGCCGGTTCCGGATCGATCGTCGACGAGCCCGGCGCGGGCCGCGGGATGTGTGGAGGAGGTGCGGCGGCGTGTTTTCCTTCGTGGCGGATCTTTTGTTCCCTGGTGTGTGTCTCTCCTGTGACAGGGGGCTATCGCCCCCCGGCGATGATTTCTTCGGGGCCCTGCCCGGCGGATGGCCGGAAGCGTCGCCCGAATTTTTCCGGACCGATTTTTTTCATGCCGTTCTGGGGCCGCTGAAGGTGCCGGCGAGGGTCCTCTGCGAGGATTGCTGGCTCTCGCTGGTCCCGGCCGAGGATGGGTTCAGGCTGGGAGGAGACCCGCCGATACCCGCGATCTCCCCCTTCTTGACCGGGCCCGCCCTTCTCGAGGTGATAAGGTTTCTCAAGTTCCGAGGCGGGAGGTCGGCGGCACAGCCGCTTTCGTGGTGGCTCGCCTTCTCGCTCAGGCGGCACCTGGAGGCGGAGGGCGGCACCGGGGCCCCGGACCCCGTTCTCGTTCCCGTCCCCCTGTTTCATTCGAGGCTGGCCGAGCGCGGGTACAATCAGGCGGAACTTCTCGCGCGGCGGACGGCCGGCCTGCTCGGCCTGGAATATTGCCCCCGCGCCCTCAGGAGGACGAGGAACACCAGGCCGCAGTCGAAGCTGGGGGGACCGCAAAGGACGGTGAACGTGCGGGGGGCTTTCGAGGCGGAGCCGGCGGCGGTCGAGGGGAGAAGGGTGGTCGTCGTCGACGATCTTCTCACGACCGGCGAAACGATGCTCGCCTGCGTGGCCGCCCTGCTGCCATGCCGGCCGCTTGCGATAGAGGTGCTGACCGTGGGAAGGGGGAGTGACCGCTGAACGCAGGCTCAGTGCCGTCGGAAGGGGCCTGGACCGCCGGGGCCGGGAGCCGCCGCCGCCCGCGCGGCGCCCGATTTTTGAATTAAAATGTTGAAGCATCGAGCCCCGCTGTGTTTAGATTCCGGAGGTGCCGGATCGAACGCCGGAGGCTGGAAAGAGAGCCTGCCGCGAACGGGATTCGAAGAAAAAGGCGGGGTGACACCCATCAAGGAGGGAATGCTGTGGCGATCAATGTTGCGATCAACGGTTTTGGAAGGATAGGCAGACTGGTATTCCGCGGAGCGATCAACGACAGGCGTTTCAACATAGTCGCCATAAACGATCTGACCAACGCGAAGACCCTGGCGCACCTTCTAAAGTACGATTCGATTCACGGTAAATTCCCCGGCAAGATAAGGGTGCTTCAGTCCGGGGATATAGTGGTCAACGGGAAAAAGGTCAAGGTGCTGGCGGAAAAGGATCCGGGAGCCCTTCCCTGGGCAAAACTCGGCATCGACGTGGTCATCGAATCCACCGGGCGTTTCCAGAAAAGGAAGGACGCTTCGCTTCACCTCAAGGCGGGGGCGAAGAAGGTCATCATATCGGCCCCGTCGCCGGATCCCGACATCATGATCGTGATGGGCGTCAACGATAATCTCTACAGGAAAAACAGGCATCACGTCATCTCGACGGCTTCGTGCACGACGAACTGCCTCGCGCCGCTGGCCAAGGTTCTGGACGACTCGTTCGGAATCGCCAACGGGTTGATGACGACGATCCACGCCATAACGAACGACCAGGTCGTCCTCGATTTTCCCCACAAGGACCTGCGGCGCGGACGCGCGTGCGGCATATCGATGATACCGACGACTACCGGGGCGGCCTCCGCCGTCGGCCAGGTGCTGCCGAAGCTCAAGGGGAAGCTGAACGGTTACGCCGTCAGGGTCCCGACCCCCGACGCTTCGCTCGTCGACCTGACCGTGACACTGAAGAAGGCCACGACGGTCGAGAAGATCAACGCGGCGGTGAAGAAGGCGGCCGAGACGAAGATGAAGGGGATACTGGAGTATTGCGACGAGCCGATCGTTTCGGTGGACATAATCGGGAATCCCCATTCCTCGGTCTACGACAGCCTCCTCACGATGGGTATCTCGTCGAAGGTGTTCAAGGTTCTTTCGTGGTACGACAACGAATGGGGATACGCCATGAGAATGGTGGACATGATGAGGATTCTTATGAAGTGATCCGCTGCGTCAGGGCGGACGATCCAGGGAGGATGGCTTGAGGAAAAAAACACTCAGGGACGTCGATTTGAAGGGGCGCAGGGTTCTCATGAGGGTGGACTTCAACGTTCCGCTGACCAAGGACGGCGACGTCGCGGACAACACGAGGATCAGGGCGGTGCTGCCGAGCATAGAGTACGCCATCGGCAAGGGCGCCTCCATCGTTCTGATGTCGCACCTCGGGCGCCCGAAAGGCGGCAAGGATCCCTCGAAAAGCCTCAAGGTGGCCGCCTATCAACTCGGCGAGCTGACGCCGCATCCGGTGAAGTTTGTCAATGACTGCGTCGGCCCCGATGTGGAAGCCAGGGTCGCGGCGTTGAAACCCGGGGAGATTCTTCTCCTCGAAAACCTCAGGTTTTACGCGGAAGAGGAGGCCAACGACCCTGAATTCGCCCGGAAACTGGCCGGTTACGGGGATCTTTACGCCAACGACGCCTTCGGCACGGCCCACAGGGCCCACGCCTCGACCGAGGGCGTATGCAGATATTTCAGCGAAAATGTCGCCGGCTTCCTGATGGAAAAGGAGCTTTCCACGCTCGAGCAGTTGCTGGGAAGCGCCAGGAGGCCTTTTATCGCGATACTCGGCGGGGCGAAGGTTTCGTCGAAGATCGGGCTGATTCAAAACCTTCTTGACCGGGTCGACAGGATCATCATAGGCGGAGGGATGGCGTTCACCTTCTTCAAGGCCGCGGGGCTCGAGATCGGCGAATCCCTTCTCGAGGAGGATTACCTTCCGATGTGCCGCGGGATGATGGAGAAATCGGGGAAGGGCGCGGAAAAGAGGATATACCTGCCGGTCGATTGCATAGTCACGAAGGACGTGGACAGCCCGGCCGGACACAGGACGGTTTCAACGGGGGATATCCCCGAGGGGTGGTCCGGCGTCGACATCGGGGAATCCACGATTGAGGTTTTTTCCAGGGAGATTGCCAAAGCCGGGACGATATTCTGGAACGGCCCCATGGGGATATTCGAGATACCGGCCTTCTCGAACGGAACGAGGATGATCGCCAGGGCGATCGCGGAGGCGACCGACAGGGGCGCGACGAGCGTGGTCGGCGGCGGCGACAGCGTGGCGGCGCTGAACCAGATGCACCTGGATTCGCGCGTGTCGCATGTGTCGACCGGCGGCGGAGCGTCGCTCGAACTGCTCGAAGGCAAGAGACTCCCGGGAGTCGAGGCCCTGAGCGACACGGATCCTTCACTGAAGACCGTCGATTCGAGGTAATGCCATGAGAAAAAGGATCGTGGCGGGCAACTGGAAGATGAACCTCGACCATCGCGAGGGGGCGCGTCTCGCGGGGGAGATCCTCGGCGGTTTGAAAAACAGGGTTCCGCAGTGCGAAGTCGTTGTCATGCCTCCATTTACATCTTTGCATGCCGTGGGCGAAGCGCTCCGCGGCTCCTCCGTTTCGCTGGGGGCGCAGGATCTGTGGCACGAGGAGAGCGGCGCCTTCACGGGGGAGGTTTCCGCCGGGATGATTTCGGCGGCGGGGTGCCGGTACGTCCTGGTCGGCCATTCGGAGAGAAGGCACATCCTGGGCGAAGGGCGCGATCTGCTGTCGAAGAAGCTGCGCGCGGCGCTGAAGGGAGGGCTTTCCCCGATCTATTGCGTCGGCGAGCTGATCGAGGAACGGGAGGCGGGCAGGGCCGAGGAGACCGTTTCGCGGCAGGTGGAGGAGGTTCTCGGCGGCCTCGACGCGGTCGGGATGTCGAAGGTGGCGATAGCCTACGAGCCTGTCTGGGCGATCGGCACGGGCAAGACGGCGACGACCGGCGACGCTTCGGGGATGCACGGGGTCATCAGGGATCTCCTGTCGAAGCTCTTCGGGCGCGGGACGGCCGGAGAGACGCCCATACTGTACGGAGGCAGCGTCAAGCCGGACAACGCGCGTGCCCTCCTTTCCGCCGACGATATCGACGGGGCTCTGGTGGGGGGGGCTTCCCTCGCCAGCGATTCGTTCCTGGGGATAGTGTTCCCAACCTGATATGAATAATTTCATTTGACTGGCGGCGTTTTTTTAATTAAACTACATCTTTGCAGTTTACAAGAGGCTGGTGAAAAATGCTGTTCAACCTGGTAGTGATAATACACGTGATAACCTGCCTGCTGCTGATGGTCGTCGTTCTGATGCAGTCGAGCAAGGGTGGGGGCCTTTCGGGCGCTTTCGGAGGCGGAGGCGGCCAGGCGATCATGGGGGGGCGCGAAACCGCTTCCTTCCTGAGCAAAGCCACCACTTACCTCGCGATCATCTTCATGATCACATCCCTCTCCCTCGCTTTTCTTTCGGCGAGCAACAGCGGCGCTGCGACTGAAAGCGCCCTGAGGAAGGCCGCCCAGAGGGAACAGTGGGGCGGGATCGTTCCGGAAGAGCAGAAGAATATAGACGATGTGCTGGGAGACATTCCGGAGCCGGCTGCCGGCGGGCAGGACGACGGGACCACGGATCAGGAACCGTCGAAGCAGGAAACAGAGTAAAGAGCATTTGCCGAGGTGGTGA
>JALOPX010000152.1 GCA_025453655.1 Candidatus Krumholzibacteriia bacterium
ACGTCTTTCTTTCCATAATAGGCGAGGGCGAACTGGCGGCTTCCCTCGCGAAACTTGCCGAAGACAGGAAGGTCGCCGGCCGCGTGAGATTTTGGGGATACAGGGCTGATGTCGCTTCCATCATGGCCGAAGCGGATCTGCTCGTTTTGCCCACTTCGCTGGACGCGGCGCCATATGTCGTTCTGGAGGCGCTTTCTTCCGGCCTTCCGGTGGTCGCCAGCGGCATATTCGGCCTTCCGGAGCTTATCAGGGACGGCCGGACGGGAATTCTCACCGCTCCGGGGGACAGGGGGGATCTTTTGAAGGCGGTCGGAAGGATGTATGCCGAGCCGGGCCTCAGGGAGCGGATGTCGGAGTCATGCAGGCGCGACTATCTCGAAAGGTTCACGATAGGGAAATCCGTGCTCGCCACCATGGCGGTATACGATGAGCTGCTCCGAAACAGAAGAGCGCACGGGGAAATGAAATGAAAATACTGGTCGTACTGCCTTACAGCCCGTTCCCCGTGAGAAGGGGAACCGGCAGGCTCATGATGAGCCTCGTCGAGGGCCTGTCCTCCGCGCATGAGGTCGTATTCGCCACCATGACCTTTTCCGCCGGGGAGTCTCGCGCCCTCGAGGCGGCCCTAGGCGCCGGGATAAAGGCCAGGTCGATGGTGGCGCCGAACAAATCCGGCATGGCGGGGAAGATATATTACAGGTTGAAGAACACGATCCTCGCCGTCTTCGCGCTCGTCCCGATGGAGGTCAGCTATGCCGCGCCCGGAAGGTTTCTCGATTTTATAAGGGCCGTGGCGGTCGAGGAGAATGTTGATTTGATTCTCGCTTCGTACTGGCACCTTTACAGGCTGCCGGGGCGGCTTCCCTCCTTCAGGAAGATCCTGCTGACCCATGACATCGATTTTCTGATCGGGCCCGGGAAGGCGGCTCTCGCCGGAAACTTCACGCGAAGAACGGCGAGGAGGTGGGATGCCTTTCTCAGGTCGAGAATCGAAAAGAAAGCCTACAAGTCCTTCGACGCCGTTCTTACCGTAACGGGGCGGGACGCCGAGGCGCTCGAAAGATCCGGACTCGCCGCCGGGAAGAAGATACGCCCCCTGCCGCTGGCCCTCGATCTGGAGAGGTTCGCGCCTGGGGATATCGCGAGGGACCGCGACAGGATTCTCATGACAGGCACTTTTCATTCGGATTTCAACGACGATGCCCTGCGATATTTCATCGGCGAGGTTTTTCCAGCCGTTCTCGAGAGGAGGCCGTCGGCTGTGTTGCGGGTGGTGGGGGAGGGGGTAGCCGCGGATATAATCGGGAACTGCGGCCGTAATGTCGAATTCCTCGGTTATGTGGAGGATATCAGGGAGAGCCTGGCCCGCTGCTCTCTTCTCGTCCTGCCCCTGAGATTCGCGGGCGGGGTAAGGATACGGATGATGGAGGCGGCGGCGATGGCCGTTCCCGTGGTGAGCACGCCGGTGGGGGTCGAGGGGATGGGGCTGGAGGCGGGGAGGGAATATCTGGAGGCCTCGGGCGCGGCTGAAATGGCAGCGGGAATAACCGCCCTTCTCGAGGACCCCGACCTGGCGGCGAGAACCGGACTCAACGCCCGAAGCTGGGCGGAGCGGAATATTTCGATGAGGGATTACGGAGAACGGCTGGCCAGGCTGATATCAGGAATCTGACTTCCCCGCGATCAACCCTTCGAACAGCCTGATATAATCGTCGCCCCTCGCGATTATGTCGTGATTGTCCCGGACGTAGGCGATCGCCCGCGACGACATCTCCCGCCTCTCGGACGGGGAGGCGCACAGCGACCTGACCCTCCCGACAAGATCTTCGAAATTTCCGGCGCGGAACCCGATCCTGTTGTCGGCGATTATCCCGTCGGGGTCTATGTCGATCGTCAGGGTCGGCACCCCATGTCGCCACGAATGAAGGTATGTGTTGGGAAACCCCTCGAGGGAGGAGGTGTTTACGTAGCCGTAGGCCCTCGCGTAATAATATTCAATGGCGGCCGGGGTGAGGAATCCCCTGTACGCGACGTTGCGTATAGCCGACGCCTCGCTTACGATCTCTTCATGGAAGCGGATCTCGTCGCCGCCGCCGCCGACCAGGGTGAACGAGGCTTCCGGGACCCGCCTCGCGAGCTCGAGAAAGAGTTCGGGCCTCTTGCGCCTTCTGAAACTTCCGACCCACAGGAAATCCGGGCGCGTCTTTTCCTCTTTGCCGTCCGGGACTTGAGCGGCGGAGCGCCGTGACAGCTCCTTTTCGTCGCGGTAAAGAATCGGTATTCCGTTTCTTATGAGGACTGAATCCCTGCCCATGTTGTCGCCGAGAAGTTTCCGCTGCTTTTCCGTCTGGGCTATGACGGCGTCCGCCCTGCGTATTCCGTAACGGTACAGGGCGGTCATGGGGAAGGAAAGCAGGCCCTGGCAGTCGGGATAGCAGTTGTAGTCTATCCCGATGGAGAAGGTGAATTTCCCGCCGAGGCCCGCGGCGAACAAGGCCATCTGCCCAGTATAGAATGACGTGGATCGCTGGTTGTAGACATCGGCGCCGGCCGTTTTCATCGCCTTTCTGATCTTCATCATGTCGGAGGCGAACCTGAGTTTTCTGTTGCCGGCAAACGGCCTGAAGGATTTGATCACCCTGATTCCGTCGAAGACCTCCACGTCAGGCTGCCCGTGGTCCCCCACGATGAACGATACCTCGACTCCGCGGTCGACCATGTGTTTCGCGATGAGAAACTGCTGCGTCTCGGCGCCGCCCGCCCATTTGTCCCTCTCGGGATTGAAATAGCTGTAGGCGGTCGGTGAAAAGAAACATACCTTCATGGCGCATCCCCGTTGAACCGCGTAAATCGAACGATCCCCCGCAAAATATCGCAATGGACGACGAATTGCGAGGGAAAAAAGGATGGAGGTTCCGATTCGCGAAAGGATGGCCGGGCGGGATCGAGTCGCGGGCGGAAAATATCGCCGCCGCACGGCCCATCCAGGCTTGAGTTTGAGTCGGAGCGGCGATATACTGTGTCTGGCGTTCGGGATAATACAAAAGGAGAAACCGCGATGAAGGGTGTCATACTTGCCGGCGGCCTGGGAACGAGGCTGCTCCCGCTCACAAAGATCACGAACAAGCACCTGCTGCCGGTGCACGACAAGCCGATGATTTATTACCCGATCCAGACCCTTATAAACGCCGGCATACGGGATATCCTGATAGTCACCGGCGGGAACCACGCGGGGGATTTTCTTCGCCTTCTCGGAAACGGGAGCGAATTCGGCCTGGGGCACATAAATTATACATATCAGGAAGGCGAAGGAGGGATAGCCGAGGCGCTGAGGCTGGCCGAATATTTCGCCGGAGATGACAGGATATGCGTCGTTCTCGGTGACAATATAATAGAGAAGAACATCCTCAGGACCGCACAGGCATTCAAGAGTCAGCCCTCCGGGGCGAAGATTCTTCTGAAGGAGGTGCCCGATCCCGAGAGGTTCGGAGTCCCGGTTCTCGACGGGGGGAGGGTCGTGAAGATTGAGGAGAAGCCGGAAACCCCGCGATCGAAATACGCGGTGACCGGCATTTACATGTACGATAACACGGTGTTCGACATCATAAAAACCTTGAAGCCCTCCGGGCGGGGAGAACTCGAGATCACCGACGTGAACAACGCGTACATCGAGCGGGGGGAGCTGACCTGGGATATTCTCGATGGCTGGTGGACTGACGCCGGGACCTTCGAATCCCTGAGAAAGGCGGGCAATCTGGTCGCCGACGGAGGGGCCAACAGGATCTGAAACCACGGCCGGGGCCGTGTCGTCACGGGGGGGAATAAAGCCCGCCCCGCCGGCCTGCCGCGGGATTGTCCGTGAGCGGGCCGATGGAAGATCAGATAAGGGTCGTGGTGATATATTCCCCGAGGGCCTCGCGCCAGTCGCGCATGATGTTCAGGCCCATGAGCCTGAGGTTGTAATCAGCCATGGCCTCCATCCGCGGCCTGGGCGCCGGCAGATCGAAATTATCCGAGGAGACGGGAATTATCCTGCACCCGTCGATCCCGGCTATGCGGACAATCTCCTTCGCCAGCTCGTACCGCGACGCCTGCCCGGCGTTCACGCAGTGATAACGGCCGGTTTCCGGCTGCCCCATGAGAGTCGCGATGCATTTCGCGAGATCGGCAGTCCAGGTCGGCGATCCGAACTTGTCGTCGACGATCCTCAGTTCGCCGCCTTTTTCCGCGAGATCCATTATTTTCGCGACGAATTTCCTGTCCTCTTTCCCGCCTCCGAACAGCCAGCAGGTGTTGAATATGTAAAATCGTTCGCAGATGGAGCGGATTTCGAGCTCGCCTTCGTATTTCGTCCTGCCGTACACGCTGATGGGATCCGGCTTGTCGTACTCGATGTACGGGTGCCTTTTGCATCCGTTATATATCATGCCGGTGCTCACGTACGCCATGGCGGCGCCGGTTTCCCTGCAGGCCAGGGCCACGTTGCGAGTGCCGATCCGATTCGCCAGGGAAGCCTCATCCGGAAAAAGCTCGCATCTATCGACGTCGGTCATTGAAGCGAGGTGCAGGACGATGTCGGGATTGTAAGCGGCGATATCCGCCATGACCGCGCCGGCGTCCCTGACGTCCACTTCCGGGAGATCGGTCGCCCTGACTTCATAGAAGGATGACAGGACGGGAACTACGGCCTTGCCGAGGTTTCCCGCTCCGCCCGTGACGTAAACCTTTTTCATGCGCAGCTCCGCCGGAGGTCAACCGTCCCGGCGCTCCCAGTCGTAAGGGATGTCGTTTTCGCGAGGATCGATGCGATATTCATCCGGATCGTCGTACCTGTAAGGTTCGGTGACCGTGTTGACGACTATCGCCTCGCCGTCGCTTATGCACTTGAAGCCGTGGCAGACGCCGGGCGGGATCTGAATCCTGACGGGGTTGTGATCTCCCGCGAAGAATTCGTTTACCTCGCCCCTGGTGGGCGAA
>JALOPX010000003.1 GCA_025453655.1 Candidatus Krumholzibacteriia bacterium
GTAAAGGCCGGCGAGGAGGACAAGCTCTACGGGTCGGTCAACGCGCACGACATAGCCAAGGCGGTGTCCGATCAGGGCTTCAAGATCGACCACAGGATGGTGGAGCTCGAGGAGCCGATAAAGATCCTCGGCGTCTACACCGTCCAGGTCAGGCTTCACCGCGAAATCGAGGTCCCGGTCAAGATCTGGGTCGTGAAGGAGTAACCGGCCGGCGTAATTTTCCCCTCAGGAAGGAGGTCCGTCATCTCTATTCCGAAGAAGATATTCAGGGAGTACGATATCAGGGGGCTGGTCGGTGAAGACCTCACGGACGACGGAGTGAGGAGCCTCGGAGCGGCTGTCGCGTCGACCTTCGCGCGAGACGGAATCAGCCGGGCGGTGGTGGGCAGGGACGTGCGGGAAAGCGGCGACGCCTACTTCGAAGCGCTCACTGAAGGATTGACCGGCGCCGGCATCGACGTCGTGGATATCGGGCTGGTTCCGACGCCGGTTTTTTATTTCGCCGCCAGAAGATGGGGATTCCAGGGCGGAGTGATGATAACCGCCAGTCACAACGCCGCCGAGTACAACGGATTCAAGATACTCAGGGGCGAGGGGACGATCTACGGCGAAGACATCATGGAGCTCCATTCGATAATCTCGGCAGGCGGCCTTCCCCGGGGAAAGACGGCGGGCGTCTCCAGCAGGGAGGCGGTCCGGGAATACGTCGACTTCATCGTCTCCAACATCAATCTGGATAGACCTGTCAGGTTCGCCGCGGACGGCGGGAACGGGACGGCCGGCATCGTGGCGCCCGCGATCTTCAGGGGGCTCGGATGCGAACCGGTGGAACTGTTCATGGAGCCCGACGGCCGCTTCCCCAACCATCACCCCGACCCGACCGTGGAAAAGAACCTTGTCGACCTTCGCAAGGCGGTCACGGGAGGGGGGCTCGAGCTCGGGATCGGTTTCGACGGGGATTCCGACAGGATAGGCGTGGTCGACGACAAGGGCCGGACGCTCTACGGCGACTACCTGCTGGCGATATACGCGCGCGACATCCTCAGGGACAATCCCGGAGCCACGGTGATATTCGAGGTGAAATGCTCGCAGGGGCTGGTGGAGGACATCCTGCGGCACGGCGGCAGACCGGTGATGTGGAAGACCGGGCATTCGCTGATAAAGAAGAAGATGCGCGAAGAGAAAGCCCTTCTCGCGGGGGAGATGAGCGGGCACCAGTTTTTCGCGGACAGGTATTTCGGGTTCGACGACGCCATCTACGCGGCCTGCAGGCTCCTCGAGCTGCTGTCGAAGAGCGGCCTTCCGCTCAGCGCCATGGTGGACGATCTCCCGAGGTACAGCAGCACTCCGGAGATACGGGTCGACTGCGCCGACGAAGCGAAATTCGGCGTTGTGGACAGGATTCGCGAACGCTTCAGAATGACGAACGAAGTGATCGACGTGGACGGCGCGCGCGTGAAGTTCGACGACGGATGGGGCCTCGTGAGGGCGTCCAACACGCAGCCGGTTCTCGTCCTGAGGTTCGAGGCTTCAGGCCCGGAAGCGCTCGAATCGATAAAGAAGGCTTTTCTGGATGTCCTGGGCGAGTACATCGATATCTCGGGAATCGCCTGACGCGGGAAGGTCATAGTGCCCGTTCCCGCCATGGGTGGCTTTTGAACGGCAGATCCAAGGGGGCGCTCTCTTGTACGCTGTGATACTGGCAGGAGGAAAGGGCAAACGGTTCTGGCCTTACAGCACATCGGGCAGGCCGAAGCAGTTCATCGACATGACAGGCGCCGGCTCGATGCTCCTCGTCACCGCGAGGCGCCTCGCCGCGTTGACCGACCCCTCCAAAATCATCGTTCTCACCGTGCAGGACCAGGTGGAACTGGTCCGTTCGGAACTTCCATGGGTGCATCCGGGTAACATATTCGCGGAACCATCGGGCAGGAACACTGCTCCGAGCCTCGCCGCCGCGGCGGCGTTGATCCGGTCCAGGGGAAGCGACGAGCCCATGCTCTGCTGCCCCTCCGACCATCTCATCGCCGACGCGGAGGGTTTTTCGACGGCCGTTTCCCTCGCGCTGGAGGTTTCGGGCAAATCGGACGTGCTCGTCACGTTCGGGATCGAGCCTGACCGCCCCGCCACGGGGTACGGCTACATAGAGGCCGGCGATCCCTTCGACGCCTTTTCGGCGGAGGGAGCGGCGGCCGTTACGGGAAAGACTGCGCCGGTTTTCAGGGTGAAGAGATTCCATGAGAAGCCGTCGAGGGAGAAGGCGGCCGAGTACCTTGCGAAGGGCGGCTTCTTCTGGAACAGCGGGATCTTCGCGTGGCGCCCTTCGGTCCTTATCGACGCGTGGAACACCTTCCTCCCCGGCGGGAGGGAGCCGTTGGAGCGGATCGGGAGGGCGTTCGGGACCGCAGGCTCCGAAGAGACGATAAGGTCCGGGTACGCCGCGATGCCGGAGATATCGGTGGATTACGGGATTCTCGAGAAGGCGGAAAACGTCGTGGTAATCCCGGCCCGCCTCGGCTGGAGCGACGTCGGCTCGTGGGATTCCCTGCATGAGATCCTTCCGCGCGACGATCGCGGCAATGCCGGGACGGGGAAATTCGTCGCGCTGGACTCGGGCGGCAACGTCTTTTTCAACCCGGGAGGCCTGACCGCGGCGATAGGCGTCGACGACATCATCGTCGTTGCGAGGGGCGGCACGGTTCTGGTATGCAAAAAAGGGGAAAGCGAGAGGGTCAGGGAAATTCTGGAAGCTTTGGAAAACGGGAAAAACGGCTGATTCGGGCAGTGAAAGGCTTTTATCAGGAGGTGCTCAGGATGAAGAGGGCTTTGTTCATCTTGCCGGCGGTGGCGATGCTGGCGATGCTGACGGTATCCTGCGGGAAGAAGGAGGATGCGCTCAAGGTCGACGAAGGCGTCGCGGCGCGGATAGGCAACTTCAAGATCACCGACAAGGAGATCGACGAGAAATTCGAGCAGATTCCCGAGAATCAGAGAAGCCAGTACAGGGGCCCCGGGGGAAGGGCGAAATTCGTCGACATGCTGATCAACGACGAGCTGTTTTATCTCGAAGCGAAGAACAAGAACCTGAAGAACAGCGAGAAGGTCCGCGCCGAGATGGAAGCGCTCGAACGGCGCGTGCTGATAGGCGCCTATTATTCGGAATACATAACGGGGAAGGTCTCGATATCCGACAAGGAAGTCGAGCTTTATTACAAAAACAACCAGGACGAATTCTACACCAATTCGCAGTACAAGGCGCAGCACATCTTTTCGGTCGACAGCATGAAGTGCGTCGAATGGAAGAAAAGGATAGATAACGGAGAGAAGTTCAGCGCAATCGCCAAGGGGGAATCGGAGGACGGGTCCACGGCGCCCGCCTACGGAAATCTGGGATATTTCAACCCTGGCGGTTTCATCAAGTTCATCGGCATATCCAAAAGTTTCTCCGACGCCGTCGAGGCGCTCGCGCCGGGCGATATCAGCGACGTGATAAAGCACGAAAAGGGGTATTCGCTGGTGATGGTGAACGACATGAAGCCGGCCGTGCTGAAACCCCTCGAGGACGTCAGGCAGACGATCATCGAGAAGCTGCAGAAGGAATCCGCCTCCGAGATCCTGAACGTGGAGATCGACAACCTCAGGAAGAAATACAGGCCCGAGAACCTTGCGCTGCAGGAAGTCCTCAATACGACGAGGACGGCCGAGCAGTTGTGGCAGATCGCGCAGGCCGAGGACGCCGCGTACACGCGCATACTCTATTTCAGGGAGCTCGTCACGAGGTATCCGCAGCATAAACTGGCTCCGCAGGCCCTTTTCATGATCGGGTTCGTCTACTCGGAGGAGCTGAGCGACCTCGTGCAGGCGAGAAAGGCCTTCAACGAGCTCATCAAGAATTATTCCGGTTCCGACATGGTCGAATCCGCGAAATGGATGATAGAGAACCTGGACAATCCCCGTGACAGGCTGCAATCGATGGAAAGCGTCATCGACAAGGCGAAGAAGGACGGGAAGTAAAAAAGGCGATGGGATTGATCCAGGTCAAGGTCAGCGGAATAGCGTTCGACAGGGAGCGCGAGCACCCGGTCGTGATGTTGAAATCGCCCGATTCCGACGAGGTCCTTCCCATCTGGATCGGGCCGGCCGAAGCGACGTCGATTTACATGGAGCTCGCCGGCAGGACCTTCGAAAGGCCGATGACGCACGATCTTTTGAGGATCGTCGTCGAGGAGCTCGGAGGAAGGGTCGTCAGCATCGAGATAACGGGGCTCCAGAACGACACGTATTTCGCGCGCATCGTGCTGCAGCGCGAGGGCGAGCTGTTTTTCATCGACGCGCGGCCGAGCGATTCCATAGCCCTGGCGCTTCGCGCCGCGGCTCCAGTCTACGTGGACAACGACCTGTTCATGAAATACAGAAGGAACCTGCAGATCGGGAAGGACGAGGTCGACGACATCAGAAGGCATTTCAAGAATCTCGATCCGGGGGATTTCGGGAACCTGGATATCTAGGAGGGGGAGTTTGATAGAGGCTTTCCAGGGATTCGAGCCGGCTCTCGGCAGGGACGTATATGTCGCGCCTTCGGCCTCCGTGCTGGGGGAGGTGTCGCTCGGAGACTGTTCCAGCGTGTGGCACGGGGCCGTTGTCCGCGGGGACTGCGGCAGGATATCGATCGGCGCCTTCAGCAACATCCAGGACGGCTGCGTCTGCCACACGACGACCGGAGGCCCGGAGTTGAAGGTGGGAGATTACGTGACAGTGGGCCACCGGGCGGTCCTGCATTCATGCGAGGTGGGGGACGGGTCGCTGATAGGGATGGGAGCGATCGTGCTCGACGGGGCGAGGATAGGGCGGGGATGCGTGATCGCCGCCGGAAGCGTGGTGCTCGAGGGGGCCGTCGTGCCTTCGGGCTCCCTCGTCGCCGGAATCCCCGGGACGGTTCGAAAGGTTTTGGATGAAGAGGTCGCCGGCAGGCTGAGGAAACAGGCGATGGAATATCACGACCTGGCCCTGTCGTTCCTTGGGCGCGGCGAATTTTCAAGGCGGGCGAAATGAAGAAGACGTCCCTCCCGGCGATGGCTCTCCTGTTCCTTTTATCCTGCGCGGCTTTCGTCTCCGATCCCGGGCCGGCCGTCGCGCCGCAGCAGCAAGCGGAACAAGAGAGGAAGGAGCTGTTCGCCCGGATAAAAACGCTCGAGTCGGAAAAGGACGCGAGGGGGATCCGCAAATACGGGCTGAGATATCTCAGGGAATTTCCGGGCTCCCCGGAGATTCGGGAAGTGACGGTACTCACCGCGTCGGCGTGCGCCGGGCTCGGATTTCTTTCCGAGGCGAGGTCTCTCATGCTTCCGCTCGCCGGCGAAGGCGTCGAAAGCTCCGCGAGGGCGGACGCACTCGTGATGATCGCGGATATGGACGCGGAAAAGGGGCGGTTCGAGGAAGCGGCGGCCGGGCTTCTCTCGGCATTGTCGCTCGAGATGGACCAGGCGGCGGCCGATTCGGCGAGAAGCGCGCTGGAGCGCGCGGCGGGCTTCCTCTCCGCCGGGCAGCTCGAGAGGCTGCGTGGCGAATATCCATCCTCGCGGGGCGCGGACATCATTCTCGACGCCTGCATGGTGTTCGCCGCGGCGGGCGCCGACTCCGCGTACATGGACGCCCTGAGATCCCAGCTCGTCTCGCTGGATTCGCTCGTCACTGTTCCCGACAGGGTGCCGGCCCGCGTCATGGCGGCCGCGGAGAGCGTTTCGGGGAATGCCGCGAGGGAGGCCGTTTTTCGCGTGGGGCTTCTCTGCCCGCTTAGCGGTCGGTTCGCGCCCCTGGGGGAGGCGTTTCTCGCGGGGGCCTCGCTGGCCGTGAAGGAGTCGAGGATGAGGGGAAAGGCGGGTGTCGATCTCGCGGTCGGCGACACGAAGGCCGACGTGCTGGAGGCGCACCGCGTGGCGCAGAGGATGGTCAGGGACGAGAATATCCGCGCCATCGTCGGGGACATGCTCAGCTCGACGACGATCGTCGCGGCGCAGGTGGCCCAGCAGTACGGCGCCGTTCTTTATTCTCCCGCGGCTTCGCAGGCGGGCCTCGAATCGATCGGCGATTTCGTCTTCCAGGCGCCGACGGACTACGAATGGCAGATCCACGCGCTTGCCCGCCTCGCGTGCGTGGAGATGGGGCTGAGGCGCTTCGCGTTCCTTTCGGCTTACAACCATCAGACCGCGGCCGCGGAAAAACTTTTCAGGAGCAGCGTGGAATACCACGGGGGCGCCCTCGTCGTGTCGGATTACTACGACGAAGGCAGCACCGATTTCCTGGCCGATATCGAAAGGATAAGGCGGGCCGACCCGGAGGCGCTTTTCATAGCTTCCGACCTCGAGGACCTGATACTCATCCTGCCGCAGCTGAGCTTCTATGAGTTCGGCGTCCAGCTTCTCGGGACGAGCGATTGGAATTCCGGCAACCTTCTGCGTATGGCCGGGCGCGACATGGCGGGCGCGGTATTTCCCGCGGACGCCGACGTCGCCGGAGACGAAACGATGTACCGGATGGCGGCGGCCTACACGGACGCTCCCGCCGGCGAGGTGAACAGGTTCAGCGTCGCGGGATACGCGGGCGTAAGAAGGGTGCTCGAGGCGATGGCCCTGAGCGCCGCGTCCGGGAGCACGCTCAAGGACGAGATGAGACGCAGCCTCGAAAGCAGGAGGCACAGGTACATCGACATGCTGACCGGGGACGGGATACGTTTCAACACCGTCAGGAACGAAGCCGTCGTCGAATACTCGACGCTCAGGGCCGGCAACTAGGTTTTAAGCCTGAAACTTATCAGGAAGCTGATCCAGAACGGCTGCGGCACTCCGTTTTCCACCACGGGCCTGAACAGGAACTTTCTGACCGCCTCGAGAGACGCGCTCTCGAAACTCTGCAGTCCCTGGGCCCTTATGACCCGGGCTTCGGCGACCCGCCCCGATTTGTCGACGTATACCTCGACGAGCGCGTATCCCTCCACCCTCCTCCTGTATGCGTCCTCGGGATATTCCGGTTCCACCATGCTCAGGATGACGAAATCCTGCCTGTACGGGACGTCCGTGTGGGAGGGATAGGTCCGCAGATTATCGATCCCGCTTATTTCGTCGATCATCTCCTCTTCGAGCTTTTTCTGGAGGGCCGTGCTGATCACCGGGTTCTCCTCTTCGACGTTTTCCTCCTTCTCGCTGAAGATCTCGACGTCCTGCAGCGCCATCCTGTGTTTTTCCTCGGAGAATAATTCCGATTCGAGCCCCTTGTTGTCGATGATCGTGATATCGGGCAGAAGCCGCATCGGGCCCTCGTAGCCGACCGAGAAGATCCTGTTCGCCACCCTTGTTTTATCCGCGGTGAAGGACAGCAGGAACAGGATGGCGACCGCCGCCGGCACCAGCATCAGGAGCCTTCTGTTCAACCTTTTTTCGCGGTCCTTTATCTTTTCCATTTCGCCTGCTCACACCCCGATTATTAATATGTCCGGCGGTACGGCAGTAGTCAAGCAGGCATGGGGCATGGGGATGGAGAGAGAAGGCCGCCCCGCTCCGCCGGTTCGCGCCCCGCACGGGCTCCCGGGGGCTCCCGTCGGTCTCCCGCCGGCTGATGACCCGATTCAGGGCAGATCCAGAATCGTCAGGCCGCTGTCGCCCGGCGCCGTTTCGAAGGGCAGGTATCCGCCGACCCCCGCGCCGGGGATTTCCAGCAGGAGGCAGTGGGGTCCGTATCCCGCGCATTGGAAGAAGGCCTTCCCCGACTCGTCGGTCACGGCCGTGAAGACCCCGTCCAGGCTGACCGCGATCCCGGCCGCGGGCCTCCCGCCGGCCCTTATCTCGATGGAATGGGGCAGGCACGGGTTCTTGCCGCCGCCGAAAAACGCGGCGAGCCCTGAAACGATCGATGACGCCTCCATCTCGAGCCATCGCGGATTGCGGAACAGCTTTTCGGTGGAATGGGATATCCCGGCGTGAATCTCGCACGCCGGGCAGCCGGTCTGCTGAAGAAAAGGTTCGGCTGATTCCCCGATCGACGCGCCGGCCGAGGGAGGTACCCGCGAAACCGTTTCCATCATCGATTCGGCTGCGGCCTTTCCCGCGGCGCTCGATGGGTAGTGGGTGAAGAGGAAACGGCCCCCGCCTTCGGGCAGTCCGGATCCGTATCGAAGGCCGAGCGCGAGATCGGCCCGCGACGCGTTCACGGCGTGGATCCTCTCGTGGATGGAAAGGGTCTCCTCGCCCGACCTCGTCAGCGAGACCGAGGCTCCCGCGGCCTCCAGGGCCTGGCGAATGCGCCTCGCCAGCTCGAGATTGATCGTCGCCCCCCTGAGCATGTCGGGGCCCCGGCCGAAGGCGTCCCTTCCCCCGCCCGCGGGGTCGATCGCCACCCTTCTGCCCGACAGCGCCCCGCCGAGGACCGGGGTGAGTTTCACCAGGGGGCGGGCGGCCAGTTCGTCCGCCGCCGAAGCGCTCAGCCGAAGCGGCAGGTATCCGCGCGCGAGAAGGATCATATCCTCGGAGAACAATCGGCCCGGCGTCCCGACCCTCCCCTTTTTCCCCGCCGTGACCGAGCCGTCGGGAAGAAGGAGGGAGGGGCATTCCACCGGAAGGCCCGTGACCGCGTCGAGCGCGAGAATCGAAAATCCTCCGGAGGACGCCCGCATATCGAAGAGGATCGTGTCGGCCGCCCCGCCGGAACGCACGAAGAAGAGGGAGCCCGCGGCTGCGCCGCCGGCGTTGAACGTGAAAACGCCGGCGGAAGTCTTTCCCCTCCATCTTTGCCCCGGCACGGACGATTCTGCGGCGACGGCGGTACCGTCGGCGACGTCGGACGCGTTGATATCGAGAATGCGAATGGACATCCTGTATACGCCGGGCTCCTCCATGACGGGCGGCAGGGGCAGGATGAATCTCGCCCCCCTCGCGACCGTGAAACGGACCGGCGCGCTGCGCGCGGTCGCCCCCTTCACGCTTCTCGCCGAGACCCTCGCGGAGTGCGGGCCGTTCGGAATGTCGGAGGGAATGGGACAGGAGAGGATCCCTCCCGCCGGGTCGAAGACCGCGGGAACCTCCGATCCGTCGAGGAAAGCCCTGACCGAGGAAGGGTCGACCGGCACCCCCGCGCCCCGCCCGACCCTGAACCGGATGGAGGACGGGATCGCCATCGTGTCGGCCTCGAAGGGGATCGGCTCGACGCGGGGCACTCCCCTCGAGAAATAGCCGAGCAGCCCGAGGAAGTAGGCCTCGGCCTCGAGCCTCTGTCGCGTCGAGATCGCGAGTTTCTCCTCGACCTTCGGATTCGATATGTAGCTGGCCTCTCCGAGTACGGAGGCCCCGGCGCTCGACTCCCTGAGGACGTAATAGTTGCCGCTCTTTATCGAGGAATCCTCGATCCCGAGGTTTCTCGCGAGGTGCAGATGGATATCCTCGGCGAGCTCGAGGGAGGAGCCGGCATCGTCGTCCCTGTAGTAGACCTCTATGCCGTTGCGCTCGCGGTCGAGCTCGATGTTCGAATTATGATGGATGGAGATGAACGCCTCCGCGTCCCATTCGTTCGCGAGGGCCGTTCTTGCCGCGAGGTCGACCTGGACCGACGGGGAGCCCTCCGCGAGGAAGTCGCGGTCCGCGGACCGCGTGAGGCGCACCTCGGCCCCCGCTTCGTCGAGCAATCCCCAGAGGTAGAGCGCGACGCCGAGGTTGACGTCGGCCTCCGAGAGGCTGTCGGCGCCGACCGCCCCCCTGAACCGGCCGCCGTGCCCCGGATCTATCACTATCCTTCGCCCCTCGAGCACGCTCCGGTCGAAGGCGGCCGGTTCCTCGCTCAGTTGCGAGTAGAGGTTGTCCCAGGTCGAACGCTGCGACGAGCATCCCGCGGCCGCCACCGCGAAAGCGGCCGGCAGGACGATCCAGGTGAAGGACCGGCTCATGCGAATCTCCTTCCGTATGGTGGAACTCCTTTTTTGATATATCTAGCAGAAGGGCGCGCCCCCTTCAAGGCGCAATTTCGGCCGGGGAGGGGGAAACGGGGGGGCGACCAACAATATATTGTGAAAAAGGTTGACGGTTGCCCCTACATATGGTAGAAATTTGCAGGCTTGAAAGATGTACAGGTGATTCAAGGAGAAGCATATCAGCTCTTCACTTAGCAGGCTGCCTTCCGTCGAGAAGGTGCTCGAGGACAAGCGCATCGCGGCAAGGCTGTCTCCCGCCTCGCGAAGGGGTGTCACCCGCATCGTCCGCGAGAAGGTCGACCTTTACAGGGAAAGGCTCGCCGGCGGGGAGAATATCGGCGCCGAGGGGCTTCTCGAATCGATCAGGGACGAGGTTTTCCGGGAGATCGAGGCGGTCGGCCGGGGCACCATGAGGGTGATAAACGCCACCGGGGTCGTCCTGCATACGAATCTCGGGCGCGCCGTCCTCGGCGATCGGGCGAATGAGGTCCTGTCGATGGTCGCCTCGGGGTATACCGATCTCGAGACCGATCTTCCGACGGGGGAGAGGGTCCACAGGGACCGGAGGGCCGCGCGGCTCGTTTCGCTCCTTACCGGGGCGGAAAGCGCGATCGTGGTGAACAACACCGCTGCCGCCGTGCTTCTGGCCGTGGATACCTTCGCCGGGCGCGGGGCCGTTGCCGTCTCGCGCGGCGAGCTGGTGGAGATCGGCGGCAGTTTCAGGCTTCCCGAGATACTCCGCTCGGCGGCCGGCGCCGTCATCGAGATCGGGACGACGAACAGGACGAGGATCGGCGATTACGAGGCGGCGATCGACCAGGGCGCCACCCTTCTTCTGAAGGTGCACACGAGCAACTTCAGGATCGTCGGATATACGGAGACGGTTTCGCTCGCCGAGCTGGCCCGTCTTGGAAAAAATAGAAATGTGCCCGTGATGTATGACCAGGGAAATGGTATACTCCTCCCGCTGGACCGGGCCGGTCTCGAGGGGGAGGAGGACGTGGCGTCCCTTCTCGAGAGCGGCGTCGATATGATTTCGTTCAGCGGCGACAAGGTTCTCGGGGGCCCGCAGGCGGGCATAACGGTCGGCGCGGCGTCGTGCATCGACAGGATGCGCGGCAACCACCTTTCCCGCGCCCTCAGGGTCGACAAGCTCACACTGGCCTGCCTCGAGGTCGCGCTCGGAGAATACTGGGACGGCTCGAGCTCCGGGATCCCGGCGCTCCGCATGATAAAGGAGCCTCTCGAGGATATACGGAAAAGGGCCTCGAAACTCGCCGGCGCTCTCAAGGGAGCCGGGGCGGGGGCCGAAATCTCGCTCGAAGAGGGCGAGTCGTCGATCGGGGGCGGAAGCTTCCCGGTCGACCCGCTGCCGACCGTGCTGGTTTCGATCGGGCTCGACGGCGGGGGGGCCGTGAAGCTTTCGGCGTATCTTCGCTCCCTCGATCCGGCCGTCCTGGCGAGGGTCAGGGACCGGAGCGTGTCGATAGACATGAGAACAGTGTCGGGCCATGAAGAGGATATATTGACTCAAAGCCTGCTCGCGGGCATCGAAACGATATCAGGGAGGGAGTGATACTCATGGGCGATGAAGAAAACGACGACATCGGACGGGAAGAAACGCGCGGTTGCGGGAGCGGCGGCTTCTCGATATTCCTGGACGAGGGAGAGATGGTTTCCTTCATGGAGGACGGGGATTTCTCCTCGGCCAGGGACCTCGATCTTTTCAGGAACATCGAGGAGACCATCGAGAAGAAACTGAAAAGCGGGGGCTCCTCGCTCCTCGCCCTTTCGGCCGGCGAAAAAAGGATTTCACGGGATTTCTCGGTTCTTCAGATCGCCCACCTTCTCGCGAGGCGGGGCAGGAAGGTTCTCATAGTCGACCTGGATTTCCTGGAACCGGGCCTCAGCGGGCTCGTTGAAAATATCGAGGAGCACGGCTTCCTCGACCTTCTTCTGTACGGCAGCTCGCTCAAATCGGTGCTTCGGCCGACGGGGATCGACGGCGTCAGCGTGACGGGCCCGGGATCGTTCCCGGTGTCGCGTACGATACCGTTCGCGCTCAAGGAATTCGGCAAGGTCAACGAGTTTCTCTCGAGGAACGGCGACGTCGTGATCTATTGCTCGACCCTCTACACGGAGGACGGCGGCGTGAATCCCCTCCCGCCGCTGGTCGACGGGATCCTGCTCTGCTGCCGCATCGAGGAGATGAAGGAGGGCGAGCTGCAGGAGAAGCTGAAGGATCTCGGGAGCGACCTTCCCCCAGCCGACCTTCTCTGCTTCTGCAAGGGGAGGGAGAGGGAATTCGCGCCGGCCGGCTTTCCGGCGCCGGTGGATGTCGAATACGAAGAGGACGAAGACATTCTCGAGCTCGATCCGGAATCCGCCATTCCCGACGCCGAAGGGGAGGCGGAGGCGGCTGGGTCCGTCTATATCGAGAGATCCGACGAGCTCGACACGATGAAGAAACCCTCGAGGAGAAGAATAAACCTTCCGACCGTCATCGGAGCGGCCGTGATTGCGATGATCGCGGTCTTCTTCATCTGGTGGCAGATGATGGACAGGTCGATAAAGAGCAAGGAAGAGACGGGCAAGATGACGGAGCTCGTCAAGAAACAGCAGGAAGCCCGCGGCATGGGCGCGGGGCAGGATTCCTCGTCCGGCATCGCGGCGGCGAACGCCGCGGACACCTTCGCGGCCGGCGGAGGCGGGGGAGGAACGCCGGCGGACACGGCCGGCGAAGGCGCCCGGCCCGACACCGCCGCAGGCTACGCGGCAGCGGCGACCTCGGACGCGCAACAGCCCGCCGCGGCGGAGGGGGACGGCAAAGGCGCCGAGGGGGAAAAGACGGTTTCCGACGAGGCCTTCACCGCGCCCCGGGACGCCGGGCCCGCGCAGGAAGGGATCTACTACAGCGTTCACGTCGCCTCGTTCAAGGAGATGAGCAGGGCCGAGACGGAGATGGAGCACCTTGGGAAGGAAGGGTACGAGACCCACTTTCTCGAGGCCGAGATCAAGGGCGAGAAATGGCTCCGCGTCTACGTGGGGAAGTTCGGGGACCGGGAGACGGCTGAAAGAACGCGCGTCGAGCTGCTCGGAATAAAAAGGATAGGGTACGCCAAGGTTGTAAAACTGAAATACTGACGGATGTATTGCCTGACAACAGTGGAGGTATGGAAGGGTGAGTCTTTCAAGGCTTGAAATGGCGGGTTTTAAATCGTTCATGTCCCCGGTGAGCCTCGATTTCAGGGAAGGGATAACGGCCATCCTCGGCCCGAACGGTTGCGGCAAGACGAACGTGGTCGACGCCGTCAGGTGGGTTCTCGGCGAACAGAGCGCGCGCCAGCTCAGAAGCAGCAAGATGGAAAACGTCATATTCAACGGCACCGAGATACACAAGCCGCTCGGCTACGCCGTCGTCAACATGACCATCAACAACGAGAAGGGGATCTTTCCCCTCGACTATTCGGAGATCACGATCACGAGGAAGGTTTATCGCTCTGGGATAAGCGAGTACTTCATAAACAAGGCGCCCTGCAGGCTGAAGGACATCAGGGAGCTTTTCGCCGACACCGGCACGGGGAGCCATTCATACGCGGTCATCGAGCAGGAGATGGTCGAATACGTCCTGAACGACGCGCACGGCGAGAGGCGGAACATGTTCGAGGAGGCCTCGGGGATCGTCAAGTACCGCATGAGACGGGAAGAGGCGCTGCGCAAGCTCAAGCTCACCGAGGGGGACCTGGTCCGCCTCGAGGATATTCTCGACGAGCTCGGCAAGAACGTCAGATCACTCCAGTACCAGGTGGGCAAGACGAGGCGGTACAGGACCCTGTCGGAAAGGATCAGGGATTGGGGCCTGATACTCCTTCGCGGATCCCTGTCGCAATTCCTCGTTCAGAAACGGGGGGCCGAGGCCGACCTCGTCGAGGCGACCGGCGCTTCCCGCGAGGGGGACAGCTCCCTCGACGAATATCAGGGCCGCGTCGAGGAGGAGAAGGTGCGCCTCGTCGAACTGGAGAAGAGGAACACCGACCTTCAGAACCAGAGGTACGAGATAAGGCGCAGGATCCAGTCGTCCGAGGAAAAGGTCATACAGTACACCGAGCGCGGCGGCGAAGCCGGGCGCAGGATCGAAAGGGCCGGCCTCGAGATCGAGGAGGCCCGGACCCGCCTGTCGAAGATCTCGGACAGGGTGAGCGGCGTGAAGGTCGAGGAGGAGGTCACCTCCGAAAGGATAGCCGAGGAGAAGGAGGCGCTGAGGACGCTCGGAGGCAGGTTCGAAGAGGTCTCGATGCGCATCGAGAGGCTCCAGGCGGAGCTGATCGACCTCAAGCAGACCCAGCTCGATTTCCTGCAGGACCAGGTCAGGGTCAAGAGCAGCCAGGAGCACTACGAGGCCGTTCTCCGCGAGCTGGACGAGAGATCCTCGGGGATGCGCGAGCGGATAGTTTCGCTGGAGTCGGAGACGGGGACGCTGCTCGCCCGCAGGAACGAAAGCGAAGCGGCTTTCGCCGCGGTCCAGGAATCGCTCTCGGCCCTCGAGAAGGGGAGGGAAACGGCCCGCTCGAGGTACGAAGAGGTCGACGCGTCCCTTTCCCGGAGGGAGGGCTCCCTCGCCGGGATGAAGACGGAGCTGGCGAAACTGATCAGCAGGCACGAGCTGTATCAGAGGATGAAGGAGAATTTCGAAGGGTTCCCCGGCGGTGCGAGGCATGTCCTGAAGAAGGGCGATTCGCACGTCAGGGGGCCTCTCGCGGAGATACTCAGGACGGACGACAGGTACCGGCCCGCACTCGAGGCCGTTCTCGGCGGCATGACCGACGGCGTCGTGGTCGACACGATGTCGGGCGCGATGCGGCTCATATCGGAGTTGTCGAACGGAAGGCTCGGGGGGGCGCGCTTCTTCCTCGAGGACGTCAATTCCCCTGAGGCCCTCGAATGCCCCGACGGAGCGCCTGGACTGGTCGGGAGGCTGAGCGATTTCGTCGATATCGACGGATCGCGCCGGCCGATGGCCGAGCATCTGCTGGGCTCCACCCTCGTCTTCGAGACGGCCGACCACGCCATGGACTTCATCGCTTCCGGCGCGGGGCGGGAATTCGGGGCGGTCTCCCTTTCGGGGATATATTTCTGCAGGGGAAAGGGGATTTATTACGCCGGCGCCCCGGAGGAGGAGATATCGCTTCTCGGCAGGGCCGAGGAGATCCAGAGGATGAGGGAGGGCATCTCGGCGCTTCAGGCCGAGACGGCCGCCGAGGAGGCGGAATGCGCCCGGGAAAGAGGGGAGAAGGACGGCCTTCGCTCCAGGATAGCCGATGACGACGCCAGGATATCCGCGACGCGCGGGGAGATCGCCGTGAAGAGGGAGACCCTGCAGGAGATCGAGCGCGACTACATAATGAAGAAGGAAAAATGCTCCCTCCTCATGAAATCGCTCGACGAGATCGAGAATTCGAGGGTCGAGACAATGTCGAAGCTCGAGGAGGCGAGGCTGGCCCTCGCGATGCAGCAGGGGCCGGGCGACCATTCCGTCCCGGCGCGGATCGAAACCGAGCTGGCGGAAAGGGTCGCCGAGAAGTCGGACCTCGAGACGGCTTTGACGGAGAAGAAGATCAGGCTCGCCTCCCTCCACGGGATAATCGACAAGCAGAGGGAGGAGATTCGCGGCCTCGGCGAGATGGAAAAGCAGTTCGGCGCCATAGTCGCGCAGCGCACGGAGGAGATCTCGGCGGCGAAGGAGGAATCCTCTAAACTGGCCGCCCTCGTCGCGGAGGAAAGGGAGTCGGTAAGGGGCTTGATCGAGCAGGAGAGCTCCTTCCAGGAGGAGATAGACTCGCTTCTCGGGATACTGGAGGAAAAACGGTCGGCGATCGCCGGCATGGAATCGGACCTCAAGGCGAGGCGCTCCGAGAGGGAGAGGATATTCAACCTCATCAACGAGGTCAAGATCAGGCTGTCCACGATCGACACGAGGATGAGGGATCTCGTGGAGAAGGGCAGGGAGGTCTACGGCGCGGACCTCGGATGCTATCTCGAGGGAGTCGAGACGCCGCTGACCGAAGAGGAACGGGCGGTGACGCCGGAGATGCTGGACGGCGAGAAGAGGAAGCTCGAGAGCCTCGGCCCCGTGAACCTCGGGGCGATAGAGGAATACGACGAGAAGAAGGAGAGGCTCGACTTCCTCGAGTCCCAGAAGCAGGACCTCGTCAAGGCGAAGGGCGAGCTCGAAGAGGCGATCACGAAGATAAACAAAAAGGCGCGGAGCCTTTTCCTGGAGACCTTCAACACGGTCAGGGGATATTTCGGCGGGATCTTCGAGGTCCTTTTCGAAGGCGGGGAGGCGTCGCTCGAGCTGAGCGAGGGGAGCGACCCGCTCGAGGCGGACATCATAATCTCCGCGAGGCCCAAGGGGAAAAGGCTGCAGGACATCTCCCTTCTTTCGGGGGGGGAGAGGGCGCTGACGGCGATGGCGCTCCTTTTCGCCCTTTACAAGGCGAAGCCGAGCCCCTTCTGCATCTTCGACGAGGTCGACGCGCCGCTCGACGACGCCAACATCCAGAGGTTCGTGAGGATGCTCGACAAGTTTTCCGGCGAAACGCAGTTCATAATCATCACGCACAACAAGAGAACGATGGAAGCGGCGAGCTCCCTCTTCGGCGTCACCATGGAACAGAAGGGCGTATCGAAGATCGTTTCGGTGAACCTTACCGAGATAGAGGACGTGCTTGAGAATCGAAGGTCGTCCGGGAGGGAAATGGCCGGGACGCAGGTTTCGTCCAACTAGGGAAGCGCAGGGCCGATGCTCGAGTTCGTCAAAGGGCTACGCAGGACAAAGGAACAACTGCTCGAACCGCTGCAGGGTCTTTTCTCGTCCGGAAAACTCGGAGAGGAAGAGGTCGAGGAGCTCGAGGCCATCCTCTATTCGGCCGACATAGGCGTGGAGGCGACCGGGAGGATAGTCGAGAGGGTGAGGGAGAGGGCGCGGAAGGGGGACGGCAGGGGGCAGGATTATCTCTCGCTCGTCTCGGCCGAGCTGCTCTCCATACTGGACGAGGCTCCCCCGTACAGCCGCCCGGCCGGAAGGCCGAGGGTGATCGTGGTCGTCGGGGTCAACGGCGTCGGGAAGACGTCGACGATCGGCAAGCTCGCCGCGCGCCTCAAGTCGGAAGGCGAGACGGTGATGCTCGCCGCCTGCGACACCTTCAGGGCCGCGGCCATCGACCAGCTCGAGCTTTGGGCCGGGAGGAGCGGCGTTGCGGTCGTAAGGCAGAAGATGGGCTCGGACCCCGCCGCCGTGGCCTTCGACGCGGTGAGTTCGGCGAAGGCCCGGGGGATCGGAACGGTCATCGTCGATACCGCCGGAAGGCTTCACACCAGGGTCAATCTGATGGAGGAGCTCCTGAAGATCTTCAGGGTGCTCTCCAGCCGGATCGAAGGGGCGGGGCTCGAAGCCTGGCTCGTCCTCGACGCGAATTCGGGGCAGAACAGCCTCAGGCAGGCCGAGGTCTTCGTCCGCGCTCTTCCCGTCACCGGGATCGTCCTCGCAAAGCTCGACAGCACGGCGAGAGGCGGCATCGTGATCCCCGTGCAGAAGGAGCTCGGCGTCCCCGTTCTCTACGCCGGGACCGGGGAGGGGATCGACGATCTCGAGCCCTTCGACCACAAGGCCTTCGTCAGGGCCCTGCTCGCATAGCCACATCCTGCTTGACATTCCTCCGGGCGATCCTATAATTAGTGATATGGATACGGCGCTTAAGCCGTCTCCTTAACCTTCGGGGCGGGGTGAGATTCCCCACCGGCGGTGAAAGTCCGCGAATGGGCGCAAAGCCCACTGATCCGGTGAAATCCCGGTACCGACAGTCAAAGTCTGGATGGGAGAAGGTTTGGAACCTCATGGCGCGTTCGCGCTTCGCGGCGCCGCCTCCCGTCACATTATTCCCGACAGGCTTGAAGGCGCGGTTGTCGTTTAAGTAAAGGTCCGAAGGGGCCGCTGATTTTTTGTCCGGGACCGGGGGAGCCGGCGCAAACGTGAATGACGACGAAAAATATATTGCGAGGGCCGTCGAGCTGGCCGCGAGGGCGGCGGGAAGGACATTTCCCAACCCCCTCGTCGGGGCTGTCATGGTCTCGCGGGGCGAGGTGGTCGGAGAGGGGTACCACGAGCGGGCGGGGATGCCGCACGCCGAGGTCGGCGCGATCGCACGCGCCGGCGGGCGGGCCAAGGGCGCCACACTCTACCTCAACCTCGAGCCGTGCTGCCACTACGGCAAGACCCCTCCATGCACCGACGCGATTCTGAGGGCCGGCATATCGAGGGTCGTTTTCGGAATCCACGACCCGGACGTCAAGGTGAGGGGGCGGGGAGCAGCCCTTCTCAGGGAAGGCGGCGTCGAGGTGAAGGCGGGGGTCCTCGCGGCCGAATCCCTCGAGCTCAACATGCCGTATGTTCACTGGAAACTGACCGGCAGGCCCTTCATCGCTCTGAAGCTGGCGCTGACCCTTGACGGGCGGCTCGCCGCGGCGGGCCGCAGATGGGTCACCGGAGAAAGATCCAGGGGATACGTCCACCGCCTGAGGGCCGCGATGGAGGCGGTTGCGGTGGGGTCCGGAACGCTCGGGGCGGACGACCCGGAACTCGACAGGCGCCTCTTCGACGACTCCCTCCCCCCGCCGGCGAGGATCGTCCTCGATTCGCGCCTTTCCTTCCCCGAAAGCCACAGGTGGCTCGGGGGAGGCGCGAGGGTGCTCCTCTTCTGCGCCGCCGGGGCGGACCCCGGAAAGAGGAAAAGGCTGGAGGAACGGGGGGCGGAGGTCTGCGAGCTGCCCCGCGCAGCCGGCGGCGTCGACCTCGATTCATGGGTGGACGCCCTCGCCGGCCTCGGCATATCCTCGGTCCTCGTCGAGGGAGGGGGGAGGCTCGCCGCGTCGATGATGAGAAGTGGAACTCCGGACAGGCTCGTCCTTTTCCGCGCGCCGTTCTTCGGCGGGCCGGGGGCCCCGGGCTGGTACGACGATGCAGCGCAGCCGCCGTGGCTCGTCGATGGCGCCCTCTCGCTTACGCGCTGCGAGGGCGTCGGCGACGATTCGCTGGCCGTGTATGACAGGGGGCATCTCCTCGCTTACGGGGAAAAACTGGCCCTGATGGGGCGGACGGGGGGCGAATGATGTTTACGGGACTGGTCGAGGAGGTCGGAAGGGTCGTATCGCTGACGAGAAGATCGACCGGGGCCCTGCTGGTCGTCCGGACGGGGCTCGGCCCCCTCGAGCCCGGAGAGAGCGTCGCCGTGAACGGCGTCTGCCAGACGGTGTCGCGCTTCGAAGGCGGCAATTTCACCTGCGACGTGCTGCCGGAGACGCTGAGGGTGACGAACCTCGGCGATCTCAGGCCTGGAAGCGGCGTGAACCTCGAGCGGGCCATGAAGGCGTCCGGAAGGCTCGGGGGGCACATCGTCAACGGGCACGTGGACGGTTGCGGGACCATATTTTCGGTGAAACGGAACCCTCCGAGCCTGGGGATTTCGGTCGATCCCGCCATAGGCCTCTACCTCGTCGCGAAGGGCTCCGTAGCCGTGGACGGGATCAGCCTCACGGTCGGGCCGGACCCCTCCGCGGACAGGTTCACGGTTTTCGTGATACCGCACACGATGGAGAACACCAATCTCAGGGACGCCGCTCCCGGCAGAAAGGTGAATATAGAAGCAGATATTCTGGCGAAATACGTTCATAAATTCAGTCGTCTTTGAAAAACCCGTCACCCGTCTGGCGAAATGCAAGGGGTGGAATTGAAGTGAGCAGCATATGCACCGTTGAGGAAGCCCTCGAGGAGATCCGGCGCGGAAAGATGGTCATCGTGGTCGATGACGAGGGCAGGGAGAACGAGGGAGACCTGATCATGGCCGCCGAGAAGGTGCAGGCGGACGATATAAATTTCATAGCGAGGCACGCACGCGGGCTGATCTGCGCGGCCCTTCTCGGGGAGAGGCTCGATCACCTCAGGCTCGGGATGATGGTCCAGGAGAACACCGCGAGGATGAACACCAATTTCACGGTCTCGGTCGACGCCGTGCACGGTACGACCACCGGGATCTCGGCGTTCGACAGGGCGATAACGGTCAGGGCGCTGATCGATCCGGGGACGAAGCCTGATGATCTCGCGCGCCCGGGGCACATATTCCCCCTGAGGGCGGTCGACGGGGGGGTGCTCCGCAGGGCGGGGCACACGGAGGCCGCCGTCGATCTCGCGCGTCTTTCCGGCCTGATGCCGGGGGGCCTTCTCTGCGAGATCCTGGCCGATGACGGCACGATGGCGCGCCTTCCCCAGCTCGAGGCGTTCGCGCTGAGGTTCGGCCTGAGGATACTCACGATAACGGACCTCATCGAGTACAGGCGGAGGAAGGAGAAACTCGTGCGCTGCGTTGCGGACGCGAGCCTTCCGACGAAGTTCGGCGAGTTCAGGCTCCTCGCCTACGAGGGGATGGTCGACGGTTCGGAGAGCGTCGCGCTGGTCATGGGCGAGCCCTGCAGGGACGAGGCGGCGCTCGTGAGGGTCCATTCGCAGTGCCTCACCGGCGACGTCTTCCATTCGCTGCGATGCGACTGCGGCGACCAGCTGGAGTCGGCCCTGCGCATGATTGCGAAGGAGAAGAGCGGCGTCTTTCTCTACATCCAGCAGGAGGGGCGCGGCATCGGCCTCATGAACAAGGTCAGGGCATACGCTCTCCAGGACAACGGAAGGGACACGGTCCAGGCCAACGAGGAGCTCGGTTTCCCGGCCGACCTGAGGGACTACGGGACCGGGGCCCAGATTCTCGCCGATCTGGGGCTTCACAAGATCAGGCTGCTGACGAACAACCCGAAGAAGATCATCGGCCTGAAGGCCTACGGCCTCGAGGTCGTGGAGCGCGTTTCCATCGAGGTCGAGCCGAACAGGCGCAACGTAAGGTATCTCTCGACGAAACGCGACAAGCTCGGCCACCTGTTCGGGGATCTTTGCGACACTGCGAAGGAAGAATGAAGATGCACGAATCGAAAGGAGAAAAGATGGTTGAGGAGATCACCGGCCGGCTGATAGGGACCGGCATGAGTTTCGCGATCGTTGCCGGAAGGTTCAACGAGCTAGTGACCGACAATCTCATAGGCGGGGCGATAGACTGCCTGACCCGCCACGGCGTTTCGGAGAAGGATATCAGGGTTTACCGGGTGCCCGGATCGTTCGAGATACCCCAGGCCGCGGCCCGCATAGTGGACTCCGGGGTCGAAGCGGTCGTGTGCGTGGGCTCGCTGATCAGGGGAAGCACCCCCCACTTCGACATCCTCGCCGGGCAGGTCGTGAAGGATCTTTCCGGAGTGGCCCTGAGGTCCGGCAAACCGGTCACCTTCGGCATCATAACGGCGGACACGCAGGAGCAGGCCCTGGAGAGGGCGGGGAGCAAGGCGGGTAACAAGGGATGGCAGGCCGCCCTTTCGGCCCTCGAGATGGTGAGCCTGTGGAGAGAGACGGGAAATAAATGAGCCGGAGAAGGAAGGCGCGCGAGATCGCGCTGCAGGCCCTGTACGCCGCGGAGATATCGGGCTCGGAGTGGCAGGACGTTCTCGACGACATGCTGAAGAGGCGCAATCCGTCGGACGAGGCGGCGGAGTACGCGCGAAGGCTCGTCTCGTCGGTGAACGAATCGCGAGACGAACTGGACCGGATGATCGTCGAATGCCTCGAGAACTGGAAATTCGAGCGGGTCTCCGTGATCGACAGGAACATCCTCAGGATCGCGCTCGCCGAGCTGATCCATTTCCCCGAGGTGCCCGGAGGCGTGATCATAAATGAAGCCATCGAGATCGCCCACAGGTTCAGCTCCAACAAGGCCGGAAAATTCGTCAACGGCATCCTCGACCGTCTGGCCGGGGAGGTCAGGAAGGATTGAAGATATTCGTCTGCTCCGACATCCACGGGAATTTCCGCGCCTTCGAAGCCGTTCTGTCGGAATACAGGAAGGGCGGGCCGTACGAATTCCTCTTCCTGGGCGACGCGCTTGGGTACGGCACGCATCCCGACGCCATCCTCGACAGGCTGTTCAATCTGCCGAGGTCCGTTCTCCTCTTCGGCAACCACGAATGGAGCCTTTTCGACCGCGCGGAAAGGGCGGAGATGAACGATATCGCGATGGGCTCGATCCTGTGGAGCGAGAGGATGATGGGGGGCAGATACGATCAAAGGATCGGCGAGCGCTTCCAATTGACCGCGGAGGGACGGGGCTATATCGCCGCCCACTCCTCCCCGACGAATCCCCTGGAGTGGCGGTACGTTTTTACATCCGCGGACGCCGCCCCCATCTTCATGAATCACGATTTCAGGGTATGTTTTGTCGGGCACACGCACGTCCCGATGGTGTATACTTTCAATGACGGGTTGATGGGCCTGCCCGAAAGCGGGACGCTGGTCCTGGATCCGGGCGACAGGTACGTGATAAATCCCGGAAGCGTTGGCCAGCCGCGTGACGGCGACAGCAGGGCCTCCTTCTGCATTTATGATCCGGACGAAAACCGGGTATCGTTCGAAAGATGCCGGTACGACGTCGAGGCGGAAGCGGACGATATCGTCAGGGCCGGGCTGGATCCGTTCCTTGCGGACCGTCTGCTCAAGGGATACTGAGGAGTTGCTCGTTTGAATCCTGAGAGGGTCTCCGAGAAAAGACACTGGAACGATTTCTGGAAAAGGGACAGTGACGTATCCGAGGTCTACGACAACGAGAACCGGGTCGGCCGGCATCTGTCCGGAATCGCCCCGGTCGCCGGGATGAGGGTTCTCGAGGTGGGGGCGGGGACGGGAAGGGACGGCATCCTGATGGCGAGGCAGGGAGCCTCGGTCGTCTCCCTCGACTACAGCCCGGTGAGCCTCGGGATCATCGGAGGCCAGCTCTCCGGCAATGATGACGTCGCCCTCTGCTGCGCGGACGCATTCGCCCTCCCGTTCCCCGACGCCACATTCGACCTTGTCTTTCACCAGGGCCTGCTCGAGCATTTCAGGAATCCCCGGGAGATGATCGCCGAGCATCGCAGGGTTTTGAGGGACGGAGGCCTGATACTGGTCGACGTGCCGCAGAGATGGCATTACTATACGCCGGTCAAGAGGCTGCTCATAGCGGCGGGGAGATGGTTCGCCGGGTGGGAGACCGAGTTCTCCCCGCGCGAGCTCGAGAGCATGCTCGCCGGCTGCGGCTTCGAAATCGTGAAAACGTACGGCGAGTGGCTCAATCCGCCGATATGGTACAGGATGCTCCGCAAGAGCCTCATCGGCGCGGGAATAAGGCTTCCGATGCGCCCCGGAATCTTCGCTCTGACGAGGAGGGCGTTCGCGCCGCTGAGGGAGAGGGCGCTTCGCTCGAGGGCGATGATATACACGGCGGTCGTGATCGGGACGATAGCGAGAAAAAAGTGAGGGAAAAGAGGATGAAGGTCGTCGCTCTGAACTGGAGGGACATGCGGCACCCCGAGGCGGGAGGCGCGGAGGTCCATATTCACGAGATTCTCTCGCACCTCGTGCGGTGGGGCCACGAAGCGACCGAGATCACCTCGGGATTCCCCGGGTGCTCGAGGGAGGACGAGATCGACGGCGTCAGCATCGTCAGGGGCGGCCGCTGGTTCAACGCGAATTTCGTCCTTCCGGCGATCGCGCGAAGATACATGAAGAAGCACCCGTGCGACGTCGTCCTCGAGGACATCAACAAGCTGCCCTTTTTCATGCCCCTCTACACGAAGGTCCCCGTCGTCGGCGTGATCCCCCATCTTTTCGGCACGACGGTGTTCAGGGAGGCCGGATGGCTGACCGGCGCGTACGTGCTGTTCATGGAAAGGTTCATCCCGTCCGTCTTCAGGAGGAACAGGTTCATCGCGATAAGCCCGAGCACCGCGGACGACCTGGTTTCGCGCGGAATCGGAAGGGATCGCGTGGACGTCGTCCTCTGCGGGCTCGACCATTCCACATACAGGGATCTCGGGCTCGAGAGGTTCGAAAGGCCGACGATCGTTCACCTGGGCAGGTTGAGAAAATACAAGAGCGTGGAGATCGCCATGCGGGCGATGAAGGTCGTGAGGAAAAGGATCCCGGACGCAAGGCTGGCGATCATCGGGGACGGGCCCTTCAGGCCCGCGCTCGAGGAGGAGGCGGCGCGCCTCGAATCGGGGGATTCGATCGAATTCCTGGGGCACATGAAGGCTCCGGAGCTGGTCCGGTACCTGAACAGGGCGCACCTTCTTTTCAACCCGAGCCCCAAGGAGGGGTGGGGGCTTACCGTCGTCGAGGCGAACGCCTGCGGCGTGCCGGTGGTCGCGAGCGATCGCCCGGGGCTGAGGGATTCGGTTATCGCGGGAAGCACCGGTTTCCTGGTGCCGTACGGTGACGCGACGGCCTTCGGGGAGAAGGCGGCCGACATACTGGGCGACGCGGAATTATGGCGTCGGATGAGCGGGAATTCCCTCGAGAGGGTGAAGGAACTCACCTGGGAACGCTGCGCAAGGGAGACGGAGAGGATACTCCTTGAGGCAGTGAGCAGGCGGTAGTCGCCCTGGAGGAGATTTGCGGATAAAAAACCTTTTGATGAGGATGCTGAAGCCGGCGGTCAGCCTCGGCCTGATCGCCGTCCTCCTGCACAGGATAACGCCGGAAAGGCTGGCCCCCCATCTTCGGGGGATGGACCCCGCGCTCATGGCGGCGGCGGTGGCGGTCTTTTTCGTCAGTTCCCTCTTCGGGTCGCTGCAGTGGCACATCCTCCTCAGGGCGGGCGGGGTCGACCTTCCCTTCATGCGGACTTACAAACTCTATTTCATGGGGCTTTTTTTCAACAATTTTCTGCCGGCCAACGTCGGCGGCGACGCGTACAAGATATTCGACGTCGTGAGGGGAGGGAACGATCCCCACAAGGTTCTCGCGATAACCCTCCTCGACAGGGTGTTCGGGATAGCGGGCCTATGCCTCATAGCGGCCGCGGCGTCTTTCGCCCTCCTTCCAGGAGGGAGCGTCAGGAACGACGCCCTTTACGCCGCCCTTTTCGTCTCGATAGTCTCCGGGGTCCTGCTCGTCGCCTTCAACCGGCGCGTATCGAGGGCGGTAAGGAGGCTGTCGGGGCGGGTGCGGTTCTGGAGGCTCGGCGAACGGATGGAGATGGTGCTCGGTCACATGGGAAGCCTGCGGAAATTCAGGCTCCTCTTCGCGAAGATCGCGGTCATTACGCTGATCGTGCAGTCCCTGAGGATCGTCACCCACATCATCGTCGGCATGGCCCTCGGGATCGCCATGACGAAATTGAATTACCTGCAGTTTTTTGTCTTCGTTCCGCTGCTGGGATTGGTTATGATACTGCCGATCTCGATCAACGGCCTGGGAGTCAGGGAGAGCGCGGGGACGGATCTTTTTACCGGGGTCGGGATGGGGGAGGAGCAGGCCGTTCTGATGATATTCATGACGTACGTGGTCCAGGTCGCCGTGAGCCTGCTCGGGGGCCTGTATTTCCTTACGGGCAGGAGGCCGGGCGGCTCCCGGAGAGCGCCGGCGGCGCGGGAAGGTGGACGGG
This sequence comes from Candidatus Krumholzibacteriia bacterium, assembly GCA_025453655.1. GTDB lineage: Bacteria > Krumholzibacteriota > Krumholzibacteriia > Krumholzibacteriales > Krumholzibacteriaceae > JALOPX01. The sequence goes on from JALOPX010000003.1 coordinate 25,519, forward strand.
ATTAAATGTCTTCAATGCACAACCGGATTGAAAGGGCGATGAAATGAGCGGTAAAAACCTTTCGCGGGCGCTTGCGGCCGGCGTATTACTCGTGAGCCTGGCGGTCTACCTGATGACGATGGCCGTCACCGTCTCCTTCTGGGATTCCGGGGAGTTCGTTGCCACATCCTATATCCTCGGCATACCGCATTCTCCCGGCACGCCGCTGTACGTCCTCGTGGGAAGGGTCTTCTGCCTTCTTCCCCTGGCGATGTCCGCCGCGCAGAAGGTAAACCTCCTGTCGACGGTCTCGGCGGCCTTCGGAGTGCTGATGGCTTATCTCGCCATGGCCATGGTCGTCCGTTTCATGTTCGGAAGGCCGAAGAACGCCATCGAGAAATTCGCCCATTACGCCGGCCCCCTGGCCGGCTCCTTCTTCCTGATGTTCAGCGACACCTACTGGACCAACGCGTCCGAAGCGGAAGTGTACGCCCTCAGCACCTTCGTCATGGGGGTCTGCACCGTTCTCGCGCTTAGATGGCTCGAGCGGAACGGGGCCGCGAGCGGCCCGGCGGGGGCGGAGGCGAACGCCGCGGGATCCGCGAGGACGGCGGCCGCGGAGGATTTGGAAACGCGCAGGCATTCAAACAATCTCATCCTTCTCATAGTGTACCTTCTTTCGCTGGGCATAGGGTTCCACCTCGGGACCGTCATGGTCTACGGGGGGATCTTCCTGATGCTTCTCATGGTCAGGGAAAAGGTTTTCAGCAACACGGAGCTTCTGGTTTTCACCTTCGGTTTCGCCGTGGTCGTCGCCGACATGACGCTGCACAAGCAGTCGGGGCTTACACTGGCGCTTCTCGGAGTCTTCGCGCTTCTCCTGATCTGGACCGCGATGTCGAAGGGCAGATTCGCCCTCTGCGCGTCGGCCCTGTTCGTGCTCGGCATATCGGTCCACTTGTTTCTGCTGATAAGGTCCCATATGAATCCCAGGCTCGACATGGTCGATCCCGAGAGCTGGAGGGCCCTCTACGCGCACCTGAGGCGCGAGCAGTACCCGCCGATCAACGTGATGGTGAGGAAGGCGCCGATCGCCTTCCAGTTCGAGCAGTTCTGGAGGTATTACCAGGCGCAGTTCCGCATGTTCGGCGACGCCGGCGTCGGGGTCTTCAACGCCGGCAGGGCCGCGGTGGTCATACCGACGATGCTGGGCCTTTACGGAATCTATTCCAATTACATTCGCGAACGCAGGAGCTGGGTGATGAACTTCACCAACCTAGCCGTCAACACCTTCGGCATGATCCTGCTTCTCAACTTCAGCGACCATGAGCCGCGCGAACGGGATTATTTCTACGGCCCCGGGTTCTATTTCTTCACGCTGTTCATCGGGATCGGCGCGAGCTCCTTCCTCATGATGCTTTATCAGCGCGGCAGGGAGACCGGAAGGGACCTGAAACGCTGGGTCGTCCCGGCCGGGGCGGCCATCCTGGCCTGCTCGATCCTCCCTGCGCGGCAGGGCTGGTTCACGCACGACAGGTCCGACAATTACCTGGCGCGCGACTACGCGTACAACATGCTGGCGAGCCTCGAGCCGGACGCGATACTCATCACGAACGGCGACAACGACACATACCCGATGTGGTACATACAGAACGTCGAAGGGTACCGCCCCGACGTGCAGGTGGTGAACAGGATGCTTCTGAACACCACGTGGTACGTCAAGCAGATCAGGGACCAGGATCCCCCCGTCCCGATGGACCTCACCGACCAGGAGATCGAGAGGCTTCGCCCGGTGAGGAATCCAAAGGACGGCAGCATCATCTGGATGTACACGAGGGTCCTCGACCAGATAGTCCGGACGACCAACTGGAAAAGGCCGATATATTTCGGCGTCACCGTACCTCCGGAGGTCTGGCAGATATATTCGGAGCACCTCGAGATGCAGGGGATGGTAAGGCGCCTCGTCACGGAAAAAGGGAAATACATGGTGAACGATTTTCTGATGGCCCGCAATCTCTCGCAAATCTTCCGGTGGAAGGGGATCCTGACCGACGGGAGACTGCACGACGGATCGCTTTACAAGTCGCCCGACGTGGTGACGATGTACCAGAACTATTCGGTCGCCGCCATGCAGCTTTCGCTGAACAGCGGCTATCGCAAGGATTACGGCGAGGCGATACGCTGGGGCGAGCTCGCCTACGAGATCAGCCCCGATTTCAAGTGGGGCAGGAAGGAACTGGGCGTTTTCTACATTCACGACGGGCGCATGAAGGAGGCGCTCGCCCATTTCCAGAAGAGCATCCCCGTCGATCCGGGCAACTGCGATCTGTATATCGGCGTCGCCGGTGCGTACGAGAGCATGAACGATCCCGAGTCCGCCCTCAGGGCGCTCGAGGAGGCCGCGGCGGCCGTTCCCGATTGCAGGGACGTCTTCACGAACGGATTCCAGATCGCGGGCAATCTCGGAAGGATGGACAAGGCGAAGGGTTTCATCAGGCTGTGGGTGGAGAAGCATCCGGCGGACAGGGAGATGGCCGCTCTCTACGCCGATATAGACCGCGTTCTGATGGAGCAGTTCGGCGCAGGCGCGCCCGCCGACTCCGCGAACGCGCCGAGGTGACCATTTTCGATCGGAGCTGCCGGGCGGCGTAATCCCGCTTCGCCCGGCGAAAGGAACCTGAAAGGCAAGGATCGATGTCCGAGAAGATTCTCCACGGGTGTTCGGCCCTGTCAGTCTTCGCCGCGAGCCTCGTCGTCTACTTCATGACGATGGCCGCGACCGTCTCGTTCTGGGACAGCGGGGAATTCATAGCCTCCTCGTACATCCTCGGCATACCCCATTCCCCCGGGACCCCCCTCTATGTCCTGGTGGGGAGGGTCTTCTGCATGCTGCCTCTCGCGCTGTCGGCCGCGCAGAAGGTGAACCTGCTGTCGGCCGTTTCGGCGGCTCTCGGGGTCCTGATGGCCTATCTTGTCATGGTTCGCGTTGTGAGGATGATGTACGGCAGGGCCTCGACAGCCCCGGGGCTCGCGGCCCGGTACGCGGGCCCGGTCGCCGGCGCCTTCTTCCTCGCCTTCAGCTCCACCTACTGGACCAACGCCTCGGAAGCGGAGGTCTACGCGCTTAGCGCCTTTCTCATGGGCCTCTGCACACTGCTCGCTCTGATGTGGCTCGAAGAGACCGCGGGAGAATCGGGCGCCGCGGGGAAGGCGGGGGGCGGCGGAGCGCCCGCCGGCGGGATCGCCCTCGGCCCGGCGCCGAAGGGTTCCGCGGCCCGTTCAGGGAGCCTCGTGCTGCTCATAATATACCTCCTGTCGCTCGGGATAGGTTTCCACCTCGGGACTATCCTCGTCTACGGCGGGATATTCATAATGATACTGATGGTCAGGGAGAAGTCGTTCGGCAACGCCGAGCTCATCGTCTTCACCTTCGGATTCGCGGTGCTTCTCGCCGACATGACGATGCACAGGAATTCCGGTTTGACGATCGCCGGGCTGCTCGTCTTCGCGGCTCTCGTCGCCTGGGCGACGATGAAGAGGGGAAGATTCGCGCTTTTAGCCACGGCGCTTTTCATCCTCGGCATATCGGTGCATCTCTACCTCTACATCAGGTCGTCCCTCAACCCGGCCATCGACGAGGTCGATCCGGAGACATGGCGGGCCCTCTACGCGCACCTCAGGCGCGAACAGTATCCGCCGATCAACGTGATGGAGAGAAAGGCGGCCCTGCTGTTCCAGATAAGGCACTTCGCCGGATATTTCCAGGAGCAGTTCAGGCTGTTCGCCGGGGCGAGGGCGGGGCGGTTCGACCTTGGATCGTTTTCCGCCGTCATCCCGCTTGCGCTCGGTCTTTACGGGATCGCCGCGAATTACATGAGGGAAAAAAGGACATGGGTGCTCAATTTCACGAGCCTCGCCCTCAATTCCGCGGGGCTCATCATTTTCCTTAATTTCAGCGCGGAAGAGGTCAGGGAGAGGGATTATTTCTACGGCGGGGCGTTCTATTTCTTCTCCATATTCATCGGGATCGGCGCCACTTCGCTGATGATGCTCATCATCAGGCAGGCGAAGGAGAAGGGGCGGGACCTGATGCGCGCCGCTGCCCCGGCCGCGATATTCATCGTCGTCTGCTCGACGGTCCCCGCCTGGTCCAACTGGAGGACCCACGACAGGTCCGCCGATTTCATCCCTCGCGACTACGCGTGGAACATCCTGTCCGGCCTGGAGCCGGACGCCATACTCTTCACGAACGGCGACAACGACACCTTCCCGCTGTGGTACATCCAGTACGTGGAAGGGTACAGGACCGACGTCAGGGTCGCAAATCTGAGCCTGCTCAACACGGCGTGGTACATAAAGCAGGTGCGCGACGAACACCCTGCGGCCCCGCTCGACCTGACGGACGGGGAAATCGACGAGCTGAGGCCGGTCAGGGTGAAGGACGGCATCCTCTGGACGAGGGACCTCGCGGTCAACCGGATTATCAAGGCGGCGGACTGGAAACGGCCGATCTACTTCGCCGTCACCGTTCCGGTCGACGTCTGGGACCGCTATTCCGAGAACCTCGAGATGCAGGGGATGGTCAGGAAGCTCGTTCCCCAAAAGGGAAAGTACATGGTCAACGATTACATGACCGCGAGAAACCTCGAGCGCGTATTCCTGTTCCGCGGCGTCATGACGCCGGACTGGAAACGGGACGATTCGGTCTACAAATCGAGGGAAGTGCGCGACATGTTCGTGAATTTCTCCATTGCGGCATTTCAGCTCGCTCAGAGGGAATCCCAGATGGACAATCACGCGGCGGCGGTGAAATGGGCGGAACGTTCCTTCGAATTCAGCCCGGGGTTCGAATGGCCCAGGAAATATCTCGGATTCTACTATCTCAAGAACAGGCAGTACGACGAGGCCATAGCTCACTACCGGGGGCAGCTCGCGATCGAGCCCGGAAGCGGCGGTTTCTGGGTGGGGCTCGCGGCGGTTTACGAAACCCTCGGCGATCCCGGGAAGGCCCTGGACGTTCTCCTCGAGGGAGCCGGGAAGGCCCCCGGCGAGAGGGACATCTTCGGGCACGCTTTCCGCGTGGCGGCGGGGATGGGCAGGAGGGAGGATGCGAGGGGTATAGTGAGGAAATGGCTCGACCTTCATCCCGGCGACGAGGAATTCACGGCGATCGAAAGGGATTTCGACCGGATACTTGCCGAGGAATTCGGCGCGGCGGAGTTTTCCGACAGCGCCGGCGGAAAGGAACAGCAGTGAGCGAAAGGGTCATAGTGACCGGCGCGGCGGGATTCATCGGATCCCACCTCGCCGACAGGCTCCTCGACGACGGCTGCCTGGTGACGGGCATAGATTGTTTCACCGACTATTACGACCCGGCGAGGAAGCGCCTGCATCTTTCGAAGGCCATGAAAAGAGCGAATTTCACGCTGATCGAGGAGGACCTCAACAGGGCCGACCTCGCCCCGATATTCGACGGGGCCGGAACGGTCTTCCACCTCGCGGCGCAGGCGGGCGTGCGCAGGAGCTGGGGGAGCGAATTCAACCATTACGTCGATTGCAACGTGCTGGCGACGCAGAAGGTGCTCGAAGCGCTGCGGAAGGCGCCGGGCGCGAAGCTCGTCTACTCGAGCTCCAGTTCCGTGTACGGCGAGACCCGCGATCTTCCGATGCGCGAGGACCACAGGCTGCGCCCCGTCTCCCCGTACGGGGCGACGAAACTCTCGGGCGAGGACCTCTGCGAACTTTATCGCCACAACTTCGGGATCGATTACGCCGCTCTCCGGTATTTCACCGTCTACGGCCCGCGCCAGCGCCCGGACATGGCGTTCAGCCTCTTCATCCTGGCGGCGATCCAGGGCAGGCCCATCGAGGTGTACGGCGACGGCAGGCAGACGAGGGATTTCACCTTCGTCTCCGACGCCGTCGAGGCTAACATCCTCGCGTCCCGCTATCGCGGCGGAGAGACCGTGTTCAACATAGGCGGGGGCAGCAGGGCCTCGGTGCTCGACGTGCTCGGCGTGATCGAACGCGGGACGGGGAAGGGGCTCGACGTGAGATTCACCGCCCGCGCGAGCGGAGACGTCACTGACACGTGGGCCGATACGTCGCGGGCCGCAGCGGAACTCGGTTTTTCCCCGTCGACCGGGCTGGAAGAGGGTCTCGCGAAGGAAATCGAATGGTACGGGGAATACCTGGGCACGGTTTCGGGGAGGTAGGAGCTTGAATAATGCAGGCGGATATTTCGTCTCGGTGGTGATTCCCGTCTTCAACGAGGAGGAGAGCCTTCCCGAGCTGTATTCGAAGCTCACCGCCATGCTCGAGAGGACGGCGGCGGGGCACGAGCTGATCTTCGTCGACGACGGGTCGACCGACAGGTCGCCGGGAATAGTGCTGTCGCTGCGTGAGAGGGACAGGCGCGTCAAGCTGATCTCCTTCAACCGCAACTACGGCAAATCGCCCGCCCTCTCGGAGGGATTCAAGGCGGCGAGGGGGGATGTCGTGGTCACCATCGACGCCGATCTCCAGGACAACCCCGACGAGATCCCCGGGATGATCAGGAAACTCGACGAGGGGTACGACCTGATATCCGGCTGGAAGGCGAGCCGGAAGGATCCCTTCACGAAGACCTTTCCCTCGAAGGTGTTCAATTTCATATCTTCCATGGTTACGGGGATAAAACTGCACGACATAAACTGCGGCCTGAAGGTCTACAGGCGGGAGGTCGTCAAAAGGATCAACGTTTACGGCGAGCTGCACCGCGTCATTCCCGTCCTGGCCGGTTGGGAGGGATTCAGGATCGGCGAGAAGAGCGTGACGCATTCGCACAGAAGGTACGGCAAAAGCAAGTACGGAATGAGCCGTTTCCTCAACGGCATCTTCGACCTCGCCACCGTCATGTTCATCACGCGCCGGTCGACCACGCCGATGCACTTTTTCGGGAGGATGGCCTTCGGGTTTCTCGCGATCGGGGGCGCGATCAATCTTTACTTCCTGTTCCAGTGGATCGTCGGCAGGGGGCTTCACGTCAGGCCCCTGATGGTCGTGGGCCTCGTGATGATCGTTATCGCGATACAGATATTTTCGATCGGCCTGCTGGCGGAGATGTTCTCCGCCGGCAGCGAGAGAACCTTTTCATACCGCGAATACCGCATCGAAGATTAGAAGAACGGGGAGGCGAAAGTGCGAATCTGTCTTGTCGGGCCCGCCTGGCCGTACAGGGGCGGGATATCGCATTACAACACCTGCCTCGCGAAGGAGCTGCTGAAGCGGCACGAGGTGGATGTCGTCAACTTCAGCAGGCTCTACCCCGACTTCCTGTTTCCCGGGAAAACGCAGTACGACGGGAGCGCGAGCGCCCACGCGGTGCCTTCGATCCGGCTGATCGATTCGATAAACCCCCTCACCTGGCTGAGGGCGGGATTCAGGATCGCGAAACTGAGGCCCGACCTCGTGATCGTCCAGTGGTGGCACCCCTTTTTCGCGCCCGCCCTGTCGAAGATATGCATGATCCTTCGGACGTTCAGCCGCGCGAAGATAATAATGATCTGCCATAACGTGATCCCGCACGAACGCTCCGCGGCCGACAGGCTGCTCGCGAGGCTCGCGTTCGCCCCGGTCCACGGGTTCGTCGTGCAGTCGCGCGGGGACGCCGCGGATCTCGCCGGCATAAGGCGCGGAGCGAGGATCGTCGCGCGGCCGCACCCCGTTTACGATTTCTTCAGGACGGGCGATCTCGGGAGGGACGAGGCGAGGGAGATGATAGGAGAGCCGGACGGGCCGCTCGTCCTCTTTTTCGGATATATAAGGGCCTACAAGGGACTGGATCATCTCATCAGGGCGATGTCGCTCCTGAGGGAAAAGAGGGAAGCGCGCCTTCTCGTGGTCGGGGAGTTCTACGAGGACAGGTCCCGCTACGACGAACTGGTGAACGGCCTCGGGCTCTCGGGCGCGGTCCGGTTCGTCGACCGCTACGTCGGCAACGAGGAGGTCCAGCCCTATTTCGCCGCCTCGGACATCGTCGTTCTCCCGTACAATTCGGCCACGCAGAGCGGGATCGTCCAGATCGCCATGGCCTTTCACAGGCCGATGATCGTCACCGACGTCGGCGGCCTGGCTGAGACGGTCAGCGAGGGAAGGACGGGGTTCGTGGTCAAAGCCGGCGATCCGGCCGCCATCGCGGAAAGGCTCGAGGCCTTCTTCCGGGATGATCTCGGCGCCGGCATGGAGCGGTTTTTCGACGAGGAGATGAGGCGGTTCGCCTGGTCCGGGCTGACCGAGGCGATCGAGGCTCTCCACGCCGATATCGCGGGGGGGAGGTGACCGGCACTGGGCGCAGCAACGGTCGATGTCATCGTGCTGAACTGGAACGGCGGGAAGGTGATAGGGCCCTGCATCGAATCCCTCCTTGCGGTCAGGGATCCCATCCTGAGGATCACCGTGGTAGACAACGGCTCGACCGATTCGTCGGCCGATGACGTCGCCGCCCGCTACCCGGGCGTGCGGCTTCTGCGCAACGGGGAGAACCTCCTCTTCGCAGAAGGGAACAACGTCGGCCTGAGGCACGCCGTCGCCTCGGGAGGGAGATTCTTCCTGCTTCTCAACAACGACACGGAGGTCGATCCGTCCTTCGCGGCGGAGATGATGGCGGCCTTCGATGAGCCGGGCGTCGGCATCGTCGGCCCCAGGATATTTTATCACGACGATCCCGGGCGGTTGTGGTACGGGGGAGGGGATTTTTTCCCCGGCCTGTGGCTGCCGAGGCACAGGGACGTAAGAAAGCCGGCCGGCGAAGCGAAGGACCGCCGGGGGCCGACGCGGTGGGTAACCGGGTGCGCCATGCTCGTCAGGAAGGAGGTGATCGACGATATCGGCATGCTCGATCCCTCCTACACGATCTATTGCGAGGACGTCGATTTCTGCCTCAGGGCCTCCAGGGCCGGGTGGAAATGCTACCACGTCCCGGCCGCCCGCGTGTGGCACAAGGTCAGTTCGAGCAGCGGCGGGGGGTTCACCCCGTTCAAGCTCGAGAACAGGATCGTGAGCACGCACAGGCTGTTCGCGAGATTCAAACCCCTCTGGTGGAGGGCCGCCCTCTGCCCCGTCTTCGCCGCGATATCGATAGTTCTTCTCGCGGGCCTTCTCGCGACGGGCAGAGGTGCGCTTTTCAGGGGGGCCGCGAGGGGATTCGGAAGGGTGATCGCCGGGCGGTAATCCCTTTGACCCCGGCACTTTGCGTGTTTACTGAAAGCCCGCAAAGTGTTAGAATGAAATATAACGTTTCGTTCGCTCGTGATTCTAGGAGGTTCACTTGGCTGAAAAGGAAGGCGCCCGCAAGCCGGGCCCGCGGAATCCCGACCTGATCGCATCGCTGGATTCATCGGCCCCCTGGCGAAGAGGGCTGTTCGCCGTTCTGTTCCTCGCCCTCATCCTCTGCCTTCTGATGCCGGAACTGGTTTTCCAGAACAGGATCTTCCTCGTGCCGGACACCAAGGCGCCGATCAGTTTCAGGGAGGTCGGCGCCAAAACCCTGGAGGAGGGGACATATCCCCTCTGGAATCCATACATCTTCTGCGGGATGCCGAGCTACCAGAGCCTATCCTACACCCCGTACGTTTATCCGGTTTCCTTCCCGATATATCTGCTTCAGCGCTTCCTCGGATTTCCCGAGATGAGCTGGCTGCTGCTGCATTACCTCATGGCGGGACTCGGCGTCTTTCTTCTTTTGCGCTCCTTCGAGGTCCGGACCTCGGTTGCCGCCCTCGCGGGCGCCGTCTTCATGATAATGCCTAATTTCGTGGCGAACGGCGCCAACGGGCACGGGTCGCAGGCCTGCGCCGTGGCGTACATGCCGTTCGCGCTCCTGCTGCTCAGGCGGATCCTTCTCGGCAGGAACAGGGTGGCCTGCGGCGCCCTGCTCGGGATCGTCCTGGGTTTCCAGATGCTGCGGGGGCATATCCAGATATCCTACTATACCTTCCTCATGATCGGCCTTTTCCTGCTCCTCGAGACGATCCGCCTTGCGAGGGCGGGAAAATGGCGGGATGCGGCGGCCGGTGTCTCCTTCGTCGCCGCCGGTTTCATCCTGTCGCACGGCATAGCCTCCGTACTCATCCTTCCCGTGAAGGAATACGCGCGGTATTCGATCAGGGGGGGGGACGGCGGGGGGCTCGATTACGGCTACGCCACGGGCTGGAGCCTGCATCCGCGCGAGATCCTCACCTTCGTCTTCCCGTGGGCCGCGGGATTCGGCAAGGGCACCTACTGGGGCCACATGCCGTTCACCGACTACCCGAACTACGTCGGCGTGGTCACCGCGATATTCTCCATTGTCGCGATGGCGGTGGCGAGGAACAGGTGGAAATGGTATTTCTTCGCCGGGGCGGCGCTCTCGACGCTCGTCGCCTTCGGCAGCTTCTTCCCGGTACTTTACAAACCGATGTTCAGCTTCCTTCCCTACTTCGACAAATTCCGCGTGCCGGTGATGATACTGATAATCCAGCAGTTGATGCTGGTCGTCCTCATGGGGATGGGAATCGAGGATTACCTGAGGCTGTCGTCGGCCGGCTCCCTGCCCCGTTTCCTCGGAAGCCGGCGTTTCAAGTGGGCGATGATCGCGGCCGCGGCCTTCCTGGCGATCGTGCTGGCCGGCAACGGCGCGATAAAGGAGGGCCTCCTCGGCGACGAGGCGATCCGGTCGAGGATAAGGCCCGAATACACCATGCTGGCCGTCTCCTCCTTCGCGGGTGACCTCGCGAGAACCGCGTTCATCCTCGCCGCGTCCGCGGCGATACTGCTTCTCGCCTCGTTGAAGAAGTTCGGGACGGGCGCGGTCGTCATGCTGCTGGCCCTCGTCGCGCTCGTGGACCTTTTCACCGTCGACCATCCTATCCTCCATCCCGAGAAGGGGTGGAACGCCGAAGGGTACAGGATAATCAGGCCGCGCGAGGCGATCGAGGAATTCAAGAAGGAGAACAGGGCGGCCGGGTTCCTTTCCGGGGACAAATCGATCTACAGGATATTCCCCGTGCCGGCGGCCCAGCCCGGGAGCTGGAGCCACAACGCCTTCCCGTTCAGCGACAACAGCTACATGATTTCCGGGATCCAGTCGATGGGCGGGTATCACGCGGCGAAGCTGAAGAACTATCAGGATCTGATGGACGTCATGTTCGCGACCTTCAACAGGGGATCGATGCCGGCGAACATCCTCAACATGATGGGGGCGAAATATTTCGTCTCTTTCCACAGGATATTCAGGGAAGGGTCGCCGTACCCGCTCGTTCACGAGGAGGAGGGCAACTACATCTACCTGAATCCGGGCGCCCTGCCGAGGGTCTTTTTCGTCGACAAGATAAGGGTGGCGCAGGCCGGCGAGGTTCTCTCCCTTCTGGCTCAGCCGACCTTCGACCCTTCGAGGGAGGTCATTTTCGATCATCTGCCCCCCGGCGCCGTGGAGTCGGCGGAAGGGAGCGAGGCCGAGATCACCGATTATTCGCTCAACTCGATCGCGATCAGGGCGCGCGTCGCGAAGCCATGCGTAATGGTCCTCGGCGAAATCGACTATCCGGGCTGGAAGGCGACCGTCGACGGCGCGGATACACCCGTGATCACCGCGAACCACTGCCTCAGGGCCCTTGTGGTTGGGCCGGGTGAACATGATATAGTCTTCAGATTCGAATCGGGCGTGATCTCCGGATCGCTCCGGCTGTCCGTCATCGCTTTCGCCGTCTCGCTTCTGGCCGTCGCCGTCCCGGCCGCGGTTCGGAAGAGAAGGGGGGGGAATCCTTGGAAGCTCTCGTCGTGATCCCGACGTACAACGAAAAGGAGAACATCCGGAGGATTATCGATGCCGTTCTGGGACAGGGCGCAGGGATCGAGGTGCTCGTCGTCGACGACAATTCGCCGGACGGGACCGGCGCGATAGTGGACGAATTATCGAAAACCGCGCCCAGGGTGCACGTAATCCACAGGGAAGGGAAGATGGGGCTGGGGTCCGCCTATATCGCCGGGTTCAAATGGGCCCTCGCGGGCACCGACGCAAAATACGTGTTCGAGATGGACGCCGATTTCTCCCACGATCCCGGCGCGATCCCTGAATTCCTCCGCGCGATCGCCGATTGCGACCTCGTGGTGGGGTCGAGATATCTCTACGGCATCACCGTGGTGAACTGGCCGCTGAAAAGGCTGATGCTGAGCACGGGGGCCAACATCTACACCAGGAAGGTCACCGGCCTTCCGCTGAAGGATTCGACCGGCGGGTTCAAGTGCTTCAGGCGGGAGGTTCTCGAGGCGCTGCCTCTCGACACGATACGCAGCGACGGATACTCCTTCCAGATAGAGATGAATTTCTTCTGCTGGAAAAAGGGGTTCCGCATCAGGGAGATACCGATAATATTCACCGACAGGAGAGTCGGAGTATCCAAGATGTCCAGGAAGATAGTTTGGGAAGCGGCGTTCATGGTATGGCGCCTGAGGTTCATGTCGCCCCGTCGATGGAAGTAAATGGATCTTTCAATAATCATCGTCACTCATAACAGCCGCATCCCGGTGGAGAGATGCCTTTCCTCGCTCGGGAAAAATCCCCCGTCGTGCGCGTTCGAGACGATTGTCATAGACAACGCGAGCCGCGACGGCACGGCTGAGATGATCTCCTCGAGGTTCCCCCTGGCGAGGCTCGTGGCCAACACCGGCAACGCGGGGTATTCCCGCGGGGTGAACCAGGGGATCGCTCTCTCCTCGTCCGACCTGATCCTGATACTCAATCCGGATATCGAGGTGCTCGAAGGCTCGATAGACCGCCTGGCCGGGTTCATGAAGGAACATCCCCGCTGCGGGATGGCCGGCTCGAAGCTCGTCTATCAGGACGGGACGCTGCAGTACTCGTGCCGCTCCTTCTACACCCTGCCCGCCCTTCTCCTGAGACGCACCTTCCTCGGCAGGCTCTTCCCGAGGGCGCGCGCCCTCAGGAAACATCTTCTCGCCGACTACGATCACGAGGAGGCGAGGGAGGTCGACTGGCTTATAGGCGCCTGCATGATGGCGAGGCGCGAGGCGGTAAGGAAGGTGGGGAAGATGGACGAGAGGTTCTTCCTCTATTTCGAGGACACCGACTGGTGCTACCGCATGCATCATCACGGCTGGCAGGTATGGTACGTCCCGTCGTCGGTGATGATTCACAGCTACGAAAGGTCGAGCGCGAAATCGGTCTTCCGCCGTCCCTTCCTGCTTCATCTGCTGAGCCTCATGAGGTATTTCGAGAAGTGGAACAGGCTGTTCCATTTTCTCAGACGCTATCGCGGAGCGCTGAAATCGTTCGTCTTCGTCGTTTCCGATCTCGTCGCCGTCAACGCCGGCTTTTTCGCCGCGTACTTCCTCAGGGGGGCCCTGCAGCCGTTTTTCACCAACAGCCTCTACCCGCTCGACTGGTACGCTTACTTCATAGTCTTCTACAACGTGATCTTTTTCATGACATTCCTTTTCACGGGGCTCTACTCGATAAGGCGCGAGACCGGAGCCGTCCTCGAATTCACGAGGATCGTGAGGTCGGTCCTTATCGTGTTCGCGATATTGCTCGGGGCCACGTACCTCACCAGGATCAGGATCTATTCCAGGGCCGTTCTCCTCGGGCAGGCCTTTTTCACCGTATGGGCGGTCTTCGGGATCAGAAGGATCCTCAGGGCGCTTCACGCGCAGCTCGTCAGGGCAAGCTTCGATCTCAAGAGGGTCGTCCTCGCGGGGCGCGAGGACGAGATCCGCGAATTCGGCGCTCTGGCGGCGGCGGACCCGGGGCTCGGGATCGATATCGTGGGATACGTCGGCCCGGGGCCCGATTCGCTGGGAGCCCCCGCCGAACTCGGTTCACTCCTCGAAAGGTTCATGATACAGGAGATAATCATTATGCCCTCGTGCGTCGAGGACGGGTCGGTGGCGTCCCTTCTTCGCGATTCGGCCCCGCGCCAGACATCGGTCAGGATAGTCTCGCCTGTGGCGAGATTCATGGGGAGCGGGGTCAGGGTCGAGCAGATCGGAAGGTTCCACATGTTTTCCGTGGAGAGGGGCGCGCAGTATCATCTCGTCCGCGCGGCGATGAGGCTCGCGGACATCCTGGCGGGCGCCGCGGCCCTGCCGCTTTGCGCGGCGGCCGCCGCCGCGTGCCGGGCCCGGGGAAAGGCGCCGGGCGGCGTGAGTTTTTTCAGCGAAAAACGGATCGGGCGCGGGGGAACTGTGATATCATGGCCGAGGGCGGTCGGGAACGGGAACAAGGAGATGTCGGACCTTTTCAAACCGGCCCTCTGCCTCATGCTGATCGACGGAAGGCTGGGGCTCGCCGGGCCGCCGGCCATGCTTCCGGAATGGAAATTCGAGGCCGGCGGGAAGGCCGTTCCGAGGCCCGGCGTGTCCGGCCTTTGGAGGGTGAACCCCCGGGGAGCGATGGAAACGGCGTTCGAGGACGAAATCATCGATTCGAGGGGCCGTACCTTCGCGGGATACCTGGAGATCGTTTTCAGATCGCTGAGGCTGTTCATATCGGGCGAATATCCGGGCTGGTTCTTCAACAACTGGAGGAAGCCGTGAAAAAACAAACAATATGCGCAATGCTGATCGCGTTTGCCGTCCCTTCATCCCCGGCCGCGGGCCCGGGGGACTGGAACGTCTTTCTCGACCCGAGCGCGATCGTCCACATCGAATGCATCGGCGACACCCTCTGGTGCGCGACCAACGGGGGCATCCTGCTCTTCGATCTCGGCGATTCGTCCTTCACGCAGTTCATGGACGGGCTGAGGCTGAGGTCCGGGGAGATCACGGCCGCGACCTTCGATCGAAACGGCAGCATATGGGCGGCCTTCGACGGCGAGGGCATAACGAGGATAGACAATCCCTCGACCGATCCCGTCGTCGCGTATTACAACGAAAGGGCGACGGTCAACGAGATCCTGAGCGACAGCGTGACCTGCCTCGAGAGGGCCGGCGGAGAGATATACTACGGTTCGGCGAAGGGTGTGGGGAAATTCTTCGGCAATCTACACGCCCTCGAGCCCAACCTCTCGGACAGCCTGGGCGGCAGGCGCGTCAACGACCTGCTGTACGACGCCGCGGAGAACGTGCTGTGGGTGGCCTTCGACGGCGGGATCGGCCGGTTCGACCGCGACACGTACGATTACACGTCGTACGCGGCGGGGCCTTCATACTCGCTGTGCGCGCACGACGGAGGGTTCTATTGCGCGACCCTCGGAGGGGTGCGAAGGTTCGACGGCGCCGGATGGCCGGTTCTCGGCGCCGGATTCCACGTGATGCCGCCGCTCGCGGTGGCTTCGGGAGACGGGAAGCTTTACGCGGTCACCTCGGAAAGGCTTTACATTTTCGGCGGCGTCAACTGGACGGGCCTCGCCGCCGCCGACATGAAGGCGATGTTCAACGACATCTACCGCATCAGGACGAACCATATCAGGGCGCTCGCCGTGGATTCGCGCGGCACGCCGTGGATCGGGGGGAGGACGGCCGACCGGGAGCGCGGGAGCTGGCTTTCCGCGTATGTCGACGGGGCCTGGCGCAACATGGCGGTCCCCCTTCTCTCGCAGAACAACATCGTGGCGCTTGACACGGCTCCGCAGGGGGGCGTCTTCGCGAGCACCAATTACGGGATAAGCCACAGGTCAGGGGACGGCGACTGGATTTCCTACACCAGAATGAGAGTGGACACCGGAACGGACGACGCCCTGTCGTACTTCGCCTCCAACCTCGCCCTCCTGTTCGACGGATCGGGCAGGCTCTGGTGCAACGCGCAGAATTACGATCTGGACATGATCGAGATCGGCGATCCCCTCGATACGGGAGACGATCTCTGGTCGCATTTCTCGGTCGCCGACGGGAACACGATTACATCAAACAGGTTCGTCAAGGCGAAGGAGGATCCTGCGGGAAACAGGTGGTTCCTGTCCGACGACGACCAGCAGATCGACGGGAAATGGGGGATAAATATCGCCTCGGCGTCCGGCGCCGAATGGCTGTCGATAAACCCGTCGACGACCCCGCTCATGGCGAGCGGATCGGTCTTCGACTGCGCGTTCGCCCCCGGCGGCGCTTACCTCGCCCTTCGCGGGACGGGAGTGCAGTACTGGATGACGGGGGGATTCTCCTGGAACAGCCTCGCCTCGCAGGCGGGTGACGCCTGGGTCACCATACTCAACGAGGACAACCTGCCCAACACGCAGCTTAACGCGATAGAGCTGGGAGCGGACGGATCGCTCTGGATAGGCACGTCGGGGGGCCTGATCAGGAGGCTCGGCGACGGCTCGGTCGATTCGCTGAAGGCGAAGACCGGGTACTTCGACGAAGGGCTGGTCGGCATGCTCGTGTACGATCTGGAGCTCGACGCGCGCGGAAACCTCTGGGTGGCCACCAACCAGGGGCTCAACAGGATAAACACGGACGGAGAGGTCGACAGGGCCTATACGACCGCCTCGCTCTGGGAGGAAAGATTCCAGTTCGTCTATCCGAACGACGTCATATCCCCTCTTCCCGACCACGTGTGCAAGAGCCTCGCTTACGACGAATCGACGGACATGCTCTGGATAGGGACCGATGACGGGCTCGCGCGCCTGGACGTCTCGCCGGAGCCGGTCGTGGAGGTTCCGCTGGAACGGGCCATACTGTATCCCAACCCGGTCTGCCTGCAGAGGGGGGACGAATCGCTCAGGATATCGAGGATATCGGGGAGCGTCGACATCCGCGTCTACAACCTTGAGGGGGAGCTCGTGCATCAGGCCGAGGGCGTCGTCGAGGGCGGTGAGGCCTGGGACCTGCAGTCGCTGAACGGGTACAAGGTCACGGCCGGAATCTACATCGTCAGGATAACGGGCGCCGGCTCGTCGGAGATGAGAAAGGTCGCGGTAATAAAATAATGAAGGGCGATCTCAGAAGGATACTGATAGCGGGAGCGGGAGAGGCCGGCAGGATGGTCGCCGCCGAGATCGGACTGCACGGAGAGTTCGGAGCCGTCGTCGCGGGCTTCATCGACGACGATCCGCTCCTCAGGGGGACATCCGTCGCCTCGGCGCCGGTGCTCGGATCGACGGCGGAGCTGGAGGAGGTCGTCCGCGGGAACGCGATCGACGAGGTCATCATAGCTGTTCCCACCGCTCCGGGCAGGTTCGTCCGGAATATGATCCGGCGATGCGGGAAGGCCGGAGTCCCCTATAAGATCGTCCCGGGGGTCATGGAGATCATAAAGGGCGATGTGCGCATCGACCAGATCAGGGAGGTAAGGGTCGAGGATCTGCTCGGCAGGGAAACGGTGGCCTTCGATGTCGAATCGGCGAGAAAATCGTTCGCCGGGAAAAGGATACTGGTCACCGGGGCGGGGGGGTCGATAGGCAGCGAACTCTGCAGGCAGCTCGCCCGCGTCGATCCGGCGGAGCTCGTCCTGCTCGGAAGGGGCGAGAACAGGATATTCGACATCGAGGACGAGCTGAGGTCCTCGCATCTTGGCGTCCGTCTCAGGACGGTCATCGCGAACCTGGTCGACGCGCCGAGAACGGACAGGCTGACGAAGGAGCTCGCCCCGCAGATAGTCTTTCACGCCGCCGCGCACAAGCACGTCCACTATATGGAAAGGGATCCCGAGGAGGCCGTGATAAACAACGTCGGAGGGAGCGTCAACATTATAGACGCGTCGGCGAGGCACGGCGTCGAGAAATTCGTATTCATCTCCACCGACAAGGCCGCGGACCCCAACGGCGTGATGGGCGCCTCGAAACGGATCGTCGAGATGTACCTTCAGGTGATGGAGCCCGGGCCCTGCCGCTTCATGACGGTGAGATTCGGGAACGTTATCGGAAGCGCCGGGAGCGTCGTGCCGCTCTTCATAAGGCAGATCGGCCGCGGGGGGCCCGTGACGGTGAGCGATCCGGAGGCGACCAGGTATTTCATGACGGTGAAGGAGGCGGCCTTCCTCGTGATCCGGTCCGCGATCATCGGCGCCGGGGGCGAGACCTTCATACTCGACATGGGGGAAGCCGTGAATATATACGAGATGGCGAGGGACATAATCATCCTCACCGGGCACGAGCCCGGCGACGAGATACCGCTTGAGATAACGGGGCTTCGCGAGGGGGAGAAGCTTCACGAAACCCTCGCGGGCAGGGCCGAACGCCTCGTCCCGTCGGCCGACGGCAGGATCTTCCTCGCGAAGCAGGCGTCGGGCGCGCCGCCGGACCTCAAAGCCCGGATCGCCGGGATGATGGCGGCGGCGAAAGAGGGCAGGCGGGGCGACCTGATTCTGGCCATGTCCGGGATCATACCGGGATTCGCCGCCCGCGGCGAATCGAACCGGTAAGCGAGCGGGGAGCCGGATGAAGATCGATATCGAAGAGCAATTGAATCGCGCCGAGTCGAACGCCTTCCTGGAGGGCGTACCCGGCGCGACCTTTTTTCACACCGCCGCATGGATGGAATCCCTTTGCGCGTCGTTCGACCGTCTTCGGCCCGCGTGGATAACGGCGAGGGAGGGCGGGCGCCTCCATGGGATGATGCCGTTCTGCGTCTCGCGAAGAGGGCCGGTCCATTCGCTCGCCGCGCTGCCTTTCGGAACGTACGGGACTCCTTTATCGCCGGACCCATCCGTGAGGAGCGCGCTTCTGTCGCGCTACCTGGAGACGGCCGCGTCTCCGTCCTGCGCCTCCTCGAGCGCCTCCCTCTTCGGGATGGCGGAATCCGGGATTCCCCACCGGCCGGCCGGGGCCAGGATGGAGGAGTGCCGCGTGATCGATCTCGCCGGCGGGTTCGAGGATTACAGGTCGGACGCGCTCAGCGCCAAGAAGAGGCAGATCTGCAACAAATGCGAACGCGAAGGCACGGTCGTGAAGACCCTTTCGTCGGCCGGCGAGTTCGACGACTTCTATGAGGTGTATTCGCGGGGTTCGGTCCGCTGGGGCGGGGTGCATCCCTACCCGAGGTCCTTTCTCGCCGGCCTGTTCGGGAGGAGGGACGAAGGCGTTCTCTTCTGGGGCGCCTTCAGCGGAAGCGAGATGCTCGGCGGCCACATCGATCTTTATTTCGGAAAGTCGGCCCAGGCCTGGCAAGCCGGGATGTCCCCCAGGTCGCACGAGATCGGGATATCGTCCTACCTCGTGTATAACGCGGTAAGGGAGGCATGCGCCAGGGGGGCGGAGGCATTCAATCTCGGGAGCAGCGGCGGCGACGAGGGAATGATTTTCTTCAAGGAGTCGATGGGCGGGAGGAAGGTCCTGTATCCGGTCATCGAGACGAGGAAGTTCTGGTGGAAACCACTCAGGCGAAAATAGGAGAGGGAGGATCGAAGATCGCCGGTAACGCGGTTGCGCTCGCGGTCGCGGGAGCGGCGGGGATGATCTTCACCCTCGTCCAGCTCGGCATATTGAGCCGCGAGATGGAGCCGGGCCTCTTCGGCCTGTTCGTCGTTCTGAGGGGCTTTTCCCTTCTTCTATCCACGGCCGTCCTCGCGGGCCTCCCCCAGGTCCTGGTAAGGTATTTCCCCTCGTTCCAGCGAAGGGACGAAAGGAAAAAGGCGATCGCCATGTTCTCGGCCTTCACGGCCGCGGTGCTTCTGCTCGGCGCGGCGATGCACGCCGCCTCCCCGCTGTGGAGCCGGCTGATACCGGAGGCTTCGAGGGAAATGACCGGCGGCCCGGTGCTCGCCTGGGTGTCGCTCGCCTCGATCGCCCTCGCCCTCAAGCTGCTCCTGTACGGGGCGTTCAACGGCCGCAGGGAGATGCATCTTCAGATGATCTTCGAGGTCTTCTACCTTGCTCTCATGACCCTGCTGATTTTCGCGGCGAGAAGGGACCTCGGGCTCGTCGTCCTCTTCAGGATGATATTTTTCCTGAACGCCGCCGTATTCGCCGCTGGATTCCCGGTCCTGATAGCGTCGGTGCGAAGGAATCCGGCGCACCCGCCCGAGACCTTCCGGGGGGACATCGTGACCCCGTCATTCGCCTCGTACACGGCTTATTCGCTGCTCCTCAGTTTCGTCGCGCTCGCCTTCACCGATTTCGACAGGTTCGTGATGGCGGCTGTGCTTCCGTTCCAGGCCATATCGCTCTTTCACGTCGCTTCGAGGATCAACAGCCTGATAAAGAGATTCCTCGGTTTCCCCGTCATCGCCCTGCAGCCGGAGGTGACGAGGATATACGAGGAGGGCCGGTGGGAGGAGCTCGCCGGCAAGATCGTCATCTTCACGAAGGTAACCTTCATCGGC
>JALOPX010000153.1 GCA_025453655.1 Candidatus Krumholzibacteriia bacterium
CGTTCTGATCGTCGCCGTACACGATAACGGCGCCGGAAGGGAGAAGGAGATCGAAGCCTCGATCAGGGATCTGATCGGCGGACGGCCCTTCACCCTTTCAACGGGCCGCCCGAAGACGCCGGGCTCCTGCCCGTCGGGAACGAAGACCGATGACGGAAGGGGGGAGGATCCGGAGGCGGCACGACTCGGGACCCTTGTGCCCGGCGAGATACATATCGCCGCGGATATAAGAGCGGGAACGTTTGGTGCCGGGATCGCCGACGAATCGAACGGAGGGGCCGGCGCGCCACCCCGGCGTGCCTGGCGCGAATCGTTCTTCCCGCACAGGGGGCACTGGCGCTTTCTAAAAAGCGATTTCGAGCCCGGCGGATATTTTTCCGATCCCCGCAGCAGGGAACGGTTCGTTGCGGCGCTGGCCCCGGGTTTCAGGATCCGGGCGGAGGAGATCATTGACGCGGCCGGCGGGCCGGCGGCAAGGCGGATATGGCCTTCGATCGAAGGGAGCCCCGTGGCGGCTTTCATCGCGGGCCTGGAGAGCGCCGGAGCGCTGGAGGCGATTCGAGAGAGGCTCCGCGATGTTTTCGATCCCGAAAGGATCCTGTAGGAGTGAGGATGAAATGGCGGACGAAAAGGACATAACGAAGGATTTTCTTCTCTGCAACAGGTGCGGCGCCTGCCGGGCCGTCTGTCCCGTCTTCGACGTCTACAGGGAGGAATGGGCCGGGGCGAGGGGGAAGGTCGAGCTCGCCGAGGCCTTCTTCCGCGGAGAGGCGATTTCGGACGCGGAGATCCTCAAGATCTTCGACCTCTGCCTTCACTGCATGACGTGCGAGGAAAACTGCCCCTCAGGGATGAGGGCCGACGAGATCGTTCTCGCCGTCAGGGCGGAGATGGCGCGAAGGGGCCGCCTGCCGAGGCTCAAGGCCGCCGCTCTTTCGACGATCCGCCGGATGGACGCGGGCGTTTTCCGCGCGATGAGAAGAACGGGGCTCGTGAGGAGGGGGACGATTCACGGATACGCGAGCGGGAGCCCCTTCGGGTTCCTCTTCCCTATGATCGGATGGCCCTCCAGCAGGTCGGTGCCCCTTCCCGCTCCGAAACCGTTTCTCGGCAGCAACCCCGAATTCTTCCCCGCATCGGGGCTGGAGGGGCTGCTGAACGGCTCCGTCGATGCCGCCACCACGGAAAAGACGCAAGCCCTTCTCGACCTCGTTCGCCGGGCGAGAGCGGAAAATATCGGGAAGGGAACGAGGGTCTATTATTTCATCGGCCACGCGGTGAACCACTTCTTCCCCGAGGAGGCCTCGGACCTCGTCTGGCTCCTCAACCTTCTCGGGATCGACGTCCTCGTTCCGGCCGACCAGGAATGCTGCGGCGCCCCCTTTTTCTACGCCGGCGACATCGAATCGGCCCGCGAGGCGGCGGCCATCGCGACTGATCGGATCGCCGGGCAGCGGTTCGACTGGATAGTCACCTCGTGCGCGTCGGGGGGCAGGATGCTTAAGGACGAGTTCCCGAGGCTCTTCGACCTTTCATCGGACGGCTTCTTCGAGGTCGGGTGGGATCCGGCGGGGGAGGTCTTCTTCCGCAAAAAAGGGGAGCCTGAGGGCGCGCGAAAATACATGGAAGCCGGCGCGAAGTACAGAAAGCATATCGAGGGCAGGGTGCTCGATATAAACGAGTTTATTGCGAAGGTCCTCGGGCTCGAGAAAGAGGAAACGGGATTCGACGCCGCCTTCGGCCCGGGGCGGGGGGAGGGGCAGGCTGCCGGTGAAGGGAGCGCAGCCCCGGCCGGCGACGCGGAGCGGCCCGGCAGCGCGGACAGACCGGGCGAACGGGATGATGAAGGGAGCTCCGGCAATCCGGGAGGAGAAGGCTCCCTGCCTGTCGTGACATACCACCACCCCTGCCACCTTAACAGGGGACAGGGGGTCGGCTGGCAGCCCGAAGCACTTCTGGAACTGCTCCCCGGGTACCGCTACGTAAGGATGGCCGACGCCGACAGGTGCTGCGGAGGAGGCGGGGCCTTCACCTTCACCCATTCGAAGGCCTCGGAGAAGGTTGCCGCCCGGAAGATGGACGCCATCGCCGCGGTGCGCCCCGATATCGTTTCGACCTCATGCCCCGTCTGCAGGATCCAGCTCATGGACATGCTCCGGAGAAGGTTCGCCCTGGAGGCGGAAAAGGCGGGGGGAGAGGCCCGGAGAATCGCCGTCCGGACCCCCGCGGAGCTTCTCGCCGGCGAGCTCAGGAAGGCCCTGAAAGGCCGCCCGGAAGCCGTTTAAGGGGAATGAAAAGTACGTTGACAACCGGCGTAACTATTACTATTATATAAAACCTGCAAGGCACGGACCTTGCAAAGATCAAAGATTTAGTGCTCCTCAGTAGCTCAATTGGTAGAGCATTCGGCTGTTAACCGAAGGGTTGTAGGTTCAAGTCCTACCTGAGGAGCCAATTATTGCCATCAAAGGAAACTCCAGGACGTCTCCGATCTCACCGTGAAAAGGGGAAATCAACCTCTCGGCTTTCTCTTTGCAGTTCCCACAGCAAGTGTGATATAATCATCCCTCAGATCAAAATTATAAAGCAGATAGAGGGAACAGGGCTCGCATTTCAACTTTTAGCATCGTTGCATCGTTCCAAATTCCCTTTATTTACAATGGCCGGGAAACGTTCGACAGGCCACTTCAGTCTCCGGGAGGAGAGCTTCCTGTAAACAAGAGGAGGATTTGATATGAGCAGGTCTGCTAAAGCGGTGCCTCTTATTATTCTCTGTGCTTTGATAATAGCCGTGCCATCCGTGTGGGCGAATTGGGTCCAGGATGGCGTGGCTCTCTGCACGGCAACGGAGAGGCAGATCTATCCCGTAATCACCTCCGATGGTGCCGGCGGTGCTATCGTCTCGTGGCGGGACCTACGCAGCGGGATCTGGGCCATCTATGCCCAGCGGGTGAATAATTCGGGATTTGTCCAGTGGACGGTCGATGGCGTGACCCTCAGCACGGCAGCGGGGAGTCTGGGTTATCAGGCAATCACTTCCGATGGTGCGGGCGGCGCGATTGTCGCGTGGGAAGACAGTATTGGCGGAATCCCTGACATCTATGCCCAGCGGGTGAATGCCTCGGGAGCCGTCCAGTGGACGGCCGATGGAGTGGCTCTATGCATGGCGCCGGGGTTGCAGTGGAATCCCAAAATCATTTCGGACGGTGCGGGTGGCGCTATCGTCGCGTGGCAGGACAACCGCAGCGGGAGCTGGGATATCTATGCCCAGCGGGTGAATGTCTCGGGAGCTGTCCAATGGATGGCCGACGGCGTGGCTCTCTGTACGGTAGCGGGGCAGCAGTATTATCCCGATCTCATATCCGACGGTGCGGGTGGCGCCATTGTCACGTGGGATGACGACAGAGGGGACATCTATTCTCAAAGGGTCAATGCCTCGGGAGCTGTCCAGTGGACGGCCGACGGCGTGGCCCTCAGCACGGCAGCGGGGGAGCAGTCGGTGCCCAAAATCATTTCGGACGGCGCGGGCGGCGCCATTGTCACGTGGATTGACCTCCGCAGCGGGAACTACGATATCTATGCCCAGCGGGTGAATACTTCGGGATTTGTCCAGTGGACTGCCGACGGAGTGGCCCTCAGCACGGCAGCGGGGAGTCAGGGCTATCAGGCAATTACCTCCGACGGCGCTGGCGGCGCGATTGTCACGTGGGAAGACAGTATCAGTGGTAGCCCGGACATCTATGCCCAGCGGGTGAATGCCTCGGGAGCCGTCCAGTGGACGGCCGATGGAGTGGCCCTATGCATGGCGCCGGGGTTGCAGTGGAATCCCAAAATCATTTCGGACAGTGCGGGGGGCGCTATTGTCGCGTGGCAGGACAACCGCAGCGGGAGCTGGGATATCTATACCCAGTGGGTGAATGCCTCGGGAGCTGTCCAGTGGACGGCCGACGGGGTGGCCCTCTGCACGGTAGTCGGGGATCAGACCTATCCCGCAATCACCTCCAACGGCGCTGGCGGCGCCATAGTCACCTGGAGTGACGATCGCAGCGGGAACAACGACATCTATGCTCAATGGACCGGCAACCAGCCGATTGCTACACTGCTGCAGAGCTATACATCGTCAGTATCGGATCAAGGCATAACGGTGACATGGACGCTTGCCGAAATGGATGCGGACGTAGAATTCTTCATTCTCCGCAATGCCCGTGGGACGCAGGACTTCATAGAACTCTCGACCGTTGGTTTGGTGAGAGAAGGGCTTGCCTTCGAATTCATCGACCGTTACGCGGAACCCGGGACGACCTACAAATACCGCGTCGATATTCAAATGGAAAACGAACGAAAAACTCTTTTTGAAACCGAACCGGTTGAAGCCCCGGCGGTGCCGATGACCCTGTATCAGAATCATCCCAATCCGTTCAATCCATCGACTATGATTTCATACTACGTGGCGGTCGCCTCCACGATCACGCTCGACATCTACGATTCTTCGGGCAGGCTCGTCGTGCGCCTGATCGATAGCGAGAAGCGGCCGAAGGGGGCGAATGCAGTCGAGTGGCGCGGTGTGGACGGGCAGGGACGCCCTGTGAGCTCGGGCGTGTACTTCTATCGGCTGACGACCGGCAAACAGACGTACTCGAAGAAGATGGTGTTGTTGCGGTGATATGAATCCGGCTGGTGTCAACCGGCAATGAAGATTTACAGACCGCGATCGAGAGCCGGAAGCAGGTCAGAGACATTCCGGGGGATAAGGGAGACCCGGGATTGAAAACGGAACTCCTGTTTGTGGCAAGTTCGCCATCCTTCATGTCCCATGCAACCTGACCCCGGCTTTTGATCAAGACGCAATTCTCAGAGTTCGTGATACCGTGATGTTTGAGGAGCCAGTTTTTTCTGTGACATCGAGATGATGATCCTGTTGAAATAGGACCGAAGTCTTCCCGACCGTCCGGGTTCAGGGAGGCTCCGGCCGCCGGATTCATCTCAATATGGAGCAGTTTTCGATGAAGTTAGATAGCTGGCCCATCCATCCCATGCCGGGTGGTCGGTCAGCCGGATCGGATCGGTCCCGTCCGCGTTCGCCCGATAGACCTCGAAATTGCCGTCGCGTACGCTCTGGAAAAGGATAAAGCGCCCGTCGGGGGACCACATCACGTTCTCGTCCCTCGATTCGACGCCGGTGACCGCGCGATCGCCGGTCCCGTCGGCGTTCATTACCCGGATCATGCCCTGCATCCGGCCGTCTGCCCGGAACTTGCTCGAATAGGCGATCTTCGCGCCGTCTGGAGACCAGACCGGAAAGATCTCCCACCCGGCCGTGTTGGTGAGCCGGGTTTGGGCGTTCCCGTCCGGAGCCATCGTGTATATCTCGTAATTGCCGTCGCGGTTGGACATGAACAGGATTCTGGAACCGTCGGGCGACAGGAAGGGTCGTTCGTCGCGGCACTCGTTATCGGTCAGGCGGCGGGCCCCCGTCCCGTCGGCGTTCATGATCCAGATCTCGGTTCGTTTCTCGAAGTCCCGGACGAAAAGGATTTGTTTCCCGTCGGGAGTGTATTCCGGGTGCTCCTCTGCCTCGGGAGAAGAGGTGAGTTGCCGGACATCGCTCCCGTCCGCGGCCGCGCTGTAGATGTCCATGTTGCCGCCGCGATCGCTGAGGAAGATGATTCGGCTCGCGTCGGGCGATGCCGCGGGGCAGAGGTCCTGGGCGGGATGATTGGTAATGTTGCGGGGCTCCTTTTCTCCCGGATGGAGGATATAGACATCCTTGTTATCGTTGCGGCCTGAGTAGAAGAGGACGGAACATGCCCCGCTGCCAGGCTGCGGTGCTCCGCTCGATTGCGAGGCGCCTGAAGCGGCAAAGCCTGGGGAGACATTCATTACAGCGGACATGAATAGAGCCGTACCCGCACAGAGACACACGGCCATTAAAACCGCTTTATTTCTCATATTCCCTGCTCCCCCTCTTCGTAGCTCCTCCAGATAAAAACCATACCTGTCGCGGTATCGGGCGGGCGGTCAATCTTCTTCAGCACCGATCAGACAAACCTAAAGATCACCGGCAGCAGAAACGCGACCGCTGCGGCCCACGCGGCGTATACCGGCAGGTAGCTTCCCACGGCCTGCCGCATCACGGCGAACCCGGTCCGCCGCCGGAGAAAAGCGACGTAGGCCCCGCATATCATTCCGAGATGGACGATGATGACGAGGTTGGCTCCGAGCACGGCCACGCGGTTAGGCGTGATCCCGAAGGAGGCTATCCTGAAGAGGATGGCGGATAGAGCGATCACGTCGATCAGGATGGTGACGACGACGAGCGCGAGATTGATATTATCCATGATCTGCATGCCCGGCGCCTCGTCGCGTTCCACGATCGAAAAGACCGAGATGCCGAGAACGACGAGCATCAGCCCGTTGCACATGATGAGGAATGAGCGGTCGATGAACGGGTTTTTGCCCCCGGCGAAGGCGGCGATAAGGTAGACGGCCGCCATGAGAAGGAAGAGGGGCGAGAATATCCGCGCGAGGACCGCGGCGATCCCGGTGCGGCGATTGAAGACCGTGTCGTAAAGGAAGGTCGCGGCGACCGGCACGGCGGCTGCGCCGAAGACAGCGAGGTTGTCTATATACCACTGCCCGCTCTTCTCCGAGATCAGCTCGAACATCGCGACCGTCAGGCCGCTGAAAACGATTCCGCCGAGCGCGACGAGGCTCCCGAGGACCAACAGCTCGCCGTTATAACGAACGAAGCGAACCCTGGAATCCGCCTCTCGCCACGATCCGCCCATGAAGACCAGTCCGAGGAAGGCCCAGAAGACGACCGGGAGATGGATCAGGGCCATGACCACGGAATCGGATAAACCGGGAAGGAGGCTGACATAGGCGGCGGCCCCGAGCGCTAGGATCGTTCCGACGACCAGGCTCCATCTTTCCCGGCGCCCGATCCAGAAATAGACGGCAAGCGCGAGGAGCGCCAGCGAAGGGGCGAAGCGGGTGTAGTACCACTCGGGATCGAGCCGAAGGGCGGGGATCCTTATGAGCGCGCCGAGGATTGCGGCGATGACGATCGCGCGCGGGAGCCTGCCGCGCCAGTCCGCCTGGCGCGCGGGCCCCCGGAACTCGAGCCGGGCGCGCCAGATCCCCAGCGTCGCCGAGCCCGGGACGGCAATGCATGCTTCGTAGAGCGCCGCGCGAAAAGCGTCCGGATCGTCCCGGTAGAGGGCTTCCAACCCCTGGGGGTCGTCGAGAAGTTCGATTATCCGGGTGGCTGTGGAATTCATAACTACAAGGCTAACCGAAAACCGCCGCAATTTTCAAGAACAAATACGGGGGATAACGGTGTATGATGCCCCCGGAGTCGATTGTTCGGCCGATGCCGCCGGACCTTTTTTCGTGAAGGAGGAGAGGATGACGGAATCGAAACCTTCAAGAGCCCCGGTTCATCTTTGGATCGTCGGGGGCCTGGCACTTTTATGGAACCTGATGGGCGCTGTTGACTATGTCCTGACCATGACCAGGAACGAAGCCTACATGAGCCATTTCACCCCGGAGCAGCTCGAGTTCTTTTACGGGTTCCCGGCCTGGGTCGTGGCCTTGTGGGCGATAGCGATCTGGGGAGGTCTCCTCGGTATCATCCTTCTTTTGCTTTGCCGGAAACAGGCCGTGCCTGTCCTCGTGGTTTCATTCGCCTGCATGGCGGCGACGATGATCCACAATTACGGATTCGCCGGAGGCGTGGAAATATCCGGCGGATCTGGCATCTTTTTCAGCGGCGTGGTTTTTGTGGTCTCCATCGCCCTCATCGTCTACTCGCGTGCGATGACAAGAAAGGGCATCCTGTCCTAGGCGGCGGGCAACCGTTTTTCGTCGGCCGCCGTCGATGCGTTCTCATATGATCCCCATGCCGAGCGCCAGGGCGATTCCGAGCAGAAGAATCCCGGTGACGGACTGGACCGTTTTCATCGTGATTTTGTGGATGAAGCGTTTGCCGATGATGACACCCGCGAACGCCGCGAGAATGCCCGCGATCACCAGCGGGATTTGATCGGAGTCGATGGGGCTGTCTGTTTTCGCCCGAAGGAAGAGGAACGCGTAGACCGCGATTCGCGCC
>JALOPX010000154.1 GCA_025453655.1 Candidatus Krumholzibacteriia bacterium
GGCGGCCTCTACGCGCGGGCCTTCTACGCGATGCCGCGAAGGGCCCGCGCCGTAAGAAGGGTCGAGACGGAGTTCGGAGGGGAGGAGGCCGCAGCCTATTCCCTCGAGACGGCCGGGCTCGAAACGAAATGGAGGATGCATATGCCCCGTTTCGGTAGGGCCCTGTCGGCGGGCGCGCACATGGTGGTGTCGTGGGAGAATCCCCGGTCGATAGATCCTGTGGCGCTGGAATACGACTATCCCTTCGAATGGCACCGCTCGACGGTCCTTTCATTCACCGGGGAGGTTCCGGTGGCCCGGCACGCCGTCCTTCGCGGGGAATACGCGGCTTTGAACCGCGCCGAATTCCACAACCAGCCTCCCGATTTTGAAGGCTCCTTTGACCGGAACGGAAACGGCGGGTACGCCGGGGTCGCGATCGATCATGGGAGCGGATTTCTCGCGGCATGCGACTACGTGGAGATCGGGAGGGGATTCCATTCACCGTTCGCCGCGATGTCGTACCAGTCGGGAAGAAGGGGGATAAGGATCTCGTCGCGCCTCTCGTACCCCGACGAACGATCGGCCTTCTCGATCTTCTACAAAAGGCTCGGGGAAACGGGGCCGGAAGGGCCCGGGCTCGAAAAGAGGGAATGGTCCGTCTTCGGCGCCTCGATCGATGCAGATTTCGGAAGCGGCCTCGGGGGAGGGCTCGCGTATATCGACGAGGGAAGCCGGAGGGACGGAGACGCCGGGAGATTCGACGCGGCGAGGAGGTCGCTGACCGCGGGAGCCCGCTTCCGGTTCAACAGGGCCTCGTACGTCCAGGGGCAGTACCAGAGGATCGACAACGCCGACGATTCGTCGGGAAGCCGGCTCGAATCGGAGACCGAGATGTTCAGCGTATACGTTGGAGCGGTGTTTTAATCGGCGAAAAGGCTCTTTATCGAGCCCCACGAATTCCCCGTTGCAGGGCTCGTTTCGAGCATCCTTATGCTGTACATCCAGAGGGTTCCCGTGGTGAGGGTTGTCAGCCTGGCCGTGTACGATCCGGGTTTCAATCTCGCGATGCCCCCGCCGGGGGCGATGATCAGGCAGCCTCAACCGAATCCGAGGCCGGTGAAATGGAAGTCGAACGTCTGGACGTTCGATGTGCCGTCCTCGGTGACCGTCATCTGAAGATGGAAGCCGGTGTTCAGCGTCGCGGCGACGTAAACCTGCGTTATATTGACGGTCGAATCGGGAACCGTGAATTTGTATTCCACCCATTCGTCCTTGCAGTCGAGCCCCATAAGGTATCCGCCCGTGTTCGCTCCGATCTCGGTAAAGGTGATGTCGTAATAATCGGAGTAGTTCGCGCCGTAGATGATGACGTTGCCCGCCAGGGCCGCGGCGGAGAATACGGAGGCTGAGATGAGAATGGCGGTCAGGATCCGGAATCGAGAAGACACGGCTTACGACCTTTGCGGTTCGGCGGGATAAAACCTTCCGGTAACGGGAAGATCTTAACAGATGGCACCGGTGTTGTCAATCCCGCGGGCGCCCCGTGGCGGGCGGGACGCGGCGCCCTGTCAGTCGATCTCATCGATATCGATCTCCGTCGTTCTTCCCATCATCCTCGCCGCTTCGGCGACCTGCCTCCGGGAGGAGACCTTGTTGCGTTCCATGAAGAGGTCTTCCCGGCCGGTCTCCATTTTCAGAAGCTCGAGCGAAGCGAGATCCGCCGACAGCATGTCGCGGGCGAAGACGAACCCGATGTCTTCGGCGAGGACGGGACCGGGGTCGGACATGCAGTCGCAAAACTGCGTCATCTCCCTCATCACGTTCACCGCGAAGACCTTCCTGAAGCGCTCGTGCGCGAGCACCGCGGCCTCGGCGAGGAGGGTGTTGAAGGGCGCCAGCTTCGGGCTTATGCATTCCGCCTCGCACGAATGGACGCAGTTGCTGCAGCCGGGGCACCAGGAGACGTCGAACCACGGCCTTCCGCCCTCGATGCGTATGTTGCCGGTCGGGCAGTTGCGGGCGCAGGCGCCGCACTCCGTGCAGCCGCCGGTGTACACCGGCTCGCCGCCGGCGTGTATCGCCCCCTTCGTCTCCTTCGACATGCAGCCCATGCCGACGTTCTTTATCGCGCCGCCCATGCCGGAGCAGACGTGCCCCTTGAAGTGGGACAGAAGAAGAACGCCGTCCGCCTCGAGAGGCGCCGAGGCGATCCCGTACTCCATGAATTTTCCCTTCACCTTCGCGTGATCGTCCGACACGACGATCGGCGCGCCGATATTTATTTCCGTGTACCCGTTGCCCGCCGCCGCCTTCAGATACTCCGGCGGGTTGTTTCGCGGGCTCGAGTAGACGACCGGCGTGTCGAAAAGAAACGGCCTGCATCCGATTCGCGAAAGCGCGCCGACGATCTTCGCGGCGAACGAAGCCTTGATGGCGTGGCCGTTGCCCGGTTCGCCCATGTGGAGTTTTACCAGTACCGGCGCGCCTTTTCGGAACATGCCGTCGAGCTCGAAGCCGATGCGCTCGAAGAGCGATTCCTCTCCGCGCAAAAGTGTCGCCTTGTTTTTCATTTTCGTTTTCTTCCGTTTTGTTGAAGGCCCTCTTACGCGCGTGACTATACCAACGCGGCGGCGGCGTGTCAACGCGCGGAACGAATCGCGATGCGCCAAAAAAATTATTTTCGTTTTTTGTTTATATTTTTTAAATAACTCTTGACACAATTTTTGCGCCGTGAATAAATAGGGCTCATTAAAGAAGGATGCTTTCACTTTGCTGCATCTTCAGTCTGGACTCGATGGTGAAAGCTGAATGTCCGCTGGCAGGCTTTCAACTTTTTCAAAGGAGTGGGCAAAATGGCTATTAAGGCTAAGGCCAAGAAGAAAGCCAAGACGAAGGTAAAGGCGAAGGCCAAGAAGAAAGCCAAGGCGAAACCGAAGGCCAAGAAGAAGGCCAAGGTTGCCAAGGCGAAACCGAAGGCCAAGAAGAAGGCCAAAGCGAAGGCGAAGGCCAAGTGAGAGGCCTGAATCGCTGAAATACTCATAGCAGGTTTTAGCAATATCATCTGCGTTTGAAGTGAGAGCGGGGAGTTTATTCTCCCCGCTTTTATTGTATTGACACCGCATGAACGCGGAATGATAATCGATCGCGAAACGACACGGGGTTCAACCGCGAATCCGGGATCGGTTCGCCGGATCGAAAGAAAGAAGAGGGAAGGAAGTGAAGACATACACGCCGACCAGGATCTTTCTTACGAAGGGAATGGGCAGACACAGGGAGAAGCTGACGAGCTTCGAGCTGGCCCTGCGCGACGCGGGCATCGCTCACCTGAACCTGGTGCAGGTGTCGAGCATTTTCCCTCCCCATTGCAAACTCGTTCCGCGAAGCAAGGGGATCAAGCTCCTGGACCCCGGCCAGGTGGTCTTCTGCGTCCTCAGCAGGAACAGCTCGGACGAGCCCAACCGCTGGATCGGCGCCGCCGTCGGCGTCGCGATCCCGAAGGACGGGGAAAAGTACGGATACATATCCGAGCATCACGATTTCGGGAAGAAAAAGCAGATACTCGGCGATTACACGGAGGATCTGGCCGCGTCGATGCTCGCCTCGACGCTGGGGCTCGAGATAGACCTGGACAAGGCGTGGGACGAGAGGAAGCAGGAGTACAAGATCGGCGGGCAGATCGTGAAATCCACCAATGTGGCTCAAACGGCGCGCGGTGAGGACGGGATGTGGACGACGGTGATCGCGGTCGCCGTCTTCTGCGCGTACGGGACGAAAACGGAATGATTGAAAACAACGATTTCCTGGGCCGCGAGGTCGCGGCCGGAGGCGAAGAGCGCGTTTTCGTGGTCTCCGTCCCGCTCGAATTCACCACGTCGTACATGAAGGGAGCCGCCGAAGGGCCTGCTTCGATCCTCGCCGCGTCGAGGCAGATCGAGCTTTATAATTCGGGGCTCGACCTGGATCTAGAGGGCGCCGGGATAACGACGATCGATCCCGGGGTGGAAAGCAGGGAGGACCTCTTCTCCTTTCTCGCCGCGAACCGGGAGCGTCTCGCCTCCGGTTTCACCTGCTTTCTCGGCGGCGAGCATTCGATCACCCCGTGGATACTCGAGGGGATGGGATACGGCGAGATAGGGATAGTCTGGCTCGACGCGCACGCCGACCTTCGTTCCGAATACCAGGGGGACAGGGAGAGCCACGCCTGCGCGGCGAGAAATTCGCTGCCGTTCGGCAGGATCGTCGAGATCGGCGTCAGGTCCTTTTCGAGGGAGGAAAAGGAATTCATCGGCGGAGAGGAACGCGTGCGGGTCTTCAGCCGCTTCGGCAGGAACGCGCTCGAGGCGATCGACCAGCTTCCCGACAGGGTCTACCTTTCGCTCGATTTCGACGGGATCGACCCTTCGGTCATAAGGGCGGTGGGGACTCCCGAGCCGGGGGGCCTGATGTGGCCCGACCTGATGGACATACTCGACGTGATTTTCGCGACAAAGACGGTGGTCGGCATGGACGCGGTGGAATTGTGCCCGATGGCGCACGACGAAGCGTCCAGTTTCATAGCGGCGAGGGCGGTGTACGAGGCGATATCGCGCCATCTCGCCCGCGCGGGAAAGGCCGGCCGCTGAAGGTTGGATTCCGGTTGCAGGGGCGGCGGCCCGCGGGGGCGCGCCCTGTTTTGATACGCGGTCGTGCGGGGAAGACGGGAGGTGGCGATGATCGCCGGGATAAAATCGGGGGCGGTTGAGGGGATCGACGGGTACGGCGTCAATGTTGAGATCGATCTTGCGAGGGGACTTCCATCATTCACGATAGTGGGCCTGCCGAAC
>JALOPX010000155.1 GCA_025453655.1 Candidatus Krumholzibacteriia bacterium
CGCAATTTCGCCGATCCCGACTGGGGGATGAAGGTCACCGGCAAGGAAGGAAAGAATGCCGTCGGATTCTACGCGGTGCAGGACCGGAAGCTGAACCTGCTATTCCCAGGCAACGAGGGCTCCGAACAGACGACCCTCGACGGGCGGAACTATGGATCGGCCGCCCGCTACCGCCGCGACGTCCTGAAGAACTCGACGGTCGGCCTTATATTTACAGACCGGGAGGCCGATGATTTCTACAACCGGGTGGCGGGCATGGACGCCAATTTCCGCTTCAGGAACACGGAAACCGTACGTCTGACCTTCCTTGGATCGCAGACGAAGTATCCAGGCAACGTCGCCTCGGATTTCGCCCAGCCCGACCGGAGCTTCACCGGCGGGGCTCTGGACGTTTATTATCTTCACAACACCAAGGGGCTCGACTGGTACGCGCAGTACCGCGAGAACGGGACGAAATTCCGGGGGCACCTTGGATTCATCCCGATGGCGGACTGGCGGTTCGGAGAGACAGGCTGGGGACACACGTGGAACCGGGAAGCCGGAGGCTGGTTCACCGAATTCAACGTCGGCTCCTGCGTGAACTTCGAAGACAAGCTCGACGGCACGCCCATGTCCCGAAGTTTCGTCTACTGGATCGATTATACCGGCCCGATGCAGTCGGAGATCCACGTCAACGGGAATCTTTTTTCGCGAATGTACTATCGCAGTCTCGACATCGACTGGAACTCGGTCAATCTCTTCGCAAAGGTTGCGCCCGCGAAGTCGCTCACCCTCTACTTCGACGGCAGATACGGCAACAATATCGATTACTCGAACGAGCGCGAGGGCGTGAGTCTGCGGCTCAACCCCTGGTTCGAGTACAAGATCGGCCGGCACCTTTCCGTCGGCCTCGATCATACATACGAACTGTTCGACGTGGACGGCGGCAGGCTGTACACCGCCACGATCAGCCGGGCGCGGCTGGTCTACCAGTTCAGTCGGCGGATGTTCCTGCGGTCGGTCCTTCAGCATGTCAATTACGATAGAAACACCGGCCTCTACACCTTCGATGTCTCCGGGCGGGACGAAAATTTCTTCACGCAGCTTCTGTTCTCCTACAAGATCAATCCACAGACAGTGCTATACCTCGGATACTCGGACAACTATTTCGGTGACTCCGATATCGATCTTACGCAGACCGACCGCACCTTCTTCGCGAAGATCGGTTACGCCCTGGTTCTTTAGGTCGACGCGAAACAGAACAGGCTGGTAAATTCCGTGTTAATGATGGTGGAGGCGCTCGAAAAGAATCCGAATCTTTGCGCAGATCCCCTTCAAGCGTCGATTCCGGATACAGGCGTGAAGCTCTCAGATGTCGATATCCACCTGCAGGGTGGTTGTGTTCACGAGATCATCGTTGTTGAACATGCTGTAGCCCCCGATCATGGAAACGTTTCCGGCGAATTTCCATGACGCGCCGATATTGAACGAGCCGTATGCGCTGCCGGAGCCCATGTATTCCAGACATATCCAGAGCCGGTCCGAGACCTCCGTCATCGTGCGCTCCCAAGCAGTCAGGAGACCGCTGTTGTCCTTCCCGCCGCTCCCATCGAGGAGCAACCTCTCGTTCCCGGCGAAATACCCCGCGGAGAATCTTCCCAGGGACATCTCCCCGGCCGAGAACGTCTTCGCGATTTTCCCGTAGACAACGTTGTAATCGGTCTGGTCGCTCTTTGTTCCCACGTCGAATACACCGACTGCCATTGCGGGAGAAAAACTCCCGAAGGCGTTCTCTGGAATTCCCATCTTTGCATTTCCGTACATCGGGTAGCCGTCCAGCGGTCCAAAACCCGACTTATGATCCAGGCCGATCTCCATGTTGAACATCTTCATCGGCAAAACACCGACAGTGACGCCGATGTTGGTAACCGTCGGGATGTGGTTCCCCGCCGCGTCCTTCCCGATCGGCAGATACATATCCGACGTGACGTGCCACAGGCCGAATGCCTGGACATCGGTCGATGGCGCCCAGATGTGCGTGGAGGCCGTGGCATGCGCATGCGCGCCGGGCATGAATGAGCCGATGAATACAAGAGCCGCCA
Organism: Candidatus Krumholzibacteriia bacterium; assembly: GCA_025453655.1. GTDB lineage: Bacteria > Krumholzibacteriota > Krumholzibacteriia > Krumholzibacteriales > Krumholzibacteriaceae > JALOPX01. The sequence goes on from JALOPX010000155.1 coordinate 2,082, forward strand.
GGGCAGGAAGACGCCGCCGTTTCATCATTTTGATCCTCCCGCTATATGTCCTGATACGCCGATTCGCCGTGCAGCGAGCTGTCGAGCCCATTCATTTCCTCCCCTTCGGTGGTCCTGACGCGCGTGACTTTGTTGATCGCCCATAACATGACGTAGGTGAAAAGGAAGGCGTAGACCGAAGAACCAACGACCGTGAGCAGCTGCTTCACGAAAAAGCCGATGTTGCCTCTCAACAAACCGTCGGCTCCCGCGGAATTGACCGCCTTGCTCGCCAGAACGCCGAGAAGTATGATCCCGAGCGCCCCCCCGACGCCGTGCACTCCCCATACGTCGAGCGCGTCGTCCCAGTGCAGGCGGTTCTTTAGGTTGACCGCGAAGTAGCAAACGGTGCCGGCAAGGATGCCAATGACGGCTGCGCTCGTCGGCGTTACGTACCCCGCGCAGGGGGTGATAGTCGCGAGCCCAGCGACGGCGCCGGTCAGGAAACCGAGGAATTTCGGTTTCTTTTCGAAGAACCACGCGAGCAGCAACCAGGTCGGGCCCGCGAACGACGCGGCAATGTCGGTGTTGAGGAAGGCAAGGCCCGTCACAGCATCGACCTTCAGCTCGCTTCCCGCGTTGAATCCATACCATCCGAACCAGAGGAGGCCGGTGCCGAGCGCCACGAGCGGTATGCTGTGCGGGACGCTGTCGCCCGCGCGCCGCTTCCCGACGTACAGCACGGAGGCCAGGGCCGCCATGCCGGCGATATTGTGAACCACGATGCCGCCGGCGAAATCAAGGACGCCGAGCTTCGCCAGAAGGCCGTTTCCCCAGACCATGTGCACGAACGGGAAGTAGACGAGAGTGAGCCAGAAGACGAGGAACATCAGGTACGATCCGAAACGCACGCGATTGGAGAATGCGCCGGTAATCAGAGCCGGCGTAATGATCGCGAACATCATCTGGTACGCCATGAAGACGTATTCGGGGATGTTGCCGGTTCCGTATGGAGAAGGTGTCGTCAGCGTGACGCCGATCATGAATGCCTTGTCGAGGTTGCCGATGATTCCGCCCTCGCCTCCGCTGAAGCATAGGGAGTAGCCGTACGCCCACCAGATGATTGTCGTGATTCCCATAGAGACGAAGCTCTGGATCATAATCGTGAGTACGTTCTTTCTCCCCACGAGGCCGCCATAGAAGAAGGCGAGCCCGGGGGTCATAAGCATGACGAGGCTCGTTGCCACCAGCATGAACCCTGTGTTGCCGGTATCGAACATTTCCATGACCTCCTGTGCCCCGATGAAAAAACACGTGGAACTGCCGTTTTAAAGATGAACTATAACCGATGGTGAAAAGTGGTGGAATAGGGGGATCCCTGATATCGCGATGCCAAATGCCTTAGTTCGAACGGAGACTATTCGAGTGAGGTAAGGCCTTCGCGGATCGCGTACTTTGTAAGTTCGGCGACGCTGTGAATATCGAGCTTGTCCATGATCTGTTTGCGATGGGTCTCTATCGTCTTGACGCTCACGTGAAGCCGGGCGGCGGTCTCCTTCGTCGTCCTGCCCTCGGCGAGAAGCTGCAGGACCTCTCGTTCGCGCGTGCTCAGCGCACGGAAGACCGACGCGGGAGCGCTCCTGGTGATGGCGATGTAGTCTTTTATCACCGTGTCGCTTATCTGGCGCGACAGGTAGATCTTCCCTTCGCGCACCGTCCTGACGGCGAGAAGCACTTCTTCGAAGGGACAGTCCTTGAGAAGATACCCCATCGCCCCCGCTTTCAGCGATTCAGTGATGAAATGCCGGTCCGAATGCATCGAGAGCATGATGATCCTCGTCGCTGTTTCCCGCGAGAGAATCCGCCGGGCAGCCTCGATGCCGTTGAGACCCGGCATGGAGACGTCCATAATTACGATATCGGGTTTCAGCTCGGCGGCTGCCGATATCGTTTCGGCACCATCCGTCGTCTCGGCGACGACCCTGATATCCTTGCGGGCGGCAAAGAGCGTGCGCAGACCGTCGCGGAAGAGGCGATGGTCGTCGGCGATGAGTATTGTCGTGGACATTCCACTCCCTTATACGTGGCGCGGGGTCGAAAGCGCGACGGTCGTTCCTTTTCCAGGGACCGAGCGGATTTCCATGACCCCGCCGAGATATTGAATCCGTTCCTTAATCTCAAAAAGTCCGAAATGGTCTCCGGTCCCACCCACCTTGAGTGCCGCCGCATCGAAACCGCGCCCGTCATCTTCGACCTCGACGCGGAGGAGATCTCCCTCCCGAACGAGGCGGACTGTTGCCGTGGACGCGCCGGCGTGTTTGACCACGTTGGTCAGGAGCTCCTGAATTGACTTGTACAGAAGCACGACAACGTCGCCGCCGAGAGGCACCGTTCCCGGGGCAGCCTCCATCCGCACGTCGAGACCGTGCTTTTTCCGGAAGCGCTCGGCGAGCCCGTCGATCGCCGCCTCGAGTCCGATCTCGTAGAGCGCGGGCGGACTGATCTCGAAAGTCAGATTTCGAGTATACTGAATCGTCTGATCGAGAAGTGTGATGATTTCGTCAAGCCTGGTTTCGAAGCCGCAGAAGATCGCGTCCCCGCGAAACTGCGCCACGCTCATCTTGATGAAGGCGAGCGCCTGCCCGATGTGGTCATGAAGATCCTCGGCGATTTTCCTCCGCTCCCCGGCTTCCGCGAGGGAGACCTCCGAGGCGAGCCGCTGCAGGGCCTTCCTTGAGAAACGGTCCCTCGTCCGCCGGCGGGCGCGGTTCCAGGTAGCAAACCTCGATTCTCCCCGACCGACCCCCGGAAACTTCGAATGAAACAACCTGTCTCCACTCGGTTTCCCGAAACCCGGACGTCCTCGCCTCGAGACTTTCCAGCCGGATGCTCGCTTCTGTGACTTCGGGATACTGCCATGCGGGCGGCAGGAGCGCCACAAGGTCGTCCATTACGGCTCGGGCCGATCTCGTCTGGTCCTGGAGAATCCGGGCGGTTTTGTGGAGAAGGGTCAGTTCCTTGACCCGCTCCTGAAGCTTATGCAGGAGATCGTCCGTCATGGCGAATGAGCATAGCTGACATCGTTAACATCTGCAATGGTAAAGCAGGTTGGGCGCGGCGCGGACTGTTATGAGCGCCATCGAGCCTTCCTCCGGACTTTCATATCGGTTAATCACAATACGGATGTCAAAAGGCAACCCTTATCGGAGCAATCGGACAAGATTTTCAGGGCGAATCAGGTCGGCTTCCCGGGGACGTTCCAGGAAGGGCAGAACATCGGCACGGGCAGCGTTCCAGTCAACGCTTTCGAGTTTGTCCGCGAGCACTCTTCTCCAGTTACCCGCAAAAAGCTCCGGGCCCTTCCAACCGGCTTGAGACAGGGCCGAGTTGAGGAGAGTCAGATTCGGTTCCGGCCAGGTCTTGTCGGACAGATACCATACGAGGTCGTAGAGGTCCCGACCTTTACACCACGACCTGCAGAGCAGCGCGTGCACCTTCCCCGACAAAAGCGAGGCCTTATCGTAATGGTGGAGATTCAGGGTTACGTGCCTGCGGACCAGCGTTGTATCCAACCCTGCGCCGACGGGCGGATTCGTGTCCACCTCCACCTTGACGGAGAAGATCTTTCGCCGTTGCGTTGACAATCCCAATTCGTACAACAAGCCCGAGAACCCGATGAATACGGATGCCACCGTTTTTTCAGGTTTCCCCTTGAGCGAAATTTCATAACCTTCCGCCTGGAAAATCTTTTCCACTCGTTTCACGGCTCGCTCAAAATGGGCATCCTCATCGCCGCGAATAAGCGCAAAATCCAGATCTTCCGAGAAGCGCGGCAGCGAAAACAGGAAACGAAGCGCCGTACTCCCCCGAAAAGCCCAACGTGTAAAGACGCCATCCTCCTGGAAGCACTGGAGTGTTCGTGCCTGAATGTACTCGCGGGCGATGCAAATCTTCTGATTCACATCCCCGTCGACGTTTTCCACCAGATGTCGCATGTGATCCTTCATGTGGAATTCATCTCCCCGTCGACAATCAGCCGACGGATCAACCGCGCGGCGGATCTGAGCTTCGGCTTACCCATACGATCCGCCAGTTTTTCCAGCGTTTCGCCGTCAATCGTTTCGGTATGTTGAAGGCGGAGTTCACGCAGGTACGAATCTGCGTTTGCTCCGGGCGTGAGATAGACGAGATCGAGCAGAGCCTTTTCGGCAACGGCCACAAACGCATACTGTTTGGGCGCCACTTCCTGCTGATCAAAACCAAAGAAATAATCCAATTTGATGCGATGATAGCTGAAGGATCCCAACGCCGTCTCGAGTTGTTCGGACCGACCGGTGGTCACGCTTGTACAAACCGGCACGTGTTCCGGGATCAGGCCATGGAACGCGAGCGCGGATTGCAGGCTGACATATGAGTTTCTGCAAAGGCTGTTTGCCAGCAGGAACGGATGGGGCTCGATCTTTCGGTAGGGCCTTGCGATAGCGTAAACACCGCGACGCAACTGGATCAAATGGCCTGACTTTACCCACCGGCTGAGTTGAACGGATAACTCCTTCCTGGTGACATCACCGGTTTGAAGGAGTGAGGCAGAAAACAGGGGCTCACGGCCCAGGGTGGTTAATAAATCTCTCCATTTCATGTAAACAAGTTATCACAAATGATAGCTTAGTGCAACAAAAATAATTGCAAAAAGTAGCTTCTCCGTGGCGAATGATGCGGACTTCGCCGCATTGCTACCGCAGCAACACTAATTTTCGCGAGTTCACATTCTTTCCGGATTTCAGTTTGCAGAAATATATACCCGATGACTGCCTGGCCCCGGAGTCGTCCGTCCCATCCCAGAACACACGGTGTTCGCCGACCGATTGGGTCTTGTCGACAAGCCGGCGGACGAGTCTTCCGGAAACATCGAATATATCGAGCGAGACCGGACCTTTAACGGTATTGAAATAGGAGATTTCTGTTCTGGGATTGAACGGATTGGGGTAGTTGACAATATAAATTGAAAGGCGAGGGGATTCGACCGCATCCGTTTCGAAGAGAAATCTCGCGTCGCCATCCTCCTCAAGATACACCTGGTACCTGTAAGATCGTTCCGATGATATGGCGCGGTCTGAGAAGCTGAAATTCAGGCCGCTGTTTTCGACTGCCACATCGTCAAGCAGGATTGATTCACCTTCGTTTTCGAACCGCGTTATCCTGAAATCCCCGCATTCGCGAGTTTCGTTCATTGTCCACTCGACACATATTCCGCCTTCCGCGGCAAATGCGGAAAAACAGGAGACGGCAGTGCCCACAGTCTCGAGAGGCCTTATCGTTGCATATCTGCAGCCCCCAAG
>JALOPX010000156.1 GCA_025453655.1 Candidatus Krumholzibacteriia bacterium
CGGCGGATTTGGCGATGATCCTCAGATCGGTGGATTTATCTATCCTGACCACGTCGAATTTCAACGTGCTGTCCACGATCCCTTCGAAACCGTACTTTGCGGGGTTTCGCCCGATCTCCAGGGCGGCCATGAATTTCGGAACGAACCAGCGCGTTTGATCGGGAAGATTCAGTTTCCAGTAGTCGTCGGTCCTTTGCCTCGAAATGGCGCCGGCCACCCGGTATTCCCCCGAGTTGTAGGCTGCAAGGGCGAGTTGCCAGTTTCCGAAAAGATTGTGCAGATGGCTGAGATAATGCGCCGCGGCGTAGGTCGACGCAACGATATCCTTTCTTTCGTCGATCCACCAGTTGATCCTGAGGCCGAACAACCTGCCGGTTCCGGCCATGAACTGCCATGGGCCCGTCGCCTTCACGTTCGATCTTGCGTTGAGATTGAGGCCGCTCTCTATGACGGACAGGAAGACGAGATCGCGGGGCAGGTCGCAACTCACGAGAATGGGCTCTATTATCCCCCTGTACACACCGACACGTTGAAGCCATTTGGTGAAAAATTTGCGGCCCTTGCCCGTGAAATATTTCACCCAGTAATCGGTCTGCCAGTTATGCACGATCTCGATCTCCTCTTCGACCACGTGATTCAAGGCGATCGAGTCTAGAACCGCCGACATATGGAAATTCCAGTCATTGATCGATTCCTCCTCGACGATGTGCTGATTAAGGACGACGACGAGGTTTTCGAGGGAATCGAGATGGTTGCAGACAAAAGGAGCCGGAGAGGTGGATTTCATTCTGGCGATATCCTCGAGCAGCCTGTCGCTGAGGTCGATGGCGATGTTCGTGTTCCCGAGATAATACCAGGCATTGGCTTCGTCGAGACGTTCCTGAAGGTTCAGAAGCTGCGGGTAAAGAGCGTACATCTGGTCGTGCGATAAGGTGTTATATGATACGTCCTCCGATTCGCCGCTTTTTTCGGATATGTAAGGGAAGCATGCCGGGAACAGGAACAGCAACGTCGACGCAAGGAATATCTTCAGTCTGCCACGCATTCCACGCCTCCTTCGGGTTTCGGTCAATATATTATATACGGTCGGCTTATTCAAGCCCCCGCATACGTTGCCCTTTCAATTATTTTCCGTATGGTGTATAATGGATATACCTGAAGAAGATTGCAACAACAGCGCCATACAGGTAGAAAAATGAGTCCCCATATCGAAAAAGACTATCAATTTTTCCTCAAAAACCTGATTCCCGGACACCTGCTGTCTTCCGAAAGATTAGAAGGGATAGCCGGCGCGGGCAGGTCGGGGGATCGCCTCACGATGGTGCGCGAGTCGATTCTCGCCCTGGAAGAGCTCGCGAAGAGGGGAATATTCCAAAGGTCGGGTTTGACCAGATCGGACGGCAAGGTCGCCGTGACTTATGCTCAGAGGGACGGCAGGACCAGTTATACCCTCGAATTGACGAACCTCGAGTGGGAGAGTCTTTCCCCGCGCCCTGAACGCAAGGCGGGGCTGGTTCCATCAGTGCTGGCAGGAATATTGTCGTCGCTGACTCTCAACGGTTCCGGAGTTTCAAGCACTGAAAAGATCGAAGACATACTCGGGCTCGTGGAATACGCCAGTCCGGGAGCGGAGGGCCGGCTCCTTCTTTTCAGGGAGTCCTTCATACAAGGGGTCAGGGAAAGCGTCAATATAAGGGAGTCGGCGGCGGACGAAATCGGATCGAGCGCGTTGTACGGGCCGGTTATGGGGGACGGGAAAATACGCACCATACTTCGTGGTGAAAAGATATTTGCGGAAAAAAGTTATTTCAGGATCGGCGGGGGTGTCGGAGCGGTGGTTCTCGTCCCTCTCGCAGGCAACGGAAGGAAATTCGGCATCCTTCAGGTCCATATTCCGGACGCGACGTTGGGGGACAACGGCATCTTGTTCAATTTCAATCTGATAGGACAAGGGCTGGTACGCTTCCTCGACAACAACAGGCACCTCGAGGAGATGGTGTCGGTGGACCGCCTGACGGGCGCGAATAACCGCAGCTATTACGATTCCCAGCTTCCCCTCGAGATGGAAAGAGCCACACGAAACAGAAAATCACTCGGATTCCTGATCATGGATATAGACGATTTCAAGAAATTCAACGACGTTTACGGCCATGACACGGGGGACGAGGTCCTGAAACTGGTTGCGGCCACTGTGCGCAATCACCTCAGGAAGATAGACCTTTTCTTCAGGTTCGGAGGCGAGGAATTCATAGCTCTCCTGCCGGGCGCGAACAGGGAGGCTTCGGAAAGAACGGCCGAGAGAATAAGGGAGGTAGTATCCGCCACCGCCTTCGCGACCGGCGAGGGCGAGAACCTTCATATCACCCTTACGATCGGAGGTTGCGTTTACCCGGATGACGCCGATAATGAAAAGGAGCTTTTCAGAAAAGCTGATAAAAATCTGCTCGAAGCCAAGAACAGCGGGAAAAACAGGGTGAAATTCCAGGAGGGGGTGGATTGAGCCTTAAACGCCGGCCGGCCGCCGGCGCTGATTTGCGTTAAGTGTCCTGTGGCCAGGGAGGTGGATGATGATGTGCTGGTGGGCCGTTTTTTTTGTCGCGGGAAGTTTCTTCGGGTGCGGCGGCGATATTTACCCTGCCGGGATCGGCGCTTTTTGCGCGGCGATTATCCTGGTTCATTCCCCATTCCGGGGGCGATTTAATGCCAACGATCGATATCTTCAGTCCAGGGCATATCCGGCCGGCCTTGTGAAGGCCCTTATCGTGTGCGCCACCGGGCTTCTGATACTCTCCAGCGTCGATCTTTCAAGAAATATCCATGATTTCAGCAGGGAATCCGGCGCACATGCGGGCGGGACTTATCGAACGCCGCCAAAATCCGGCGCCGGGAACGGAGACGCCGGCGATGGAAATTACATATCCTCGCATCTCATCAATCCCATCAGGGAATACATGCTCGATTCCTTCGGCGACAGCCGCCTGACCGACGAAAGCGCCATGGTGCTTCGAGCCCTGGTCCTGTCCTGCAGGGAAGAGAAGGGGGCGGAAATGCGGGATATGTACGCCTATCTCGGTCTCGCTCATCTCCTCGCTCTCAGCGGAATGCATCTTGGAGTCCTGGCGGTCGCGCTCTCGTGGGTTCTGAAAATATTCCCCATGAAAAAATGGCGGAAGAATCTCCTGCTGCTGACCCTGATGACCGTATACACCTTCGCGGCCGGCTGTCCCGATTCGCTTTTAAGATCGCTGGCCCTCCTGGTCGCGTTCAACGTCATTTCGGCCCTGTGCGTGAGAGAGACCCTCGCGGGAGCGCTGGCGATGGCCGGGCTGATGGTCCTCTCGATCGACTACGGGCTCATTTACAGCTGGGGCTTCCAGCTTTCGTTCCTGGCAGTCGCCGCAATAGCGCTTCTGGGGATCCCCCTGAAAAAATTGCTGGAAAGGCTTTGGTTCTGGTCACGCATCACCGGCGCGGGAAGGATGCTGGCGGTCTGCGTTGTCATCACCGTTTCCGTCCAGGCGTTCATGCTGCCTCTTGTTTTGGAGATGTTCGGCAAATCTCCCCTTCTAGCCACCATCCCGAACCTCGTCATGACGATCCCCGTTATGTCGGCGCTGATCCTCGGGTTCGTATACTCCCTCCTGCCCGTCGATTTGTTCAGGCACGTTCTTTCCATTCCGGTAAATTTTGTCACGCACATAATGTGTTCCTTTCCGTCGGCGATGATGGATCTTGGGCGGCCCGGCATTTACAGGGGGCAGGTCTGGTATCCAGCCTACATATGCGGAATCGCATTACTCTGTTGCGCGTTAAGAGCCGGAGCCTCCCGAAGGGGGGGCAAAGCGCTCCTTGCGATGATCCTCATGGCGTCGTCATTCCTTCATTGTGTTCCGGGTTCCCTGAGGGAATTCCACCCTGGAGTCTCCATGGAAGGGAGCCATTGGAAGGACATCGAGTTTCACGAAGGTGCCGAAAGAGCGCTTGTGATAAGAAAAGGCGTCGGAATTATTCACGCAAGGAGACTGGTGAGAGATCTCTGGGTGTCCGGCATCTCTTCGATAGACTATGTAATCATACTTCCCACGGACGCCGACCTTTTGAGAGGATTGCCTTTTATCATCGAAAGGATGGGATGCCCGGCGACGATCTGCAGCCCGTATCTGCGCGCTGATCTGGAGGGGATGAAGCTCTTTTCCACCTCCGGCTCGGGAAGGCCCCGGCTGATCTCCGTGGACCATGAGATACCGATGGGCGGATATCGGATCATGGTAAGGCAGCCGCATTATCCGCCGGCAAGGGGAAAGATGATATCCGAGAAGGGATCTCGCCCGGAATTGAAAATCATCAAATCGGCGGAATGAAACGCCTCATCGCATTGTAACACAACCTGTTCTTGATCATTAATAGACCTGCGCGCGCGCGGTTTTCGCCGGGAAATCCGCGCGCGTCGGGCAAATATCGATGCTTGACTTAAATCCGCCCGGCAGGGATAATGTGCAGGTCTTGAGAGCGCCGTTGCATCATTTCGGCAACATCGCTGCCGCGCATGGCGACGGTCGAAACAATTAGTCATTCATTCAACAAGCACGTGCCGGGGTAATGTTGCCCGTGAAGATCAATATTGCAGTTCTCGTATCCGGCCGAGGCAGTAATTTCGAGGCCCTGGCTCTTGCTGCGCTCGAGGATGATTATCCGGCCCGAATAGCCCTTCTCGTATCGGACAACCCGGGGGCCGGGGCATTGCGCACGGCCGAAAGAATGAAGATAGAATCGAAAATCG
>JALOPX010000046.1 GCA_025453655.1 Candidatus Krumholzibacteriia bacterium
TCCGGCACCGAGATCACGATCGACGACAGGGAATACCTGATACTCAGGGAAAGCGACATACTCGCCGTATTGTAAGCCTGCGGGAAGGAGTGGAATCATATGGCAAAACAGTTGAAGTTCAATGTTGATGCCAGGGATCGCCTGAAGGCAGGCGTGGATCAGCTGGCCAACGCGGTTAAGATCACCCTCGGCCCCAGGGGCCGCAACGTGATCCTCGACAAGAAATTCGGTTCGCCCACGATCACCAACGACGGCGTGACGATCGCCAAGGAGATCGAGCTTCAGGATCCGTGGGAAAACATGGGCGCGCAGATGGTGAAGGAGGTCGCCACCAAGACGCATGACGTCGCGGGCGACGGCACCACGACGGCGACGATCCTGGCCCAGGCGATCATCGCCGAAGGCCTCAAGAACGTCACGGCCGGGGCCAACCCGATGTACATAAAGAAGGGCATTCACAAGGCCGTCGACGCGGCTGTCGAGTACATTCAGAAGCGTTCGAAGGCCGTTCGCAAGCGCGAAGAGATCGCATCGGTCGCGACGATCTCGTCGAACAACGACAGGGAGATCGGCGATCTCATAGCCGACGCGATGGAGAAGGTCGGCCGCGACGGCGTCATAACCGTCGAGGAAGCGAAAAGCATGAACACCGAGCTCGACGTGGTCGAGGGGATGCAGTTCGACAGGGGGTATCTGAGCCCCTACTTCGTGACCGACGCCGAACGCATGGAAACCGTGCTCGACGGCGCGTACATCCTGATCTACGACAAGAAGATATCGGCGATGAAGGATCTTCTCCCCGTGCTCGAGAAGGTGGCCCAGATCAACAGGCCGCTCCTTATAATCTCCGAGGATATAGAGGGCGAGGCCCTCGCGACCCTGGTGGTCAACAAGCTTCGCGGCACGCTCCAGGTGGCCGCGGTGAAGGCCCCCGGGTTCGGCGACCGCCGCAAGGCGATGCTCGAGGATATCGCCACGCTGACGGGCGGGCGCGTGATCTCCGAGGACGCCGGGCTCAAGCTCGAGAACACCGTCGTGGCCGACCTCGGCCAGGCCAAGAAGATCTCGATCGACAAGGACAACACGACGATCATCGAGGGCGCCGGCAAGGCCGTCAAGGTCAAGGAGAGGATCAATCAGATCAAGGTTCAGATCGAGGACACGACCTCCGATTACGACCGCGAGAAGCTCCAGGAGAGGCTGGCAAAACTCGCCGGCGGAGTCGCGGTGATCAAGGTCGGGGCGGCGACCGAGCTCGAGATGAAGGAAAAGAAGGCGCGCGTCGAGGACGCCCTCGCCGCGACGAGAGCCGCGGTCGAGGAGGGGATCGTGCCGGGAGGCGGGATTACCCTGCTTCACGCGGCCGCCGTCGTAGAGAAACTCGACCTGAAGGACGAGGAAAAGATCGGCGCCGATATCGTGGCCAAGGCACTTTACGAGCCGGCCAGGATGATAGCGATCAACGCCGGCCAGGAAGGTTCGGTCATCGTCGAGAAGATAAAGAGCCAGAAATCGCACGAGATCGGCTACAACGCCGCAACGGGCGAATTCGTCAACATGCTCGAAGCGGGCATCGTCGATCCGACGAAGGTTTCCCGGTCCTCGCTTCAGAACGCGGCCAGCGTCGCGGCCCTTCTTCTGACGACCGAAGTGATAATCACCGACATTCCGGAGAAGGAGAAAGGCCCCGACATGGGCGCCGGCGGAATGGGCGGCATGGGCGGGATGATGTAGGTTCATCGGCCCGGTATGATTCCGAAAGGGGCGTCCCGCTTTTTCCGCGGGGCGCCCCTTTACGTTCACAGGGGCAGGGCTGGGCGCCTCCGGGAGGGGAGATCATTCCCTGATGTAGAAATGACTTGAATTCCGCCGGCCGGATTCCTATTTTTACCGTGAGGTATGGATTGATTGAATTCCGGCGCCATGAGCCGGGCGGCGGCGCGAACGGAAAAAGCGCCGCGAATAAGATTTTCCTACACAAACCTGGAGGTCTCAAGTGAACCGGCGGAAGAGATCAGGGGCCTGGATGTTGATTCTGGGACTTTCACTTTATCTCGCTTTATTCACCGGCTGCTCCGATTCGTCGGAGGATCCCGTCCCGACCGAGCCGAACGAACTCGACCAGCTGCAGATCATCTGCAACGATCTCTCTCCGGCGCCGGGCGCGCTAGCCCAGCTGACCGTGATAGTCGACGGGTATAGCTCCGGCGAGTGGCCGACCTACACGTGGACGGCGACGGGCGGATCCTTCCCGGAGACGAACAACGGCATCTCCGTCAAGTGGCTCACACCCGCGACCCCCGGGCTTTACAACGTCCGGGTCATCGGCACCCTCGGCGGCCTGGCCGATACCTCGTCCACCTGGGTTTACGTGAGGAATTTCCAGGAGCTGAATACCGGTAAAAAATTCAGTTGCGCTCCGAGGATAGTGAACAACTCGCTTTATTTCTTCGGCGGAGCCGACGGCCTTACGCCGAGAAATAATTCGTTCAGGGGATACCATTGTTTCCAGTACTCGAGCCCGGGATTTTCGGCTCTGATATCCAACACGGGCGAGACGGTCGGAGGGGGATACGATCTCTATATCCCGGAAGAAGGCACGGCCCTGACGGGATCGTTCATCAGGACCTATTATATCGGCCTTTCCCAGCAGAGACAGGATATGTGGAACTTCCCGCTCGCGATAGGATCGCCCGTGAACATCACCAACGACGGCGGCGGGCAGGTTCTCAGGAAAAACCAGCATGTGCATCCCTATATAAATCCTTACGGGACGCGGATCGTATGGCAGGCGGAGCTCGCGGGGTCGGCGGATGACGGGACGAAGGACCTTTGCGATATAGGGCACTGGGACAATTTCTCCAATACCAAGGTATACCTCACCGAGAGCCACGATTCCACGCAGGTTCAGATCGGGCCGGACATCGTGACGATACACAGGTATTACCGGAATATCAGGCCGATATTCACCCCCGACGAGGACCTTTTGATCTATTTCGTCGATACGACCGGCGTGTACGAGCCCTGCCTCATCGACATCGTGGGCGGCGCCCCCGTCAAGGCGACGAGAAGGGCTCTGAGTCTTTTCGAGGCCGCGGGGATCAGGGTAAACAGCAACACGGTGTTCCAGTATAATTCCACGATGGACATCCTAGCGTTCATAGACGCCGGGCGGGATCTCTGTTTCTTCTACCCATACCTCGAGGCCGTCGCGAAGGTTCCCGACATCGAGGAAGTCGGAGAGATGGCCTGGTCCCCGGACGGCTCGCAGTGCGCGGTCTCGACGGAAGGCGGAATATGGCTGGTGAGCGCGGCGGGCCTCGTTTCGAGCGAGCCCGTTTTCACCAAGGAGAAGGCGACGGACGGGATTTACGGATTGAACTGGTCGCCCAACACCGCGGAACCCAAGATCGGGTTCAGGATGGTCAGGAAGGGCAGGGACGTCGAGGAATCGTTCTCGGCCCTCATGATCAGCCTGCTGAACGAAGGTATGACTGTCTACGCCTCGCCGAGCATAAACTGGTCGATTTCCTACGAGCCCGAAGTGGATTACACCTATATGAGGGTCGTGTTCGACCAGAACGAAGTCCTTTACGCTCCGATCCCGACGCCGGCCTGGAGCGGGGATGCCGGCAGAACCGTGGAGTGCGCCATCTTCCGCAGCTCCCTGTAGGCCGGGGCGTGGGCCGATGACGCAGCGGAAGGATCAGATACAGTCGAGAAGGCTGGCCGAGCTGCCCCCCTACCTTTTCGTCGAAATCGACAGGATCAGGAAGGACTACGCCCGGAGGGGCGGAAGGGTTCTCGACCTGGGTATCGGCGATCCCGATCTCGGGGCGCCTCCCGAGTTGCTCGAAAGGCTCAGGGCGGCGCTCGAATGCAGGGATTATGACAGGTACCCGCAGGACCGGGGGCTTCCGCGGCTCGTCGACGCCGTTGCCGGATGGGCGCAGAGGGAACACGGTGTCCCGCTCGGCCGCGACGAGATACTGATCACGATCGGGAGCAAGGAGGCGATCGCCCACCTGCCTCTCGCGGTGGTCGACCCGGGCGACGTGGTGCTCGTTCCCGATCCGGGATATCCCGTATACAATTCATCGGCGATATTCGCCGGGGCCTCCCCCCGAAGGATGCCTCTGCTCGCCTCGAACGGCTTCTGGCCCGACTTGCGTTCGGTGGACAGGGAAGCGGGGGGGCGGATCAGGCTCATATATCTCAACTATCCCAACAATCCCACCGCGGCGGTCGCGGGCGCAGGCAGGTTCCGCGAGGCGGTCGAGTTCAGCGGGGAGCTAGGAAGCGTCCTCGTGAACGACGCCGCCTACAGCGAGATAGTTTATGACGGGAAAAGCAGCCCCCTCTTCCCGATCGCAAGGGAGGCCGGGATTCCGTACGTCGAATTCTTCTCCTTTTCGAAGACCTTCTCGATAACGGGATGGAGGGCCGGGTTCGCGGTGGGCTCGCCGGATGTCGTCGCCGCCCTCGCGAGAACGAAGGCGAATATCGACTCGGGGGTTTTCAGCGCGGTCCAGGCGGCGATCGCGGACATACTCGAAGGGGATTACCGCGCCATAACGGACCGGATCGTGTCCGTTTACAGGGAGCGAAGGGATATTCTGGGGAAGGGGCTGAAGGAAGCGGGATTCGAATGCGCGCCTCCCGGGGGGACCTTCTATTTCTGGCTGCCGGTGCCCGGCGGAGCGGGCTCCATCGATTTCTGCGCGAAGCTTCTCGAATCCACCGGAATCGTCTCGGCCCCCGGCATAGGATTCGGCAGCCGCGGCGAAGGATATTTCAGGTTGTCTTTGACGGCTTCGACGGATACCATACGGGAAGCCGGCGAAAAACTGGCCCGGTTCATGTAAGGTTCGAAGGAGGGCCCATTGCTCGAAGAGAAGATCGTCCTGAAGGGCATTACGGTTTTCGGCTATTACGGGGTTTCCGCGATCGAGAGGGAGATCGGCCAGAAACTGGAGATCGATGTCGAGTGCTGGAGCGATTTCACGAAGGCCGTGGTCACCGATTCCCTCGAGGATACGGTGAATTACGAGAGGGTTTATTCGAGGGTCATGGACATCGTGGGCAAGAACCATTTCAACCTCATCGAAACCCTCGCGGACGCGATCTGCTGCGACATCATCGCGAATTTTCCCGTCACGAGGATCAGGACCACGATCCGGAAACTCACGCTCCCCTTCCCGAACAGCCTGAGCCATGTCGCGGTCGTCGTCGAACGTCAGGCGTGAGGAACAATTGACCCGCTCGATACTCTCTCTCGGATCGAATCTCGGTGAACGGGAGTGGAACATCCTGGGCGCCGTGCGGCTTGCCGCGATGGAGCCGGGGATAAGGATCACCGCCCTGAGCCCGCTTTACGAGAGCGAGCCGGTCGGCGAAGGTTATTCCGGCGCCTTCGTCAACGCCGCAGCCGCGATCGACACGTCGCTCGACCCGCGGGGGCTCCTCGCGGCGTGCGCCGGAATCGAATCGGCCATGGGCAGGTCGAGGTCCGATGCCGGTAACGACAGGGCGATCGACCTAGACATCGTGGCGTACGGGGACATCGTGATGAAAAGCCCCGGCCTGACCCTCCCACATCCCCGCGCCGTGGAGCGGCTCTTCGTCCTTCGCCCCGCGGCCGACGTCGCGCCGGGGTTGAGGCTGGAGCCGGGGGGGCCGCCCGTGGAGGACCTTCTGGCGGCGGGGGCGGCGCGCGGGTGGGTCAGGAAAATATCGTCGCGCCTCGTCATTCCGTCAAACTTCTTGAATCTTAAAGATTTGGATTGATATTGACATGGCCGCCTTTTTTCACTACCGTACACCATATGAACGATTTGAAGGAAAAGCTGGTTTCCTGCGGAATTAGATATATCGCCATCGAGGGAAACGTCGGCTCGGGGAAGACCACCATGGCCAGGCTCATCGCCGAAGAGGCGGGGGCGAGGCTCTTCCTCGAGGAGGTGGACGACAATCCCTTCATGGAGAAATTTTACGACGACATGCCGTCCTACGCCTTCCAGGCGCAGATATTCTTCCTCCTCAACAGGTACAGGCAGCAGATGGAGATCGCGCAGCAGGACCTTTTCTCGGAGCTCATGGTGGCCGATTATCTTTTCGCGAAGGATACGATATACGCCCACGCGGTTCTCGGCGACGACGAGCTCGTCCTCTACAACAGGCTGCATTCGACCCTCGAGACGAAGATTCTGACGCCCGACCTCGTGATCTATCTCCAGGCGAACCCGGAGGTGCTCCTTCGGAGGATCCGCAAGAGGGGCAGGAATTTCGAGAAGGGGATAAACGAGGATTACCTCGCCGGGCTGAACGACGCGTTCAACCATTTCTTCTTTCACTACGACGAGACCCCGCTTCTCATAATCAACACCGATACGACCGATTTCTCGACGAGACGCGACCACCTGGAGGATTTCTTCGGGAGCATATGCGAAAGGTTCGACGGCACCAGGTACTATATCCCGTCGTGGGAGGAAGGCCGGGAATGAAAAAGAAGGTCACGACCCATTCGATTCTCAAGATGAAGAGAAGCGGGGAGAAGATCGCCGCGGTCACCTCGTACGATTTCCTTTCGACGAAACTCATCGACGAGACGGGGATCGACCTGATACTGGTCGGAGACTCGCTCGGCATGGTGATAATGGGGTACGAGAACACGATCCCCGTGACGATGGAGGAGATGATCCATCACCTGAAGGCCGTCACCCGCGCGAAGCCTTCGGCCATGGTGGCCGGAGACATGCCCTTCATGTCGTACCAGGCGAGCGTCGAGGACGCCGTCAGGAACGCAGGGAGGCTCGTGAAGGAGGGGGGGGCGGAGAGCGTCAAGCTGGAGGGGGGGCGAAGGTATGTGCCGGTGGTAGAGGCGATAGTTCACGCCTCGATCCCGGTCATCGGCCATCTCGGGCTCACTCCGCAGTCCCTTCACCAGATGGGCGGGTATCGCATCCAGGGACGCGACGACGAGTCCGCCGCGAGGATGGTCGAAGACGCGGTCGCTCTCGAGAAGGCCGGGTGTTATTCCATCGTGCTGGAGGGAATTCCCTCGGAGCTGGCGCAGAGGATAACGGAGAGGGTGTCGATCCCCACGATAGGCATTGGAGCCGGCGCCAATTGCGACGGCCAGGTTCTTGTTCTCCACGACATGCTTGGAATACACGACCGCCCCCTGCCGAGATTCGTCAAGGTCTACGACGCCCTCGGCGACAGGATAAGGGATGCGGTCGGCGAATACGTGGAAGAGGTGAAGACCGGAAAATTCCCCTCGATGGAGCACACCTACGTCTTTCCCAAAAAGAAGGACGGCTCCGCTTCCGGCGATGATGATAACAATTGAGAAACCGGCCGATGTCAGGAAAGCGGTGGCGTCGGCGAGACGTGAGGGAAAGAGCATAGGATTTGTGCCGACGATGGGCGCCCTGCACGAGGGGCACGCCGCGCTGGTTGGCATGGCGCGCATGGAGGCCGGCCTCGTGGTCGTGTCGATCTTCGTCAACCCCGCGCAGTTCGGCCCCGCCGAGGATTTCCTGAGATATCCGAGAAAAACACGCGACGACGCGCTTCTTCTGGAGAGGGAGGGGTGCGATCTTCTGTTCATGCCGTCCGCGGCCGCGATGTATCCCAGGCCGGGAGCGGTCGGCCTTACGGTCAAGGGGCTGGCCGACCGGCTCTGCGGCGCTTTCCGCCCCGGCCATTTCGACGGCGTCTGCCTGGTTGTTGCGAAATTATTCAACATGGTCCAGCCTGATCTGGCCTTCTTCGGGCAGAAGGACGCCCAGCAGGCCATCATCCTCGAGCGGATGACGGCCGACCTGGATTTCCCTGTGCGGATAAGAATCGGCGCCACCGTAAGGGAGCCCGGCGGCCTGGCGATGAGTTCGAGGAACGCCTACCTCGACCGGTACCAGAGGGAACGAGCCCGCGGCCTGTACAGAAGCCTGAGGGCGGCCGCCGAGGCAGCATCGGCCGGGGAAAGGCGCGCCGAAATCATCAGGAAATCGATTCGGGCCGGAATGGAGGATGCGGGATTCGATGTCGAATACGCCGAAGTGGTGGACGCGCGCACGCTCCTGCCCGTGGACATCATGGAAGGGGTGACGCTTCTTGCCGCCGCCGGGCGGATCGGCGACACGAGACTGATCGACAACATCGTTCTCCGGGTCGGGCCCGGGGGAGCGGAGGAAATATTGCTGACATTTCCGGAACGGAGCGGAAGCGGTGAATAAAGGGGAGCTTGCGGCGGTCATCCTCGCCGCCGGGCAGGGAAAGAGGATGAAATCCGATCTGGCGAAGGTGCTGCACAAGGTTTGCGGCAGGCCGATGATCAGGCACGTCGTCGACGCCGCGAGGGCGCTCGGCCCGGGCCGGATAATCCTGATCGTGGGCCACCAGGCCGAAGCGGTCATCGAAGAGATGAAGGATGAAAATGTCGAATTCGCTATTCAGTCGGAAAGGCTCGGCACCGGCCACGCGGTGATGCAGGCCCGGCCGCTGCTCGAGGATTTCGACGGGACTATTATGGTTCTGACGGGTGATACGCCCCTGCTCAGGCCTTCGACCCTCGAGGGGCTGCTGAAGCGGCATCTCGAGTCGGGCGCCTCGGCGACGGTGCTTACGACGGTTCTGGACGACGCTTCGGGGTACGGGAGGATCATCAAGGACGCGG
This sequence comes from Candidatus Krumholzibacteriia bacterium, assembly GCA_025453655.1. Lineage (GTDB taxonomy): Bacteria > Krumholzibacteriota > Krumholzibacteriia > Krumholzibacteriales > Krumholzibacteriaceae > JALOPX01. Next base: position 8,681 of record JALOPX010000046.1, read on the forward strand.
AAGGCAATTTCGTGAAAATCGTCGAGCACAGGGACGCCGGCGAGGCGGAAAGGGCGGTCCGGGAGATCAACAGCGGCATCTTCTGCTTCAAAAGCCCGGATCTCTTCCACGCGCTGCGCGGGATCGGCAGGAAGAACTCGCAGGGGGAGTATTATCTCACGGACGTCATGGCGATACTTCTGTCGGAGGGGAAGAGGGTCCTCGTCCACCGCTCCGACGACCGCGATGAACTTCTCGGGATCAACGACATCGCGCAGCTCGGCGAGGCGGAAAGGTTGATGAGGGAAAATGGATAGGATTTACGCTCCCTGGCGAAGCATGTATTTCAAGATGGACAAGCCCGAAGGCTGCCTTTTCTGCGAGGTTCAGAATCAAAAGGAGGACCGCGGCGCGGGCATCCTCCACAGGGGGAAACACTGGTTCGTGATAATCAACCTTTTCCCCTACACGAGCGGCCACATCATGGTCGTCGCGCGAAGGCACATCGGCAGGCTGGCCGAGATTTCCGCGGACGAAGGGGCCGAGCTGGTCGGTCTCCTCGCGGCCTGCGAGCGCGCGCTGGACGAGGTCTATCGCCCGGACGCGATGAACACCGGGGTGAACAGGGGCGCGAGCGCGGGGGCCGGAGTCGACGGCCATATCCATTTCCATCTCGTCCCGCGATGGAACGGGGATACCAATTTCATGACCGCGGTCGGCGGGACGAGGGTCATCTCAGAGGATCCTGCGGAAAGCTACGCGAGGCTGAGGCCTTTCTTCGCGGCCCTGTGACGGGGCCGGAGCGGGTTTTGACGCCGCCGTCGGGACGGCTTGCGGGTGAAAATGACGCCTAAAAGGAAATCGAGAAGGAAAAAACGCGGATTTCCCGCGGCGGGGATCGCGGGGGCCGTTCTTTTTATTGTAATGGCGCTTTCCGTTTATGTAAGATGGGCAGGGGTGGGGACGCGCGAAGAAGAGGAGGTGTTCGAGCCGTTTCAGATGGAAGTGCTCAACGGGACGGGGGAGAAGGGGATCGCGAAAGAGATCACGACGCAGCTTCGGCGCCTCGGGATCGACGTCCTCATAGAGAGGAACGCGGAACGCTTCGATTTCAGGGAAACCGTTCTTGTCGATCGCCGGGGAAATCCGGCGTTGATGAAAAGATTGTCGAAACAGCTCGGATGCGTCCGGGTGCTCAAGCAGTTCCAGGACCGGCCCGAAGTCGACGTCACCCTGGTCATCGGATGGAATCGCGATAAGCTTGTGTTCGAAGACAGGTAGGCCGCGGGCGGCGCGTCCTGTCGAATCGTGAAAAAGGGAGGTCGCGGTTGGCGGCAAAGAGAAGGATAGGGCTGGTCGCCCTGGTGTTTTTTCTCGGCGTGGTACTGGGCGGAGTCATCGGTGAAACGATAGGGCTTCTGCTGCCACAGGACAACGTGATAAGGGAACTGTTCGTTTCGGGCAAGGAATTCCAGGTGGGGCCGGCGAACTTCAACCTTATCGTAATGACGTTCACGCTCGGGTTCTCGCTGAAGGTGAATCTGGTGAGCGTTCTGGGAATAATAGTAGTCGCGTTTCTAATGAAATGGTACTGTTGAGCTGCCGGAAAGGAAGGCTCTTATGTTGTTGGGATCAGTGTTCGGCGCGCACCGCCCGGGATTCATGCTTGTCGGGCCGGTAGGTTGGTCGGAGCTGCTCATCATCCTGGTGATCGTGCTCATTTTCTTCGGGCCGAAAAGGCTGCCGGAACTGGCCGAAGCCCTCGGCAAGTCGATACAGAAGTTCAAAAAGGCTTCAAGAGACGCAAAGAGCGACATAGAGACCGGGATCAAGGAGGACAAGGACAAGCTCGGATAAGCTTTCGCCGGCCGGTCAGCGCCGGGTCGCAATATGAATCGCCCCGATCGGGCCCTGCCCGGATCGGGGCGATTTTTTCGTTACCACGGGCCGGCGCCCGGGTCAGTCGATCGTTTCCTCCCTGTTGTCCTCCACCTTCGCGGCTTCGCGCATCTTCGCGTACCACTCCGACATGAAATCGTAGGATGCCTGCTGCATCAGCTCATCGCGAATCCGGTTCTTCTCCCTGGCGAATTCGTTCATGTCGGGCGCGCTCCTGGACACGACCTTTATGACGTACCATTCGTTCTGTCCCTTTACCGGGGCGCTGATCCTCCCCTCCGGGAGCCGGTCGCATGCCAGGGCGAAATTCGTGCCCGTGCCTATTCCCGGTATCTCGTCGGCGATCCTGAACGGCGGCGTCTCCCGCACCTCGAATCCCCGCGCGGCCGCGGCCGTCTCGAGGTCCGTTCGGCCGGCCTCCTGCCTTATCGATTCCGCGATCTTCTCCGCGTTCGAGGACTTTCTCTCGAACCTCACCTTTTCGATCAGCAGGTCCCTGACCTGCTCGAACGGCCTGGTTGTCTCGGGTATCACCTCGAGGATCTTGACGAAATAAGCGGCATTCTCGTCGTATATCGCCGAGCTGACCTTGCCCGGCTCGTGGCCGAAGGCGAAATTGACGATCCTCGGCTGATATCCGAATCCCTGGATGAAGACTCCCTTTATGAAGGGCTCGGTATCGACCGGCGTGATCCCTTTGGACGCGGCCCCCTTCTCGAACCCCTCGTTTCTTATGGCTTCGTCGAGTTCCCTGATAAGGGTCGAGAGGGAATCGGTCGTGTCGTATCCGGGCTCGACCTTCATGAGAATGTGGCTCGCCCTGACCTGCTCCTCGCCGTTTTCCACCTTCTTCTCTTCAGTTCTGATCAGATGATAACCGTAGCTCGTCCTCACAGGGCCGCTTATCTGCCCCGCCGCCTGGCGGAAGGCCACCGCCGTGAAGGTGGAGTCGAGGGCCCCCTTCGCGAAGAAGCCGAGATCGCCGCCTTTTTCCGCGCTCGAATAATCATCCGAATGGAGCTTCGCCGCTTCCGCGAAATCCGTGCCGGAGTCGATCTCCTTTTTCACCTCGAGAAGCTGTTCCAGGACGTCGCGTTCGTCCGCCGCTGTCGGTTCGATCGGGAGCGCGATCAGCCGGACGCTGCGTTTCTCGAATTCCTTGAATTCATCCTCTTTCGTCTCCTCGTACAGGTCCCTCAGCATCTTGTCGTCGGGGGTGAAGGGAGGATTCTCCTCCGCGTAGGGCACCTTGACGTAGCGGGCCTTTATCTCGACGGTCTGTTCGACGAATTTCTCCAGGATGGCCCTTTCGGGCACGAATATCTGGGACATGAGCATCGTTTCGAACTTCATCCTCGGGAGCTGCGAACGGCCCCACTGTTCAAGTGCGGTCCAGTCCCTCTGAGGGTTGGCGAGCTCCCTGAGGTAGGCCTGATAATCGAACCTTCCCTGCTCGTCGGCGAAAGCCTGCTGCAGCACGGGAGGGGGATTCTGCCTGAGGAAAGCGACGAGCTCGTTATCCGAAACGGTTATGCCGAGACGTTCGATCTCGCGGCTGCGCAGGATCTCCATCACGAGGGTTTCCCAGGCCTGCTCGTTGAGCATGTTCTTCTCGGTCACGCTCAGCTCGACGTTCTCCCCGCGCTGCGCCCTGATCTGGTTGTAGATCTCCTGGTACGCGGACGAGTACATCTGCCGGGTTATCTTGACCCCGTCCACCGATCCGATTACGTCGGTATCGAGGGACTGATCGCCGCCCCTTCCCGACCTCAGGTTCATGCCCCAGACGGCGAAAATAGAAATGACGAATGTGATGACCACGATCCAGAGGATCGTTTTAGTGTTCTCTCTCATCTGCTGTAACATCTAACTTTGTCCTCTTCGATAAAAGGTGATTCGATCGGAACATTCCGACGGTATCGGATAAAAGTAGCATAATGCGGCTTTCAGCGCAAATAATTTAAAGGGGCGCGGGGCGCCGCGCCGCGCATGAGCGAAAGCCCCATAATTACAACGCGGATAGAACGTTCCGGACTATGAGGCGTTGACACGCGGGAGAGAGGGTGGTAATTTTCACCGCGTATGATGAGGATAACGGCGATAATATCGATATTGATGTGCCTCGCGGCCCGGCCGGCCGCCGCCGAGGAATACCTGTGGCCGATGCACGGGGAGAGGCGCCTGAGCTCGAGTTTCAGCGAGTACAGGGACGGCCATTATCACGCCGGGATCGACATCAGGAGTCAGGGCGGTATCGGCCTTCCATGCCTCGCCGTTTCGGACGGTCGCGTTTCGAGGGTGCGGATTTCGCCTTCCGGGTACGGCAAGGCGCTTTATCTCAAGTTGTCCGACGGTCGGACCGCGGTCTATGCGCACCTCGACCGCTTCGGCGACCCGGTCGACTCGATAATGTGGCATTACAGGGTCGACAAAAAGACTTCGTGGTGCGATCTGACCTTCAACGACGACATGCCGGCCTGGTCGGTCGGGGATACGGTATGCTATTCGGGGGACACTGGCACGAGCGCGCCGCATCTTCATTTCGAGCTGAGGGATTCGATGGAGAGGCCGCTCAATCCGCTCGAGTTCGCCTATACGGTGCCCGATCTTTCCGCGCCGATGATCTCGGGGATCGAGGTCGTCCCCCTGGACGCGGAAAGCCTCGTCGAGGGGGCTCCCTTTCCGGCGAGGTTCCTGACGCGCGTTTCCGGGAACAACAGTTATACCCTGCAGGATACCATCCATCTCGAGGGAAGGTTCGGATTCGGCGTGTCGGTGTTCGACGAGCAGGGGTACGGCCGCTATCCGATGGCCCCCCTGTCGATCTCCCTCACCGTGGACGGGGACACCCTCTATTCGATGCGCAACAGCCTTTTCTCCTACGACCAGTCCGGCGAGATCGCCCTCGAGTTCGACATCGCCGGGTCCGGGCCCGGCGGGAGGTACACCCTTCTTTACAGGAAGGAGGGAAACACCAGGGGCGACAGGAGTGGAAGAGGCGTGATCAGCTCGCGCGGCGGGGCAGGGGAGGAGGTCCGGCTGGCCGGCGGTATTCATGTGGGGGAGATAACGGCGTTCGACGCCTCGGGGAACGAGTCGCGGGCCCTCTTCTACATCAGTATCGGCGGCCTTCCGGTCATAACCGAGGCGAGAAGGCTCGATGCGGCCGACGAAGTGGTGGTCTCGGCGCGGGATCGGGACGGAATGGAATTGAAGGGGCGCCTTTTTGAATCGATGGACGGCGGGGCCGCATGGTCGGAAGTGAGGCTCGAAAAGGCCGGGAAATATTACACCGGCGCCGTGACCGACACATCCCCGGCCCTATACAGATACGAGGTTGCGGACGCATATGGAGCGGTTTCGACGGCCTATTTCTCCGGTGTGGAGGTTTGCGGCGGCGGGGAGGAGGTTTTCGGCGAGATGGCGCTTCGCGCCGTGCCGGGAGGGATCAGGGCGGATATCGCCACGGACAGGATCCTTCCGGGGGATCCGGTTCTCGCGCTCATCGCCGCGGGGAAGGCGGACACCCTGGCGCTGTACCGCACCGGGCCGAAGAATTTCTCGGCGATGGTTGCCGGAGGCCGCCTGAAAGACGGATCGAACCTTCTTCATTTCAGGGGCCGGGACGGCATGAGCTGCCCGGTGGAGATCGCAAGGGCGTTCGAAGCCCGGATCATGTCGAGCGGCGGGGAGACGGAAATCGCCGTGGACGACTCGATCAGGGCGGTGCTGGAAGCGCCATCGGTCAGGGGCCCCGTGACGTTGATTACGGGGAATGTCGCCAGCCCGGGGGCTATCCCCGCCGGGCTCAAAAGCTTCGGCCAGCCGTTTATCCTGGATTTCGCGGGCGAAGCGATTAAAAGGCCGTTCAATCTCAGGTTCGATCCGGGCAGGAAAACCGGATTGTTCAGATGGGAGGAAGGCTCGGGGTGGAGATGCATTTCAGTCCCGGCCATGGAGGGGGGGAGTTCCCGTGTAAGCCGCCCCGGCATCCATATCTTCATGACCGACGGGGAGCCGCCCGCGTTCGCATCTCCGGCGCTCCTGAAGGGGGCGGGCGGAGGAACCTTTTTCAAGCCCGTCTTCTGCTCCCTGAAGGTGACGGAGGAGGGAAGCGGGATAGACCCGTGGTCGGCCGAAGCGTTCATCAACGGCCGAAGGATGGTCTGCGAATGGGACGGGTTCCGCGGCAGGCTCGTGATACCCATACCCGGCTTCATGGAACCGGGCAGGGCCGGGCTCCATGTGGAGGTAAGCGACCGCGCCGGAAACAGGACTGTCGGGGAATTCGGTTTTATGATACAATAGCCGCTCTGGAGGGAAAACAGGCATGGCGGGCGCACCCTTTCTGCATCTTCACAATCATTCGGAATACAGCCTGCTCGACGGGGCTTTCAGGATAAGCGACCTCGTGGCCGGGGCGAAGAAGATGGGCATGAGCGCCGTCGCCCTGACCGACCACGGCAACCTTTTCGGGGCGATCCCGTTTTACAACGAGGCGGTCGCGGCCGGGATAAAACCGATAATCGGCATCGAAACCTACCTTGCAAGGGGCGGACACAGGGAGAAAAAGGCGGTCAAGGGCCAGGCGCGCAACGATCACCTCGTGCTTCTGGTCAAAAACGACCGCGGGTACAGGAATCTGCTGAAACTCTCGTCGATGGCCTATCTGGACGGTTTTTACTACAAGCCGAGGATAGACATCGACCTTCTCGCGGAATATTCGGAAGGGCTGATAGGCCTCAGCGGGTGCCTTCAGGGAAGCGTGCCGAGGCTTCTGCGCGAGGGCAGGTGGGAAGATGCGGTGAAGCTGACCTCGAGGATCGCCTCGATCTTCGAGCCGGGCGATTTCTACATAGAGATCCAGAATCACGGCATCCCGGAGGAGATCGAATTGATACCTGCGCTCGCGCGCCTCGCGGGCGAGCTGGGATTGAAACTCGTCGCGACCAACGATTGCCATTTCTACGAGAAGGAGGACCACGAGGCCCACGACATCCTTCTGTGCCTCCAGACGGGCAAGGACCTGGACGACCCGGGCAGGGGCCTGAAGTCGAACAGCGAAACCTGGTTCAAGCCGCCGGAGGCGATGGCGGAACTTTTCGCCGGATATCCGGAGGCACTTGCCAGCACGCTCGAGATCGCCGACAAGTGCGATTTCGTTCTGGCGGACTCGGGGAGCCAGATTCCGCGATTCCCCATCCCCGGGCAATTCCCGTGCGCCGACGACTATCTTGCGCACCTTGTGCGGGAGAGGCTCCCCTCCGTCGTTGGAGAGGTCACCGCGGAGATCGGGGAGCGCGTGGAATACGAGCTCGACGTCATAAGGAAGATGAAATTTTCCGAATACTTCCTTATCGTGTGGGATATCGTCAACGCG
>JALOPX010000157.1 GCA_025453655.1 Candidatus Krumholzibacteriia bacterium
TTCGTGAGAAGCATGCAGACGGTCAACGGCAAGGCGACGAAGATCGGCCGCTACGAGGTCCTTTTCGGCGACTACACGATGCTGGAGCGGGTGCCCGGCAGGTACCGCGCCGTGACGAACGACGACATAAAGCGGGTGGCCGGGAAATATTTCTCCGAAAAGAACAGGAACGTGGTGACCCTCGTCCCCGAGAAGAGCGAAGGATAACGCAATGGATCAATGGAGGATTTCGAACATGAGAAGGATATCTTCGATTTTAGCGCTCGCGGCCCTCGTCGCGGCGCCGGTCGCCCTTTCGGCGGCACAGAAGGACGTAAAGCTGCCTCCCGTCACGGAGCGCGCGCTCGGGAACGGCCTGAAGGTCTTCGTCGTCGAGACGCGCGAGGTGCCGATGGTGACGGTGAGGTTCCACCTTCCGGCCGGTTCGGCCCTCGATCCGCGGGGGAAGGAGGGGCTCGCCGAGCTCACCGCCACGATGCTGATGCGCGGGGCCGGCGGGATCGGCGCCGAGGAGATGGCCGTGATGATAGAGAGCGTCGGCGGTTCGCTCGAGACGGGGACCGGCCCCGACGAGACGCACATCGCGGGCGATTTCATGGCGAGGGATCTTTCGCTCGCCCTGGACCTTCTCTCGAAGGTCGTGACGGCGCCCGATTTTCCCGCGGAGGAATTCGAGAGGGAGAAGGGGATCGTCGTCTCCGATCTTATCAGCGGCAGGGAGGATCCCTACGGGATCGCGACGAAGGTATTCATAAAGGAGCTTCTCGGCGATCATCCCTACGCCGACCCGGGGAAGGGGTACATCGATTCGGTGGAAAAGATAACCCTCGCCGACGTCGCCGCCTTTCACGGGGATAATTTCGTTCCCGAGGGGTGCATCCTCGCCATCGTCGGAGACATCGACGCCGCGAAGGCGCTGAAGGAGGCGGAGAAGAGGTTCGGCGGCTGGAAGGGCGCGAGGAAGGCCTCGGGCGCTGTCGCGGCCATAGAGCCGAAGACATTCCCCGGCGGGCGGGTCGTCGTGATCGACAAGCCGGACGCGACTCAGAGCATGATCAGGATAGGCAACATCGGGACCGACCGGAAGACCCCCGACTATTTCCCCCTCGAGGTTGCAAACACGATGCTCGGCGGCGGGTTCACGTCGCGGCTGATGGACGAGATCAGGGTCAACCGCGGCCTCTCGTACGGCGTTAGAAGCATCATGAACAAGAACCTCAGGGGCGGGTACTTCGGCGTCTTCACCTACACGAAGAACCAGACCCTTCGCGAAGCGATCGACGTTTCCCTCGCCGAGATAGGCAAGATGAGGAACGAGGCCGCCGCGGGCGAGGAGATCGAAGGGACCGAAAGGTACATCTCCGGCCTTTTCCCATTCGATATCGAGACGAACGCCGACATCGCGCAGTGGATGGTGACCCTCGAGTTCTACGGCCTCGGGAAGGATTTCGTGGAGAATTACAGGAGTCGCATCGACGGCGTGACCGCGGCGGACGTTCAGCGGGTCGCGGGGAAATATTTCCATGACGGCGACAACCTGATCGTCGTTCTGACCAATTACGCGGAGACGGCTTCGCAGCTCGAAGGGCTCGGCGAGGTAAAGGTGATAAAGGCCGAAGATGTAAGGTAGGCCGCGAAGGATTGGATTATCGAAGGCCCCCGTACGATCGAGGGGCCCCGGCTGATCGAAGGTCCCGGATAATCGAAGGCCCCCGTCGCTCGAGGCGTCGGGGGCCTTTTTGTCGCCGATATTTCAAATGCCTGAGGGGGGATTTGAACCCCCACGGGGTTAACCCCACTGCGCCCTGAACGCAGCGCGTCTACCAGTTTCACCACTCAGGCAAATTCCGTATAATCAGAATACTAGGATAATCGACGAATGCCGGTTTGTCAAGGATGGGATGGGGCGGGGCCCCGGGCCTCATTATGCTTGAAAAAGGGGCACGATCGGGGGTAGGATGCGCGAAGCGGGCCCGGCCTGCCATGCCGGGTTTCGCCGAACGGGGCGGAGGTTTCATGCTGGTCCCGATGTCGAAGGGGAAGCGGCCCGCCCGCGGATGAATGGATTCAAGTATAAACGAAGCCGGCGGGGCCGGACCCCGGAGGCTGAGAAGGAGGAAGGAATGAAGAGGATCCTGTTGCTCGTCCTCGTCTGCGTCCTGGCTGTTTCGGGCTGCGGCAAGAAGACGAGGGTCATCGACCTCGAGACGGACGTCGCGGAGGACGCCGATTTCTCGAGCGCCGACCTGTTCACGATCACCGAGGGGATGATCAATTCGATCAAGGCGAACGGTTTCTACCAGCTTTACGCGGCGCAGCATGGCGGCGAAAAACCGGTGATGCTTCTCGCCGAAAGCCTTATCAACAAGACCGACGAGCACATCGACACGAGGCTCGTCCTCGAGAAGATCCGCACGCAGATGATGAAGGAAAACATGGCCCAGTTCGTCGACGACCAGGCCTTCGACATGGCGCTCGAGCAGCTCAACATGCAGGCGACCGACCTCTACGACAACGCGAAGGCGGCGAAGCTCGGCAATTTCGTCGGAGCCAAATACATCCTCAGGGGCTCGATCTCCAACCTGCGCAAGCAGGACGGGCGGGAGACGATCAACTACATGAACGTCACCCTCGACATCTTTGAAGTGGAGACCCTCCTCATGAAGTGGACCGACGAGGTCGAGTACAAGAGGGCCAGCACGAAGGGCAAAGTCAGGAGATGATCTTTTTCAGGACGCCGTCCGGCGCGAGGTGCGGGGGCCGGCAGGCCGCGCCGCCCGCCGCGCCGGGCCACGGGCATATCACGCCGGGCTGCCGGCATATCCGGAAGATCCTCGTCTTCGCCGTTCTCGTTACCGCGGCCGGGTGCTCCACCTACACCTCGAAGATGGAGATCTCCCGCGATTTCTATTACGCGGGGGAATACGAGCAGGCGATCGGCAGCCTCACCGCCCTTATAAAGGACGCCTCGGACAACGACGTCTGCCTCTACCTTCTCGAGCGCGGCAAGACGAGGCTCGCCTGGGGCGACTACGATTCGGCGATCGTCGATTTCCAGGAGGCCGAGAAGAGGGTCCACGAGATCGAGGGCACATTCTCCGTCAGCGAATTCATAAAGACATCCCTCGTGAGCGCGGGGAAGATGGAGTATCAGCCCGAGTCGCACGAAAAGATACTTATCAACGCCTACCTGCTTCTCGCCTATCAGATGAAGGGGGACTTCGAAGGGGCGAAGGTCGAGCGAAACCGAACCGTCGCGAGGCTGGAGCAGTACACCGACGCCCTTTCGCAGGAGGACTGGGAGAAACTCGACGTGCCCTTCGCGAGGTATCTCGCCGCGCTGCTCTACGAGATGGAGGGGCTGACCGACGACGCGAGGATCGAGTACGACGAGGTCGCGAAGCTGAGGCCTGAGGCGAGGCCGGCGTCCGAAAACCCGAACCTGACCGAAGTCGTCGTCTTCGCCGAGATGGGGAGGGCCCCGCTGAAGATCTCGAGGGAGGTGAAGGGGTATTTCAACGATACCGACGGCAACCTCTTCGGGTTCTTCACCCTTCCCGGGGCCTCCGAGCCGATGATGGTGAGCGGCGGCGCAGTCTCGGGTTTAAGCATGAAGAATTCCGGCGTCGTTTTCTCCTTCGCCTTCCCCGAATATGTCCGCCAGCCGCGGATCGCCTCGTCGTGCCGCGTCGTCATCGACAGCCTCGAGGCCGCCCCGGTGAAGGCCCTCGACAACATCGAGGAGACGGCGATGGAGTCCTTCAAGAAGCGGATCGGCATGATCCTTCTGAAGTCGGCCCTGAGGACCTACCTCAGGACCCTCGCGCAGACGAAACTGGATGACAAGGCGGGAGGGTTGATCGACATCCTCGGCAAGTTCTATTCCGCGGTCGAAACGGCGGACACGCGCTCCTGGCAGACCCTTCCCGCCGAGATCGGCGTCTTCAGGATGGAATGCCCCCCGGGCGAGCATGAAGTTTTCCTCAACTATTACGACGAAGGCGGCGTCCCCGCCGGCTGTTCCAGAAAGGTCCGCTTTACCGTCGTGGAGGGGAAAAAGGAGATAATCTATTTCCCGGGACCCTCCTGAGAGCCGTTAAGTACTTGATTCTGACCGCTTTTTATCTTGCAAACACCCCCACCCTCTGATAGTTTTCGCCTGGTATGAAAATCATCTGCACGAACAGGAAAGCCCGGCACGATTACGAGATCCTCGAGACGATCGAGGCGGGAATGGTCCTCAGGGGCACGGAGGTCAAATCGCTCAGGGCCGGGAACGCCCAGCTCAAGGATTCGTACGCGGCGATCGAGGGGAACGAGCTCTTTCTTCTCAACGCGCATATCAGCCCCTACGAGATGGGGAACAGGTTCAACCACGAACCGACGAGGACGCGGAAGCTGCTCGTGCACGCTAAGGAGATTAAACGGCTTCTCGGCAAGACGCAGGAGAAGGGGCTGACGCTCGTCCCGCTGAAGCTCTATTTCAACGACGCCGGGAAGGTGAAGGTCGAGCTGGGGCTCGCGAGGGGAAAGAAATCGTACGACAAGAGGCGCGCGATTGCGGACCGCGACGCGAAGAGGGAGCTCGCGAGGGCCGTGAAGGAAAAGGACCGTGAAAGGTAGACAGCGATGGCGAACGTGAAGGGAAGATTCTGCGGGGCCGACGTGCATGGATCATTCGCGGCGGCTATCTTCGCGGCGGCGATGGCGGCGATCGTGATTCTCTGCGCGGCCGCCGCGCC
>JALOPX010000047.1 GCA_025453655.1 Candidatus Krumholzibacteriia bacterium
AATGAACCGGCATACTAGATAAACTCTACTCACTCGACTTCAGAATAATCCTCTTCCGAACTAACGCCCCCCAGGCCATGGGCCGCGAAGGAGGCCCTTCGCGGTCGAGGATCGTCCAATTCGGTGACGTGACGGGAAGGGAGCTCGAGGAGACCCTGATCCGCGCGTGCGAGGAAAATCCTTCGATAGAGATCGTCGAGTCGGGCATCGCGATCGATCTTCTCTCCGGTCAAGGCGGAGGCATCGAGGGGTGTTTCATGCTGGAACGCGACACGGGAGAGGTGTGTGCCTGTCTCGCGAAACACACGGTGCTCGCGACGGGCGGCGCGGGGAAGATATACCTTTACACTTCGAACCCGGATATCGCCACGGGGGACGGCATAGCGATGGCCTGGCGGGCCGGGGCGGAGGTGTCGAACCTCGAATTCGTGCAGTTCCATCCTACCTGCCTCTATCATCCCGACGCCAAGTCGAGGCTTATCTCGGAAGCGCTGAGGGGGGAGGGCGCCATCCTGAGAAACAAGGCCGGCCGCGAATTCATGGTCGATTACGACGAGCGAAGGGAACTCGCGCCGCGGGACATCGTCGCGAGGGCGATCGACAGCGAGCTGAAGATGAGCGGCGAGAAATACGTGCTCCTCGACATCTCGCACAAGCCTTCCGAATGGCTGAAAAACCGTTTCCCGTACATATACGAAAGCTGTCTCGAATTCGGGATAGATATCGGCATTGATCCCATCCCCGTCGTCCCGGCGGCGCATTACATGGTAGGGGGCGTCAGGGCCGATATCGGCGGGAAGACGAACCTCCCGGGTCTGTCCGCCATCGGCGAGGTCGCCTGTTCGGGAGTCCACGGAGCCAACAGGCTGGCGAGCAATTCGCTTTTGGAATCGATAGTGATGGCGGCGAGGTGTTCGGCGCGGCTGGAGGACGAATGCCGCGAAGCGCGCATACCCGGCCTTGCCCGGTCGGAACCTCCCGTCATCGGAGATCCCCGGGCGGTGGAATCGGTGATTCTGGACCACGACTGGGATCTCGCGCGAAGGGTCATGTGGGATTACGTCGGCATCGTGAGGTCGGATGAACGCCTCGCCCTGGCCCGGACCAGGATGAGCCAGATTCGGGAGACGGTACTGGGCCTCGTGGCGGAGCACGGGCTCTCATTCGACGTCATAGAGCTGCGGAACATCGCGCTCGTCAGCGGTCTGGTTATCGAATCGGCCCTGGGCAGAAGGGAATCGAGGGGCCTGCACTACAACGTGGATCATCCGGAGACCGATCCGGCGCTGCAGAAGGACACGATTCTGAAACGGGGTGATTGACGGGGATGCGGGGCGAAGCTGAAGAGATCGTGGGCCGGATCATAGGAAAGGACCCGAGGTACAGGCCGGAGGCGTATTCGTTCGTAATGACCGTGGTGGACGAGGTTCAGGGCTCGATGAAAGTGGCCGAGCATATAACGGGAGGGGAGGTTCTCGAAGGGGTCAGGGTTTCGGCGGCGCGCAGGTTCGGGCCCATGGCGAAGGAGGTCCTCAACGCATGGGGGGTCAAATCGACCGAGGATATCGGAAACATCGTCTTCAATCTCGTCGACGCGGGGCTTCTGGCAAAAAGGGAAGAGGACACGATAGATGAATTCATCGGAGGCTATGATTTCAGAAAGGTCTTCGAGGAAGATTATTTCGGCGGCTGAAGCATCCCGCCGGGGAATGGGCTCCTTTCCCCGCCCCGTCCATATAGCGGCTTTCGGTTTCTGCGCCATTCTGGCTCAGACGATCTTTGTGCGCGAGCTTCTCGCCCTCTTTTCCGGAAGCGAATTCGTGCTGGGCTTCCTGCTCTTTTCGCACATGCTATGGACCGGCCTCGGCGCGATCCTGTCGGGCGCGTATTTTTCCCGACGCGGCGAAAGCGGAGGCGCCGGGCTGAGGATCGCGGGCGCCCTGTCGGGCGCCATTCTCCCGTTGACCGTCGTCGCGATAAGGCTGGCAAGGGGCGCAATCGCCTTTCCGCCGGGCGAGATGCCTTCGCCAGCGGAAGCGCTTCTCCTGGCATTCTTCTCGGTCGCGCCGTTCGGCCTGGTGTACGGATCGGTTTACGATCTGGCCAGCAGGCTCGTGAGCGGAAGATACGGGGGAATGGGTGAGAGCCTTCCGCGTGTGTATTTTTTCGAAGCTGTCGGTTCCCTCTCGGGCGCTCTATTATTTTCAATCCTCCTCGTAAGATATTGTTCCCAGTTCGAATCGGCCGCGCTGGTCGCAGCCGCAATGATCTCGATGTCCCTTCATTCTCTGCCCGGGAGGAAGGGCCTCTTCATAACGGCTCTCTTTCTTGCCGCCGCCGCCCTGTCTTCTGGCGGGGTGAGGGCGGTGGACAGGGCGACGACCGCGCGGATATTTTCAGGTTACGATGTGGAAGGTACGGCGACTTCCAAATACGGTGAACTCACCGCGGCGCGGAGCGGCGAGGTGGTGTCGTATTTTTCCGGCGGCTCCAGACTTTTTTCCGTCCCTGAGCCGGAACGGACGGAAGAGGCGGTGCACATCCCTCTCTTCGCCCACGGCAATGCGCGAAGGGTGCTTCTTGCGGGCGGCGTCGCCGGCGGATCGGTTGACGAAGTTTTGAAACACCGGGGAGTCGTCTCGCTCGATTGCCTCGAGCTCGACGGGAAGCTGATCGATCTCGTGAAAAGGGTGGGCGAAGTCGAAATCGGGGAGAGCGGAGGGCTCCCGGCGGGAGAGGGCCGCGCCGCGGTGAGGATCATACGAAAGGACGCCAGGTCCTTTATAAACAGCGGCGGCGGTAAATACGACCTTATCATCGTCAGCACCCCCGCGCCCCTCAATCTTCAATGGAACAGGTTTTATACGCGGGAATTCTTCGCGGCGGCGGCGGAACGCCTTGAACCGGGCGGCATGCTCGCCGTGTCGCACGCGGGAAGCGAAAATTACCTTTCATCCGACCAGGTCCGCGTGCTGAGGACGGTCTACGAATCCATGGCGTCGGTCTTCGGCGAGGTCTCCATGCTGCCCGGGGGCACAGTGCATTTCCTGGCAGGCGATTCAAGGGTCGACGCGTCCGGGGTGATTTGCCGGGCCGCGGAAAGCGGCATCGATTTGAAATACACGGGCCGGGAATATCTCGCGCATCGCTTCTCGGAAGACAGGGTGGACTTTCTCGGAAGGTCCGTCATGAGCGGCGACCGCCCCGGGCTGAATACGGACATGTCTCCGGTGCTTCCCCTGTATGAACAGGTTCTCGAGGCCGGGATGAAGGGATCGCCGGCCTATGGCCTGATGGCCCGGGCGGCGGCTCTTCCGCCGATCCTCGCGCCGGCCGTTATCGCGGCGGCATTTCTGCTGCTGATGCTCTTTTCATCGGGGAAAAGCGCCGGCAGGACGGCTGTTTTCGTGATGGGTTTCGGCAGTTTCCTTTTTCAGATGATGATCATGATATCCCTGCAGGCCGTATCGGGCCATATCTATCACGAGATAGTGATGGTTTCGGCGCTTTTCATGGCGGGAGCCTCGATGGGGGCCTCGGGCAGGGTCATGGGCCGATGGGGTGCGGGCCGGCCGCTCGCGTCACTGCACTCCGCCTGCGCGGTAATGCTTCTTCTCGAACTGGCCTTCCTCCTCCCCGGGGGCGGCTCGATAATCGCGGGAAGGTGGATGCTGTCATTCTTCTACCTCTTCAGCCTGGCGAACGGAGCGCTTACCGGGGCGTATTACAGATCCGTGGCGAGGAATTTCTTCGGGGCGTACGGCGGGCGCATTCCCGCCGTTTACTATGCTTTCGACCTGTTCGGCGCCTGCGCCGGCGCGCTGACCGGAGGTTTCATCCTCCTGCCGGTGAGCGGAGCCCTGTTGACCGGAGCGGCGCTTCTCTTCATCCACGCCTCGGCGGCGCTGATCCTGCCGTCCAGACGATGAACGGGAAGGCCGTTTTCAGCGCAAGCCCATATCGGACTCGGAGAATACGTCGGCCGTGAAGACCTCGATCTTCGTTCCCTTCCTTTTCCACGCTCCATGATCGAGGCCCGCCTTCACGCAGGTCTGCGAAAGAAAGGTCTCCCTGTCCCATTTCCATTCGGTTGCGACCTGGGGGAGAAGGAGCCCGCGCCGGCCGTCTCTCGATATTATCAGACCGTGTTTGCCGACGATCACTTCCGAGGGGTCTTCGATCTCGCGGATCGGGCTCAGCACGGAAATCTCGATGGTCACCTCCGCGAGTTCCCTTTCCCCGAGTTCGGGAAATCTCGGATCCCTGAAAGCGGCGGATTCGGCCATCTCTGCTATCGTTTCAACGAGCGGCAGGACGGCCTCGATGTAGCCTATGCAGCCTCGCAGCATGCCCTTCTTCTTGAGGGTGACGAATCCTCCGCGTTTTTCGCCGAGAACGGGCGAATCGGGGATGTCGATCTCCGGTTCGCCCCCCTTGAACGAGGCCTCGAGAACCTTTCTCGCGTAACGGAGAAGAAATATCCTTTCCCCGTCGGAAAGCCCGTCGTCGTCTCCGCCTGGGGCGGAACTCTTTTCGGTTTTTCCCGCCACGGCCTTCCCGGCGCCCTTCCCGGCCGGTTTGAGAACGACGGCCGAGACGTACCCGACGACGCTGCTCATGTCGCCCGTCACGTCGCCGGAGCTGGCGTATTTCATGACCCGGCAGCTTGCGGCGCCGAGGAGCCGGGCGGCGATCAGCGCGGCGGCCGTCGGACCTCCGCCGCACGCCTCGGAATCCTTTTCCGAAAGGGATGCCATGATGCCGTCCGGATCGAAATTCTCCAGGCCCCTGATGAAGGCCGAGTCGAGTCTTCTGGCCGAGGCGCCGTCATGGAAATGGGAAAGGTCGGTGCTCGCAACGATGAGAACGCTTCGTCCCCTGAGAGCGGTCCCGAGTGCCTTCCCGAGCGCCTCCACAGCGGGGAGGGACTGGTCGCCCATGACGATCGCCACGAGGCGGAAATCCCCTAGGGCTACCTGAAGGAAGGGAAGCTGCACTTCGAGGGAATGTTCCCCGCGCGAGCCGCGCCCCGCCAGATGCCCCCTGTCGCTGATCCTGACGAGCCCGCCCCCCGAGGCGATTTGTTCGGACAGGGGGCCGTCGATTCCGATCTGCCCGAGAGGGGTGGAGTAGGCGTCCCCCCCGTAGACCGACGAGAATGGAAAATAATCGACGTGGCAGGGGGATATCACAACGACGGTTTCGAACTGTCCCCGCTTGAGGAGGCCGAAAGCCGTTGAAGCCACGCCGCCGGAATACACGTATCCGGCGTGCGGCGATACGATCGCGACGATCGAGCCTTCCGGCGCCGGAGCGCGGAACCTTTCGAACATCGACTCGATTTCCGAGCGAAGCCGGGCCGGGTCCCCCTCATAGAACTGGCCGGCAACCGCCGGTCTTCTCACCTGGTTTTCCATCTCTGCACCTCTCCCGCAAACGGGCGCCGTACACGTTAACAGATTCATAAGGACCGCGAGGGCCGCAGCCGCGGCGAATATTTTCAACCTTTGCCCTCCCGCCATATTCCGGGAATCACCGCTCCGCAGTGATTGCATTTTCCGCCGGACATTTCCGTTCCAGTGACCATGTGTCCCTTTCTCGATATTATCATCCTTCCACAGGCGTGACAATA
Organism: Candidatus Krumholzibacteriia bacterium; assembly: GCA_025453655.1. GTDB lineage: Bacteria > Krumholzibacteriota > Krumholzibacteriia > Krumholzibacteriales > Krumholzibacteriaceae > JALOPX01. The sequence continues at coordinate 5,633 of JALOPX010000047.1, forward strand.
CGTACTCTCCGCCTCCGCGAGGGCGGCGTTGCCGATGTAAACGTACCTCGCGCCCTCCCCGATGCAGATCTTCCTGGCCGCCTCGAGGGACGAGACCGGGGTCGGAGGGAGGTTGGTCAGCCTGTATTGCGGGAAGAATCTCGAGAAATGAACCGGAACGTCGGGGCCGAGCTCTGAAATTATCCACCTGGACATCGCCCCGATTTCCCCGCGCCCGTCGTTGAGCGTCGGAACCACGAGGTAGACTATCTCGAGCCAGACTCCGGCTTTCCTTACCTCGACGAGGGAATCGAGCACCGGTTTCAGCGAACCGCCGCATATCCTTTTGTAATATGCGTCGTCGAAGGCCTTGAGGTCGATTTTAACGGCGTCGACCCTGCCGCAGAGTTTCTTTATCGCTTCGATCGAGCAGTACCCGTTGGTGACGACCAGGCTCCTGAGGCCCTTTTCGCGGGCGGCGCACGCGATGTCGTACATGTATTCGAAAAAAACCACGGGCTCGCCGTACGTAAAGGCGATCGAACCCGCGGAAACGGACAACGCCCTCTCCACGATCTCGTCCGGGCCCGCGTACCCGGCCTCGATATCCTCCGGCTTGGCCCTGGATATCTGCCAGTTCTGGCAGAACCTGCATGTCATGTTGCATCCGACCGTGGAGAGGGAGAAGGCCGATGTCCCGGGCATCACATGGAAGAAGGGTTTCTTCTCTATCGGATCAAGGTGCATGGAGCATGGGCGCCCGTAGACGAGCGAATAAAGTGACCCGTCCACGTTTTCCCTCACCCCGCATTTTCCCCGGCCTCCGGGGGGGATCGTGCATGAATGGGGACAGAGAAGGCACTGCACCGCACCGCCGCCCGGCCCTGAGCAGAAGGAGGCCTCGCGGCGCGGGACGCCCGGACCGGAGCGGACCGGAGGGATGCCGGCCATCCCCATCGCGATCATCGCGGCGGAGCCGGCGAGGAATCGTCGCCGGCTGAGAGCGGAGCCAGGGCCGCCGGATTTGCGGTCGGCAGGGCCGGCCCCTTTTTCTTCCTTGTCGAGAGACGTTTTCATATCCGGATACCTCCGCGGCCGGGAACGGCGGGGCGGAGCCGCGCCGCAGGATCACTTGCGCGATCTTGCCACGATTCTCGCGACGATCCTCGCGAGTTCCGCCACGGAATCCTTTTTAATCACCCCGGAAGAGCAGGCTGCCGACGATTCTCCGTACTCCGTTCCATCCGCCAGCCGTTTCACGGTAATGTCGTCCACGACTGTTCCCGAGCTGTCTGAGAGAACTATCCTGACGACCTTCGAGCCCGATTCGCCGCCGGCGTATCCCCCGGAAGGCCCCGGGCCCCTTTCACCCCGGGCGGTCTGAAACGTAAGGCCTCTGAGTATCATAAGCAGGTATTCGATCTCTTTATTCGCGATTCGCGCGCCGGGGTCGCCGGCGACGCTCCAGGCGCCGTCTTTCGCGGTGAATGTCACCGACGAGCCGGGGGTTTCCCATGCGATCCGCGCGATCTCCCCCGGCACGAAAGAGGCGAGGTTGAAAACCATCAGTTCCTCCGGCAGCCAGTCGAAGATCTGCAGGTATTTCCTTTCGATGCTCACGACCTTGTCGAGACCGGAACGGACGGCGTAGACGAAGCCGTTCTCCTCACGGCCGAACTCGATGGAAACGGTGTCGTTCCCGGCCAGCAGGGCGATTCGCATGCCCGGCGAGCCGATCCCGAAAAATCCCGCGTCACCGGCGCTTTCAGAGGCGAACTCCCTGATTATGGCCCCGGCCATGCTGGTGATGTACGGTTCTATAAGCCCTTTGTCCACGCCCGTCCTGGTCCCCTTCAAAAGCCACGTGCCCCCGCGTTTCTCGAATGATACCGACGAAGGGCCGTAGCCGATCGACAGCCCGGTGATCGAATCGGCCGGAATATGGAGAAACTGCTTGTCGCGAAGATGGTAGAGATTCTTTCTCACGAGATTCCTGGTGAATGCCCAGGCCACCGTCACGTTGGGCGAGCTTCCAACCCTGATGTAACATTGTTCACCGACCGGAGTCCCGTCGCCGATTCGGAGCGTGTCGATCCTGCCGCGCGAACCGTTGAAGAAAATAATCGTGGCGAAGGGGCTCGCGAGGCCGTAATCGGCGAAATTGCCCCCGGCGTCGAATTCGTTTTTCCTCGAGCCGGGGATCATCTGGTCGATCATGTAGTCTATCGCCGAGGGATCTCCATCCGCGACGGCGGGCGACGTTATGAGCCAGCCCCCCTCAGAGCGTTTCCATTTGATGATGTCGCCGTCCGGGTTGAAGAATGTCACGCTGTCCACCTCGCCTGTTCCGTAAGGCAGAAGGCGTTTTGACAGCGACTCTTCCTCTTCGATTCTACCCTGCCTTGGGGCGTCGACGAGGAAATGCCAGGCTGCCGCGGCGGCGAGAAGGGCGATTACGATCAGCGTGGTTTTCCATCTCATGATCCGCACCGTCTACCCGGAGCGGCGGCGCCCCAGGTCGATCAGCATCCCCGCCACCGCGAAGATCGCGGGAAGCGCCACCAGTGAAAGCCAGAAGACGACCCTGCCCTGGCGCGTCGAAAGGAGCACCGGCTGGTTGATGTTGTCGACCGGGCGGATCGATATAAGGTCCTCGTCCTCGGCGAGCCAGTTCAGGGCGTTGAGGATAAGGTCCCTGTTTCCCGACAGTTTCAAGTCGGAGTTGGCGGCGAAATCGCTGTCGCCGAAAACGACGATCCTCGACACACGATCTTCTTCCGGCCGACCGGATCGCGCGCCGGTGGGCACTATCGTCATCTCGCCGGCGGCGGCGAGGGAAACGGGACCTGCAGCATCCCTGCCGCCCTCGTATTGGGTTTTGCCGATCGAGAGCAGCGTGTCGATGTCCGTTTCGGCGTAGGCTTCCCTGTCGGTTTTGCAGAGAACAGTCACGGTCACCGCGTCGGGAAGAGCGGAAAGGGCGCCGATCGATCTCGACATCGGGAAGAAGGTGAAGAGCCTGAACCCTTCGGTTATCGGATGCTTCCCGTACTGGTTTACGACCGGCGTGAGGTAGTTGCCGGCGAGCATCTTCCCGTATCTGTCCACGATGATGTCGTCGTTGATCCTGATGCCGAAAGCCATGGACAGGGCGGAAATCAGGGGAAGATCCGAAACGGGATCGATGAGGAGAATCGCTTTTCCCCCTCCCGTAAGATAATCGAATATGATGTTCTGTTCGGGCTCGAAAATATCCTTCGCCGGCCCGGCGATCGCGAGAACGGAGCAGTCCTGCGGGATCCCGCCGCTGCCGAGCGGGATGAATTCACGGACCTCGAAACTCTCCGCCCTTATAGCATCCCTGAGAGAGCTGAAGCCCGAAGGCCCCGAATCCTCGATCGATCTCTCGCCGTGCCCGGTCGTGAAATACACGGTCTTCACGCCCTGCGAGAGAATGCGGTTGATCACGTTCGTGAATTTCTCCTCGGTAAATCCCTCGACCTGCTCCAGCCTTCCCGGCACCTCGGCGTAAACGGCGCCGTAATCCTTGACGTTGTATTTTCTCGCAGCCACCGGATCCTGGTCCGGGTCTATGAATCTGGCGGTGATTCTCGGGTTGATGCCGCGGTATTCCCCGAGAAGGTCGTATACCTGCGTCTTCTCCGGGGCCGAATCCCTGAAGAAACAAGTGAAGGTGATTTCCGACTGAACGCCGCCCAGCACCTTCACCGTTTGCGGCGATATCGAAAACCGCCTGTTCGCCGTGGTGTCCATCCTGAAGCCGTGCCGCGTCGATATCGCCTGCAGGAAAAATATCAGGGCGGCAACCGCGATGACGGTCACGCCGGTGTTGATCCCGTACTTCGCGTATCTCCGGACCCCTTCGGACCTGGATTTCCTGTAGCCGAGGATCAGCGCGGCAGCCGACAGAGCGAGGCCTGCGAGCAGCGGCAGGAAGGCGGGCCATCCGCTGCCGTAAAGCACGCCGTAAACAACGGAGCCGGCAAGGATGAGAATCAGCCCGGCGGGTCCGAGGATTTCGTCGAATCTTCGCATCTTCAGCTCCTCCAGCGCGCCGATTCGAGGGACCTCAGCGTGAGGAAGATGAAAAATCCCGTGAGGAACAGGTAGTAGGTTATATCCTTCGTGTCGATCACGCCCTTCGAAAACGATTCGAAATGAACGAGAAATGAGAGTTCGGAGAGCACGGCGGACATGACCGGACCGGCCAGCGGTGCCGCCCAGCCTATTATCAGGAACAAAAGGGATACGCCGAAGGTCGAGACTCCCGCGATAAGCTGGTTGGAGGTCAGCGACGAGAAGAAGGTCCCGATGGCTATGAACGACGCCCCCATGAGAAAGAGCCCGAGGTACCCTGATAGGACGGGCGGTATCTCCGGGTCGGCGAAAACCATCAGAAGGACGGGGTAGAGCAGCGTCGCCGCGAGCATCACGGCATAGACGGTCAGCGCGGAAAGGTATTTTCCCGCCACGACGGCCGGATCGCTCACCGGGAGGGTGAGAAGCAGTTCGAAGGTGCCCTGTTTCTTTTCCTCGGCGATAAGCCGCATGGTCAGAAGGGGGAGCAGTATCAGGAGGATGACGCTGATATTTCCCATCACCGGTCTCATCACCCCGTCTACGAGATTGAGGTTGCCGCTGAAGTCGTTGTTCTTTATGGCCTGAAGGGACAGGACGTTGTAGAACCTGAATATGCTGAAAAAGAAATAACCCGACAGGACAAGGAATATCGATATGACCGCGTACGCGGTGATGGAACGAAAATAGTACCGCAGCTCCCTCGAATATATCGCCAGGAACTTGCGCATCAGTTTTTCTCCTCGGTCACGAGCTGAATGAAGATATCCTCGAGGCTCATTTCCTCGCTCCGAAGCTCGAAAAGCGGCACCCCCGCCGAAACGAGCCGGACTGCGATCTCGTTCCTCAGATCCCTGTCCGGGGCCGATTCGATCCTGAAAGTCGAGGCGTCTTTTTCCCTCGCCGTTTCCCGGACTCCGGTGACTCCCCCGATCCCGCCGAGGATGTCCTGCGTCCCGACGTTTCCACCCGAGGAGGCGGCGGTCACGAAGGTCACCCGGAATTTGCGAAGTTTCTCGCGCAGGTTGTCCGGAGTGTCGACAGCCACCAGCCGCCCCTTGTCGAGGATTATCACCCTGCCGCATACCTGGTTGACCTCGGGAAGGATGTGGCTGCTGAGGATCACGGTCCTGTCCTTTCCGAGGTTCGTGATCAGCCTTCTTATGTCGATTATCTGCTTCGGATCGAGGCCGATCGTGGGTTCGTCCAGTATCAGAAGCTCGGGATCGTGGATTATCGCCTGCGCTATCCCCACCCTCTGCTGGAACCCCTTCGAAAGATGGCCTATCGATTTTACGAAGACCGATCCCAGTCCGCAGGCCTCGACGGACATTTCCACGGACGAGGAGATCCTGTCCCCTGGCACCCCGCGGAGCCTTGCGACGAACGCAAGGTATTCGCCCACCCTCATGTCGGTGTAAAGCGGCGATTTCTCGGGAAGGTATCCGGTCCTTTTCCTGACCTCCATTGAATCCTTCATGATGTCGAATCCGAATATCGTGGCGCGCCCCGAGGAGGGGGGGAGATAGCAGGTGAGCATCTTCATCGTCGTCGTTTTACCGGCGCCGTTCGGCCCGAGAAATCCGAGAACCTCGCCCTTTTTGACCTCGAATGACAGGCCGCTGACCGCTTGAACGGAACCGTAAAATTTGGATAGATCTTCGACCTGGATCAAAAAGCCGCCTCCCGTCAAATCTGGCCGGGCCGCGCCCGGGGCGGTTGATGCCCGGTAAACGCATAATTCAAACTAATTTCTTTTCACACATGTGTCAATCTGCTATTCTCCGTTTCCGGAATCTTTTTGCGGCCATGTATTGAAACAATCCGGGTTTGAATGACGTAAAGGGATTGTCAGCGGGATCCAGACCGAACATCGAAAGGATCAGAATATGTTCAAAACCGTTCTTTTGTTACTCGTTCTGTCGCTCGCGGTGCCCGCGTCGCCCCTCCAGGCCGCGGAAGCCGAGGACGTCGCCTGGTCGGTCCTGTTTCCCGGAACGGGGCAGTTCAGGACAGGAAGGTATACGCGCGGGACCCTTTTCATGGGATCCGAGATACTGGCCCTCGGGGGGCTCTGGGTCGTGAATATCCAGTACGATCGCGAGGTGGAGGCTTTTGAAAGCGCGAAAGCCCTTTACGAAAGCTCCACTTACATAGGGGACGCCGATTTTTACTACACCCGCATGGTTTCAGCCTGGGATAACGCCGATAATCTCAACGGTTATCGGAAGGCACTTGTCGGAGCTGCCATAGGCGTATGGGTCGTAAATGTCGCCGATATGATATGGGGGAAGGAAGCGCATAATCCGCCTCTCTCGCTGGATGTGAGGCGTGACGGATTCATGGTCTGCGGAACTTTTCGGTTCTAGAGGAGGATATCAGGATGAAGCGTGCCGCAATTCTTCTGTCGGCCATGATTATGGCCTTTTCGATTTCGTGCAGCAATGAGCACGGCGAGTCGCCGACCGCCTTTTCCTTCGAAGCCCCCGAGGCCCCCTCGGACCTTGCCCTCACTCCCGGTTCGGCGCAGATGACCCTCGAATGGTCTTATCCGGCCGAACTTCTCCCCGGGATAAGCGAATTCAGGATCTATTACTACTACGAGGGGTACGGAGTGGAAGAACTGGTCGACAAGTCCACGACCACCACATTTACCGATACAAAGCTGATCCCGAACATGGTCTATTGCTACAAGGTTTCCGCGGTCGATCTCGACGGCCGGGAGGGCTGGAGATCGGAAACGGAATGCGAGATGGTGAATCCCTGATCGACGACCCAGTTCCCGCCTCTTTCTGAAAATCCGGATTCGACATTTGATCCGCCGCCGCGCGGCATGGAACATGCATAAGCCGGGGGCGGAGGAAAAATCATGGCTGAAAAGGCTTCGGGGCCGGGGAAACATGGTTGCGGCGACGGCGTCGAGCTGGGCGTGCCGGCCAATTCCCGGCGCAGGACATATTCGGTCGTTCTCGACGGGGTGGAAAACGAAATCGAGACAATCGATTCCTTCGCGATCAAGTTCGGGCTGCTCGCGAACATGCCGGTGACCAGGGCGAGGCACCTCGTCGGGAAGCTCCCATCCGTCGTATGGACGGGGGATTCGCAGAGCCGCGCGCAGGGTCTCCTGTCGCTTATAACGGAGGCCGGGGGCGTTGGAAGAATCGTCGAGGAGAGGGAATCTCCGGGGGCTCGGGGAGGGGCAAATCACGCCCCGGCGGGACCGGGGGGAGGAATCTGCGGCAAGTGCGGATTTCCCCTGAAGAAGGGCGAGGAGATCTGCCAGTTCTGTCTCACCCCGGCAAACGGAAGGGCCCCGAGGCGGGGGCCCGCGCGTGCCGCGACGAAACGCATACTTCAGATACCGCCGGCGAGATTGCTTCTGTACCTCGTGATCCTGTTCGCCGCCCTCATGGTCTCGATCGCCTCACGGATGTGAGGTTTCCCGCGTCAGGAGAGCTCGAAGCCGGATGAGTTCCGCGCAGCGTACCGGGCGAGGTCCGGATACGACTGCGCCAGGGCGGGGGGAACATCGATTTTGCGGCCTTCGATAAGGGATCTGAGTTGAAGCGCGTTCACGAGCGCCTGCCCCTGAAAGTGATTGTTCGTGATGATGAAGAGTTTTCGCGTCTTTCCCAGCATCTCGACGGCCCGCGATCTCCACTCGTTCAGCTCGTTTTCGTCGTAGAGGTAGTCATAGCGCTCGTCGCGCCCGGCGTCCTTCCTGAACCAGTTATCCCTGTTCCTGCCGTGAAGCCTTATATATCCGAATTCCGGCGTCGTGACGGTTGCCGACGGCTTCAGGGAATCGCCGACAAGCGGCTGATCGATGCTGCAAAGACAGAGCCCGTTGTCAGAGAAGAAGGAAAGCGCGCCCTTGGTTTGCCATGAACCGTGGCGCACCTCGACGCACAGGGGACGGTCCCTGAAGGAGGCGGCGAGATCCTCTATGTATGAGGCATTTTCAGGAATGTTCCTGAAGGACCACGGGAACTGCATGAGAAAAGCCCCCAGCCTTCCGTTCCCCCAAAGCGGATCGAAGGTGCGGACGAACCCGTCGAGCTCGCTTCTCGCGAACTCCCTTTCGTGAGTGAACCGTTGCAGGACCTTGATATTCATCAAAAAATCGGGAATGTGGGAGAGCCTTTCGCTCCAGCTTTCCACCATGCGATGGGACGGGGTGCGGTAGAAGGAGCTGTTCAGCTCGACGCAGTCGAAATACCGTGCGATATGAAGAAGCCGGTCGAGCCCGGTTCCGGCCGGGTAGACCCTGCCTTCCCAGTCCCTGTAAGACCATCCCGCGGGGCCGGCATAGAGCCGCCCGCGTGTCGCGCCACTTTCCTCCATGCGTCGAGTATCGGGTCCGGCCGGAGCTTTTTCAACTGGAAAATGGCCCGATGCTGCTGTATAAAGGACTGATGATGGATAATAGTCCTGAAAGAAAGAGATTGATCCTTACGGCCGGTGTTATCGCCCTTGCGATTTTCCTCAGGTTCTTCAGGCTGGGGCACCAGTCGCTGTGGATAGATGAAGTCCTCACGATCGGATCGTTCGGGCCGCCTCCGCCTGGAATCCCGTACTGGAAGAAACTGTTATGGGACGTGCATGGCCCGCTCTATTCGATGTTCATGCACTTCTGGAGCCTCGCTGCGAATTCGGAGGCCTGGCTCAGGGCTCCCGGAGCCGCCGCCGGAGTTCTTTCCGTGATATTCTTCAACAAATGGCTCCGGATGATAACGGACGAATCGACGGCGCTGACCGGGACCCTTTTCCTGGCGATCAGCCCGTTCAGCATCTATTATTCACAGGAAGTGAGATTCTATTCCTTCCTGACATTGTTCGTGATCATCGCGCTGATCGCGTACGTGCGATTCATCGAGCGGCCCGACAAGAAGAGGGCCGTGCTTCTCGGGCTTGCCGTGGGCGTCGCCTCGCTTTCGCATTTCATGGCGCTCTTTCTCGCAGCCGGGCTTGCCGTTCATATGGCCGTTTCGGGGAGGATGGGGGGCAGGTGGCTTCGCCCGGCGATCCTGGCCGCCGCGATCGCCCTGCTGATGGTATCGCCCTGGATTTACAGGCAGCTCTATTTTCTTCGCGGCATAGAGGTCACCGGGATATCGGAGATACCCGACGAAGCGAAGCTGAGGGGGAAATTGACCTTCACGAAGTGGTCATTCCCCTATATCCTTTACGCTTTTTCCACGGGATATACATTCGGTCCGGGGCTCAGGACGCTGCGCGAGGCGGCTTCGGGAGTCGAGCTTCTCAGGGCGCATCCCGCGCCGATACTGATCGTGTACCTTCTGTTCGGTTTTCTTGCGGCGTCCGGACTTGTCAAGGCGCGGCGAAGAAAACTCCTTTCCCTGATCCTTTCGATTTCCGCGGTGGTGCTCGCGATGGTGGTGCTCGCCGCCTGGCTGAATATAAAGGTATTCAATATCCGTTACCTCGTTTGCGTCTTTCCCGTTTTCATGGCGGTGATCGCCATCGGGACGCCGGCATCGGGAAGGTCGAGGGTGTCGATCATCCTGGCGGTCGTCCTTGTCATGGCCGTGGCCGACTGGAACTACCACATGGTACCAGGATACGCGAGGGACGACATACGGGGAGCCGCGAGGATCATCGAGAGCCTGGAGGAGGAGGGCGAGACCATTCTCTCCCCGGGAGGGGCGCAGGTGATAATGCATTACTACAAAGGGGGAAACAGGATAGAGACATATGCCCCCAGGTTTGTGGGCACGGAGGAAGCGCTTCGAAGGCTTGCCGGCGAGATACCGGCGCGCGGGGGGCTCTGGTACGTGGGCAGCAGGCAATGGGATATGGACCCGGAAGGCGTTTTCCCCGAGCTCCTTTCGTCCAGGGCCGACTCCGTCATGTCGTGGAATCTGCCGGGGGTGAAACTGTCCAGATACCTCTTTCGCGAAGACGGCGGGTCCGATGACCCGGTCCGGTGACATGGAACAGGGCTGCCGGGCCCTGACGCATAATCGACTTCATTCCATCATGCCTCCCGTTGACATGTCGAGCAACCCGCATATACTTCTATATGAAGGGTTCCTTTTTACGGGAGGCCCGAAGTGTCAGAAGGGACGGGTATAAGAGATTGTGATTCACCGCGGCGCGCCAGTGTCGCGGTGTGTTTTTTATAGCCGGTTCCGAAGGCTGGCGGTACCGGTTCCATTACTCCGGTCAGATCGGAAGCTG
>JALOPX010000158.1 GCA_025453655.1 Candidatus Krumholzibacteriia bacterium
TTCATTATGAAAGCGTTCGCCAATCTTATCGACAATGCCCTTAAATTCTCCCGGGCCGAGTTTCCGATCTACATCACAGCGCGGGTGTCGAACGGCGAGGCCATCGTCGAAATCAGGGACGGCGGAATAGGCATCCCCGCGGGCGATCTCGAACGCATATTCGAAAAATTTTACCGTGCCGAGCGGCCCCGGAGGACTGCGGGAATCGGGCTCGGCCTGTCGATCTGCAGGGGAATCATCGAGGCCCACGGCGGAACAATTCGCGCGAGCAACAACGACGACGCGGGAGCTGCCATGACCATAATCCTGCCGCTGGACCGGGACGGGAATCGAAATGTCTAAAGACCAGGGCGCGCGAGTGCTCATCGTGGACGACGAGAAAGGGATCAGGAGTTTTCTGCGCGTCTCGCTTTCATCGCGGGGTTATACGGTCTTCGAGGCGGCGACAGGTCTCGACGCGATGGAGAAATCCGCAACGGCTCACCCGGACGTGATCATCCTTGATCTCGGGCTTCCCGACATCGACGGACTTGATGTTATCCTGGAGATAAGAAAACGGGCCAAAACGCCGATCATCATTCTTTCCGTGCGGGAGGACACGCAGGACAAGGTGGAGGCCCTCGAAGCCGGAGCCGACGACTACCTCGTAAAACCCTTCAACATCGCCGAACTCCAGGCCAGGCTCAAGGCGGTGCTGCGCCGTTTCGCGCCCACGGACATGGTCGGGGACGTTCTGCGCGCAGGAGACCTCGAGATGGATATTTCGGCGCATCGCGTCACGGCGGGCGAAAAGGAATTCGATCTGACTCCCACCGAGTTCGACGTGCTCAAGCTGCTGATGTCGAATGCCGGAAGGGTTGTTACGCACAAACAGATACTCCAGGCTATTTGGAACAAACCGGAAGATCTCGAGGGTTCGCTGCATCTCCTGCGCGTGACCATGAGCAACCTGCGCGGCAAGGTGGAAACGCGCCCTGACTGGCCCACCCGTATCATTACAGAACCCGGCATCGGATACCGCCTCCGGTCCTGAGACTCTCCGAACCGTTTTCCCTCATTAATAACCGGCCGCATCCTGTCGCTGCACGGCCCGTCTAAACCGGGGATTTTGACCTTTTATTGATTTGTCTCCGCCCGGCGAGGCTGACATCATGAATAATCATGGACCTCGATATTCTCGATATGGCCGGCTGGAAAGAGGAGACCTTACGCGTCGCGAAACGCAAGCGAACGTCGATGGGTATTGGCGCAATCCTCCAAAAAAGGATCACTCCCTACCAGATTCTCGTCCTCGGCTATCTCTTCATCGCCCTGTTGGGAGGGTTGTTGCTGTCGCTGCCGATCGCGACCACGCAGGCAGGGGGGCAATCGTATCTCGACGCGCTCTTCTTGTCGATGTCCGGTCTGAGCACGACAGGACTCTCCGTCGTCGATGTAGGAAGCTTCTATTCGCTCTTCGGCCAGATCGTTCTGCTATGCATTTTCCAGATCGGCGGCATCGGGTACATGACGATCATCATTCTCGTAATGTACTCTCTCGGCCTCAAGGGCTCGATAAGGACAAGCATCGTCGCCAGGGATTCGCTCGTGGGATCGGATTTTCACACCATGAAAAAGTTCTTCGTCTCGGTGATCGCATATTCGCTTCTTTTCGAGCTCGCGGGCGGCATAGTTCTGGCTCTGTTCTGGATGCGGGAGTATCCCGTCGCCCGGGCCCTTTACCTCGGCATGTTTCACTCGATATCCGCTTTCTGCACGGCCGGATTCGGCCTTTTCTCCGACAGCCTGATGCGGTATGGCCATAGCGCGGTGGTCAACATCGCAGTCATCGTGCTGTCTCTCGCGGGCGGAATCGGCTTCTTTGTTTTAAAGGACCTGCAGGCGTACGGCTTCAACAATCTTCGTTCCAGGCGAAAGCACAGGCTGGCGGTTCATACGAGGCTCGTTATCGTGACCACGGCGATCCTGATCACATTCGGAACATTGTCGATTCTGTTGTTCGAGGACTGGCCATCATCCGCGAGCCGCGGCGAGAGCGGGTATCTGGCCCTATTTCAGGCCATATCGGCATCCACCACCGACGGATTCAATACGATCGACATCGGCGCCATGAGCGCCGCGAGCCTCACGGTGATCATGCTTCTGATGTTCGTCGGAGCTTCGCCGGGAAGCACGGGGGGCGGAATCAAGACCACGACCTTCGCCCTGCTTTTCTTTGTGCTGTGGGCCAAACTGAGGAGAAGAGAGGTCAACGTGTTCGGCAGGGAAATGTCCGAACAATGCGTATACAACGCCATCATAGTCGCCGTGTTTTTCATGCTCGTTGTCTTTATCGACACGATCATCCTGTCGGCAACGATGAAAGCGCCGTACATCAACATTGTTTTCGAGATAATTTCGGCGCTCGGTAACACCGGGCTCTCCATGGGACTGACTTCGAGCCTGAACGCGGCCGGAAAGGCCGCCCTCATCGCAACCATGTTCATCGGCAGGGTCGGCTTTCTCAGCATCGCGTTCGCCCTGTTGACAAGGGAACAAAAGGCGCTCTACCGTTTCCCCAAGGAGGATATATTCATAGGGTGACGGCCCTGCGGCCGCCGTCCTGTTTTTCCCACGGTTCCACCCCGCCGGGGATCACGCGAAAGATCGGGTGGGCCCTCGGAACCTTCACCCCGGCCAGTTCAACGCACCTTCCGCGATCGCGTTTTTTAAGCTTCCCCTTCAGATGTTTTAATTCGTATTCGAGCTGCCCGTCCGTCACGGGGATCCTGCGCCTCGAATTTCCCGGCTCGATCTTCCCCAGGTCGAAGGAATACCCCCGTTTCTTCGCCTCCCTGTAAATCGCGAGGAGATAGATATCGATCATCCCGGCGGGATCGGGCTGCGACCTGAAACGTTCGAGCTGCGGGTGATTTTTATACCCTCTTGTTTCGCCGCGAAGAACCCTGCACGCCAGGAGTCCCTCCCGCCAGCACGCAACGAGCCCCTTCGAATCGAGGTAGCAGGGATGTATGCACCACAATCGCATGAGATGTCCCTTCGATCCCGCGGTTCCCGAAGGCCGCGGCCTCGGCGCCACGCAAATCATTTTGATCGCTGATCGACCCTCTTCCACATGACTGCGTCGGCGATTACGAACAGGCGTTCCGATTCGTTGGTCAACTCCACGGGCGCGTTTCCCGCAGAGAGATAATATCTTCCGAGAAGATTCCACCCGGCTTCGGCCTGGTAAAGATTCAATTTAACCACATCAGTTCCGTCGCGATGCGTCACGCGATAGGTATGATGCCTGTCGTACTGCATCCTTGCCCGGTCTTCCTGCATGGTTGCCGACGCCCGGTCGGCGATATAAACAGATATTTCGTAAAACCCGTCCCGCTCGAGGCTCGCGTTCCAGGTGACCTTCCTCTCCCCTTTCCCAGCCTTGCAGAAATGCGCCGTTTTCATGTAGTCGCCGAAAAACATCATGTGGTATACCGGCATCCATTTCCGGGGGAAACGAAATCTTTGAAAGGGAGTGTACCCGGCCTCCTCCCCGTCGCCCGATGAAAACAGCTTCCAAAGGCCGGCCGGTTCCGGCTCCGTCACGACAAACCCCGGATCCTCATTATCGACGATGACGATTGAAGGGTCGATCCCTGCGCCCTCCCGCGCGCTCATATCGCGCCGCGGTACACGCGTGTTCAAATTATCGACATGGGCCACATCCACGGCGAACCGGCTCGGAAGGTTTTGCGACAGCATGGTATGCAGGATGAGTTTGGATGGGCACTTTTTGCATGGGATCTCGATCGTTCTTGATTCCCCCGCCTCGAGGTACACGGGATGATTATCGTAATTATCGCCGGCCCCGATTCTTGCGCAGAATACGCCGGGCACCTCGCCGCCGTTGAACGCATCGAATGAAATCCTGAAAAACGCGCTCTTCCCGTCATTCGAGCAGAAGACATCCCCCACGATGAAGCCCGGCAATTTCTCCATGTTCATCCATTGCTCGATAATGGGTCGTATATCGGTTCCGAGCATCGCGCCCATCGCTTCGCTGAAATCATCCAGCGAAATCCTTTTAAAGCGATTTTTCTCGATATATTCGTTCATTGCGGCGGCGAATTCTTTGTCGGCGAATCGCGCTTCCAGGTAGTTGAACAGGCAGACACCCCTTGCCACACTCAATTCGGCGGACAATCCCGTTTCCGATCCGAAATCCTCTTGTCCGGGTATGATGCAGCCATGAAGCCACAGGCTCAAATAATCCCATCCCTTCATCCAGCCTGATCCCTTAGGCCGGGAGACCGTCGGTTCCCAGTAAACTCTCGATGCAATATATGATTCCACAGCCTTCCCTAAATATTCCGTGCCCGGAAACGAAAAGGAATTCGAAAAGGAATATAGCGGCGCCGGTCTCGCCAGTTCGACGATCGAGTAGCCGACCATATGGCTGAGAAATTGCTTCATTTCGATAGTGGCCCGGCCATAACCGGCCCCATGAATCTTGTACATGAAGTCGTAGCTGCCGAATTCATTAAAGCGCCTTTCAGGCACCAGAATCATCTCCGGCTGGTAAACCCGCTCGCCGCCCACCCACTTGCTGTTCACGGACTCCGAATAAAACGCCGGCACCTCTACAATCGCGAATTTTCCGAATGGATATGACAATCCATAGTCCGATTCGATCCGGCTACGAATCTCCTTTATCAGCGCCCCGATGGTATC
>JALOPX010000048.1 GCA_025453655.1 Candidatus Krumholzibacteriia bacterium
TTTGTACTCTGTCAGGGCCTGATATATGCCGCAATACACGATCGCCTTCTCTCCAGGGACCCTGATGATGGATGAGAGCACCCTGAACCAGTGCTCTTCGCCTCCTCCCCCCTCCACACTCGCCAGGAATCGGCCGCGACCATTATCCTTGTTATCCACGGCCGGGCTCGAGTCCGGCGAATCGTTGAGCCCGAAGATGCGGAATCTTCTCTCACCGGCGGACAGGCCGCTGTTGACCTTCCAGGCCGCCTTGAAAATATCGATATATTCCCTGTACCCCCACATCGGGCTGAAGCGGAAAGCGATCTCCCTCGCCAGGCCCTCGTCCCACCCGTCCCCCGTTAAAAGGCTGTCTATGAGGGGCTGGTCCTCCCGCCTCGCGAATTCGGTGCAGAGATTGTATATCCCGTTGACGTACAGCACCGGGATCATCCGCTGGACCAGTTCAGCGTTCTGCCTTATCCTGTGCGTTTCGCCCAGAAAGACGACATTTCGGTTTTTATAGCTGCTGACGATGAAGTCCTCGGGCCTTTGCGCCTTCGATTTCACGTGCGATTCGAGCGCTTCCATCAACTGCGGTTTTATCGGCGGATATTCGACGTCGCCGGAGCAGCACATCAACGCGGGGAGCGCCACCAAAAGCAGTTCTTTTCTCATCCCCGGCCTTCTCCCCGGGCCTTCCAGAGCCCGGCCAGAAAGGGCTTGAACAGAAAACTATTCCCGCCGAGGCGGCAAAGCCGTTCGTACATCGGCCTGGTCACGGTGAAGGCGAGGATATCCGGCGGAAGGTTCTTTCGCATCGCCATATCCGTCCCGCCGATCATCGCCTGCGGGGCGTCCATATCCTCGAAAAGGGTGAGCATAAGCATGCAGCCAGCCCCGAAGGGCGCTATCACGGGCGGAATGTCCTCCGGCGCCGAGAAATACTGTGCGCCCGTCATGAAAACGCTCAACTGGTCGGGGTTGACGAAAAAGGTCACGGTTTTTAGATAATCGTAGAAATCCTCCCTGAGCCCGCCTATCACTATCCTGCCGTTCCCGGGTTTGTACGTCCTGCCGTGCTCCAGCCAGCGTTCCATAAGCTCGCGCGATTCCTTCAGCCCCTCGGTTTCCGCGAGGAAGGTTATGAATTCCTCGCGCGGCCTGGTCTGAAGGCCGAAGAATGCCCGCCCGCACCCTCCGCACCCGTAATCTTCCGCCGAAAGCGAAAGGTATTTCCCGGCCATCCATTCGTCGAACGCCTCGAAAAGGCAACGTAAGCCCCGCGAGGCGGGCGTGATCGATGGCTGCGCCTCGATCCCGGCCGGAAGATCGTAAAGCCCGATCGGGCGCAGGGCCACGCCCGATTTTTCCATCAACGCGCGCGGATAAGGAACCATCTTCACTCCTTTTCGATATCTTCCGGCCCCGGTTTATCGATCCCTTCCCCGGGCCTTTCCGAAAGGAACA
Organism: Candidatus Krumholzibacteriia bacterium; assembly: GCA_025453655.1. GTDB lineage: Bacteria > Krumholzibacteriota > Krumholzibacteriia > Krumholzibacteriales > Krumholzibacteriaceae > JALOPX01. Next base: position 1,450 of record JALOPX010000048.1, read on the forward strand.
ACAGGCTGTCGTAAGCGGAAGCGTAGGTCACGCCGAGAATCGGCGTCACGAGGAAATTGAAAACGGTCGTCGTGACGGCCCCGAGCATCTGCCTCCCCGTGAAGTACGGGATGACGGACAGCCCGTAGAGCCCGATGAGAATGCCGTAGTACACGAACAGCTTCCCGGCATGGCCGGAGGTGATCTTCGCGCTGTATTTAAGCGTGTCCGCCACGCCTCCGGGCTTTTCAACGACTATGAACATCGCCATCCCGAGCCTCGCCATCACGTACAATCCGGGGATAATAAAGAGAATCATGCCGGCCGCGACGGCGATCGACATGGATATCGCCACCATCCAGACCCTGAGGTAATCCGAAAACGGACGGAATATCACGATCGGCGAAACCTGCTCCTCCCTGACGAGGCGAAGGCAGAAATTGAACCATCCCGCCGTGAGCACGAGCCCGAATGTGAGCTGGACCAGCATGCCGGTGATGTCCCCGCCGGGAATGAATCGCGCCAGGAGCATCAGCCCTATCGAATAAATTATTATTATCGATATTCCCCTCAGAAGCTCGACATGCCTCGCCTTGAAGGTATGCCAGCCGCTTCTGAACCAGCCGTCGATCGTGACTGTATATTCTTCGGACATCATTCCCCTTCAGTTGAGGAGGCCGCTGCGGGGCCGGCGGCTGTCTTCCATGGAATCGGGGCGCCGGCGGCTCATTTTGAATCCCCGACATCCTTTTTATCGCGTTTCTCGAATATGTCCTTCGCCGTATAAAGGGCGTTGAGCGCCTTCGGGAACCCGGCGTAAACGGTCATCTGCAAAATGACCTCGATCACTTCCTGGCGCGAGGCGCCCTGGTTGAGGGCGGCGTGGATGTGAACCCTGAGCTGCGGGTCGCATCCTCCCATCGAGGTCAGGGAGGCGATCGCGGCGAGCTCGCGCGTCCTTAAATCGAGTCCCGGCCTCGAATATATGTCGCCGAACGGATACTCCACAAGGTACCGCCCTATCTCCGGCACCAGGTCCCTGAGATGTTCCACGGCCCTCTCCCCGCCCTTTCCGTCGACCTCCCTGAACCTTTCAAGCCCTCTCCTGTAGCGTTCATCATTCATGAGCAGCTCCCGCCTGTAGATCCCTTTCTGATTCAATCGTCCTTGTCCGATTCGCGGCTCCGCCGGCCGCGGCTGAACTGGTAAATCGCCCCGGCGGCCGCAAGGGCGAACCAGGTTATCATGATGACCGACCCCGCTTCGGACCCCGGTATTATGACGTTCCCCCTGATGCGGAACATCGAGCCGGGATCATACCCGTTCCCGAGAAGAAAAAAGGCTCCCGCCGTCATGTACCAGGCTCCGACAGCCGCCGTCGACAATATGACTATCAATCTCTGGAACAGAAGCGCCATCACCCCGCCGACGACGGCGAGTATCGCGAAAAAAACGATATTAAGCCCGCTGCCCGCTATTCCGGAAATGATCACTCCGAAAAGCCACCCCGCGCTGGCTCCAAGCACGAATATTCCGAGGTAATACATGGTGACGAAGAGGGACATTCCGATAAGGCCGCCGGCCACCCCGGCAATCACGGGCACGATTCCCATCCCCCCCATGTAGTGCACGGCGATTCCGGCGGCAAGCCACGCCCCGAGGATGAAACCGGCTATTCCTATTACCGCCTTGAAGATACGGTAGCCCCAGAAACAGGCGGCCATCCCGGACAGGATGTAAAAAAACGAGAATCCGTTCTCGAGCCCCGAATGCAAAGATAACCTCCGGCGGACAAACGATCACCGCATGGAAGGTTACATCGTCGCGCCCGAAATTTCAACAGGATAACCGTCAGATGAGCCCGATCCGTTCGAATCTCGGCCTGTGCGTCTCGAGATCGAGCGAGAACCATCTGAAGAACAGGTTCCCCTCGACGTTGCCGAGGGAGAGAAGCCCCCAGTATCTGCTGTCGTAGCTGTCGTCCCTGTTGTCGCCGCAAACAAAGAGGTATCCGTCGGGAACGACTATCCTCTTCATCTCATCGCTCCGGGGGACGCCCGGCAGATATTGCACGGTGTATTTGACGCCGAACAGATCCTCTTCGTAAAGGCCTGCGTCGCCGGATTTCTCCAGAAATCTTCGCGTGACGCTCGTTCCGTTGATTTTCATCGCCTTTCCGGCGATCTCCACAACGTCTCCCGGTATCCCGATCACGCGCTTCGTGTACAGCTTGCTTTCGTCGAGGGGGAATTTGAATACGACGATGTCTCCGCGCCGCGGTTTCGACCATTCCACGAGGCTGATCTTCGTCAGCGGGAGTTTCAGCCTGTACGCGAGCTTGTTCGTGTAAAAAAGGTCGCCCTCGAGGATCGTCGGATTCATGGAGGCGGTGGGAACTATATAGCTCGCGAATACCGAGGACCTGATGCAAATGAATATCAAAGCGAAGGCGCCGTAAAATGCGATGTTTCTTGACAATGATTTCCCGGTGAACGCGGGCATAGCGACCCTCCGTATGCGAACGTGTCGAGCGGCCGCCGGATATTCCGGCGATACGCTTTTGGGCGGCATCGCCCCGGACGGCCGATTCTTGAATGTTATACGTCCTGAGCGCGGGAATGTTTCCGGTCTAGACCAGGCCGTCGAATGGGGGGGAGAACTCGACCATCCCGGCGGCGTTTCGCAGGGCGCCGGTCTCGAGCTCGATCGCCATGAAGGCCTCGCCCGGAACGTCGAAGGGGACCTCGAGCCCGAAGCCGCGGGCCGGCTGGAATCCGAATTTCGCGTAAAACTCCGGGTGCCCGATCACTATGACGGCTTTGTGGCCGAGGCGCCTGCATTCCCTGAGCCCGGTCTCCACGAGCCTGCTGCCGATGCCGGTTTTCTGAAGGCCCGGATCGACCGACATCGGCGCCAGTGTCAGCACCGGTATCTCCCCTTCCTCGGTTATGATCCTTATCATGCTGAAGAGTATGTGGCCCTCGACGCGTCCCTTGTTCACCGCCACGAGGGAGAGCTCAGGTATATAATATTCCGACTCCCTTATAGCCTCGACGAGGTCGGGCTCCCCCTCGTTATCGAAGGCTCTGAAGGTGAGTTCCCTGATTTCATCATAGTCCTTTTCGCCTGCTCTTCTGATGTTCGCGGTGCTCTCCATCCATGATGTCCTTTCCAGTCGGTGTTACGAATCGCTCCTGCCCGCCTATCTGCCTGCCCGATGTCTGAGCGAGCAAAGGATATATCCGGCCGCGAATCCGACGGCGACGAACAAGAGCAGCCAGATGATTCTCGACATGCTGAGATGCCAGAATAAAATGTTGAACGAGGCGACCCCGGCATTCTGAATTATCACGACGAAAACCAGGAGCGCCAGAACCAGCAGGAATATCCCTTTCGGTTTCATGATCGGCTTTCCCTTCTGAAGAAAACGTATCCCGGGCGGATTGCGAACAGGACCAGCGCGCCCGCGAACCACCAGACGCTCAACCTCGGAATCGCCGGGAAGAGGCTGGCGGCCATCAACGCTACGCACACACCCTGAAACTGCGCCAGTTTCAGGTCGACATAATTGAACCTTCTTGTCCTGCGATTGAGATCGTCATAGAATGAATTTTTCACTTCTGTTCCTTTCCTGTTGCTAACGGGTCGATGATATCAGATCGGATGCCGTTTGCTCAACAATAACTATTCCACATGCGCATGGGATCGCCTGATTTCAGTGAAGCGATTTCAAACGGCCCCACGAGGAGCTTTCGGCCGAGGTCGTGCCGCAGTCGACGCCCCGCGCTCCGATCAATCCGCAGGAAAGCCCCAGAGGATGGTTCCCGGGAGCGCAGGGGGAATCGCTTTGGAGGAAGAAATTCCCGTCGGAGCGCGGAACTGCGGAACAGAATTGAGGATCGAGGCTGAAGTTCCCGCCGATCCCGACATAGGCGGCCTGGTTATGGAGGTTGTTGTAAACGTCGTTGTATTCGAACAGCATGAGGAGCGACGTGTTGTAAAGCATGTAGGTGTTGTCCACGATGATGTTGTTCTGAATGATGTTTGGAATCGGATTGCAGTCGACGATACTTATCCCCGCGCCGTCGACGCCCCCGTGGCCTGAGATCGTGTTCCCTATGATATAGATCCCGTTCGATTCATCGCTGGTTATTCCCCTTCCGTTCGAATGGATGATATTACTCAGGATATTGATCGTCGAAGAAGACTGCCGTATGTCTATCCCTGATCCGGCGTTCTCCTTCAGAACGCAGTTTCTCACCACGATCTCCCCCAGGAAGGCCAGGTCGACCTCGATGCCGGAGGCCGAGGCTCCGGTCACCGTGAATCCCCTGATTATGTAAATTCCCCCTGAAAGCACGAAGCCATGGGCGCTCCCCGCGCAGTCGATTATCGTTTCTGCCGCCCCGGCTTCGCCGATTATGTACAGGGGCTTCGAGAAACAATCGTTGGGATAGAGGGGGCTGTCTATCGAATATGTCCCGGGTGCGACAAGGACGGTATCGCCCGCGGAGCAGATGTCCAGCGCGGCCTGGATCGACTGCGCGTCGCCTCCCCCCGACTGGTCTACGTACCATGTGGCGCCCGGGGCCGATACGGGCATCACGGCCAGCGCGACCGCCAGAGCCAGCATTCGATTCCTCACCGAAATTCCCTCCGTGACCGGCTCCGCCCTTTCAGGCGAGCCTCGCCGCTATCGCGGCGACATGCCGGCCCTGGTACCTTGCGGCATCCAGCTCGTTTTCGCTCGGCATCCTTTCCCCGCGCCCCCCGGCTATCGTCGACGCGCCGTAGGGGGACCCCCCCGTAACCTCGTCTATCCTCGTCTGTCCCTGGAACGAGTACGGCAGGCCGACGATTATCATGCCGTGATGAAGAAGGGTGATATGCGTCGAGAGTATCGTGGATTCCTGGCCGCCGTGCTGCGTCGCGGAACTGGCGAAGACGCTGCCGACCTTCCCTACGAGAGCGCCTTTCGCCCAGAGCTGCCCCGTGGAATCGAGGAACTGCCGCATCTGGCCGCACATGTTCCCGAACCTTGTCGGCGTTCCGACGACGATCGCGTCCGCTCCCTCCAGCTCGGCGAGGCTGATTACGGGAACGTGCTCGAAGGCTTTCTGAGCCTCCACCGCGCCCATAGCCTGGAGCACCTTGTCGGGAAGGGTCTCCGGAACGCGCCTGAGGCTCACCTCTGCGCCTTCGATCTCCGAAGCGCCTGCGGCGACCGCTTCCGCCATGCGGTAAACATGCCCGTACATCGAATAGAAGAGTACAAGAACCTTCATAAGGCGACCTCCACCATCTATTATCCGGATTGACCCCTTGCGTCATTATATAACAAGAGGGGGAATTTTTCTAATACTATTCATTTAAAGAAGGATATCGGGGGGTGCCTTACCTGATATTCCAGAGCTTAAGGCTGTCGAGTACGGTGGCTGAACCGACGCTCTGGAAGAGGGCCGTCTCCTCCGGCGTGAATCCGCCGCTGACGTCGATCCCGACCGCGGACCTCTGAGTGAAGGTGGAAAAATAGACGCAGGCGTTCAGGTACGACCCCTTGGGGCCCGGGTGACCGCCGTCCGGGTCGTGAAGGATGATTTCGGGATGGGCGGCGAGGACGACGTCCCACGCGACGCCGCACGGAGCTACCATGAAACCCATGTTGTCGGCAAGCACCAGCGTCCCCGACCGGATCATCACCTGGAATTCATGAAAAGTCAGGTGTTCGCCGCTCAACAGATCGATGCCGTCCTGCAGGCACCAGTCCATGAAGAAAACGATCTTCGTGCACGGCTCGTTGGCGTAGATCGAATCGGCGAGGGTTTCGATCGGCGGAAGTATCTCATAATGATACTCGGGGAACGCGACAGTGTAATCGGATCCCTGCAGGAGAACGTAATCCCATTTCTCAAGTTTTATCCTGTCGAAGACGTCCCCCCTGTCGACTATGTCCTGCAGCGAATGGCCGAGGTAGATGGCAAGCTGGACGTTCATCTCGACGCCCGCAGAATCGGCCAGCTCCTGGATCGTGGCCGGGGTGTCGTTGTAGGCGGTGAGGCTGTTGCCGATAAGAAGCACGTCGCAGCAGGAATCGCCGAATCCAAGGCAGGGATCGTCGTTCGAAGGGGCCGCGGGATCCTTGCCGCACCCTGCGACAGGCATGATGGCAATCGCCAGCGTCAGGACGGCATAAACGGCGCATAGCCCCCTATTCTTCGGCATTGCCAGTCACCTCGCACGAATCGGCGATGATCGTCACGGCGGAAAAGTATCCCTTCCCCGTTTTCTTCACCCTTTCCCGCAACCTTGAGGTCCCGAGAGCAGAAATCGAATCGACCGTTCCGGCCGCTTCGGCTTCGGCGCGCCAGCCTTTCGAAAGACACGGGGTATGATCGACATGGCACAGCAGGGCGCGTTCCTTTTCCATCCCCTCGATATATTTATCATCGATGCGGGTCTCCTTTACGATCCCGCGCACTTTTACATATTTGTTTTTGTAAGTGACCGCATCGAAGGCCTTCATGCCTTCGCCCGGCACGACCTTGATCCTCGCGTCCCCGGGCGTTTTAAGCCTCATCTTTTTCCCGTCGACCCCGCAGACGTGAATGATCGTACCGCAGGTCTCGACCCTTTTGCCGTTGTAGACGTCAATATTCGCAAACAGGCTGTCCGAGTCGACGATGATCGCCGCTTCAGGGCCCGCGTCTCCGGCGCCATTCATCGCGGAGATGTCGAAGATCAGTCCCGATACAAGCAGAATGACGGGCAAAAATATCAGGATAATCGATTTCACGGGCATCCTCCATTCCGGGCGCTTATAAGAGCTTCTCCTGCCTGAGTACTTGTACCCACCGCGAGGATTCACGTTCCGACATTTTTAACAATATAATTTCGGTATCCCGTATGAAGTCATGCGGAATATCTGATGGAATGGCGGGTGATTGACCGCCTGGGAATAAAATCGCTATCGCGAAAGCTCCCCGATCATTTCATTCGCCCGGACCGGATTGCCCGCGCACTCGAGCAGCGCGCTCAGCATGAGCGGCACGACGATCGTAGCGTCCGACTCGATGACGAACATCGGCGTCTCCTTCGTAAGCTTGTCCCAGGTTATCTTCTCGTTCGGAGTCGCCCCGGAATATGAACCGTACGATGTCGTCGAATCGGAGACCTGGCAGAAGTAGGCCCACGGCCTCGCCTCCAGGCCGAGGTCGTACTTGATCGAGGGCACAACGCAGATCGGGAAATCGCCCGCTATGCCGCCGCCTATCTGGAAAAAGCCCACCCCGGGCTCCTTCGAGAGCTCGCCGTACTGGTCGTAGAAGGCGGCCAGGTACTCGATGCCGGACTTCACTATCGACGCGTCGCACTCGCCGTTCTTCACGTAAGAGGCGAAAATGTTGCCGAAGGTCGAGTCCTCGCACCCGGGCACGACCATCGGAAGGCCGGCCTTCGCCGCCGCGAGGAGCCAGCAGGCGTCCGGATCCCCCTCGTACAGATCGGGGTCGAGGGACTGGACGAGCTCGTAGAAGTACTCGTGCCAGAACCTGCGGCGCCCCTCGGCTCCGGCATTCTTCCACATCGGGACGATGATCTTCTCCACGGCGCGAAACGCCTCGTCTTCGGGGATGCTCGTGTCGGTGACCCTTCGCATCCTGTCGTTCAGGATCTTCGTGTCGTCGTCCTTCGTGAAGTAGCGGTAATCGGGAAAATCGATGTAGCTTCCGTGCGCCACGAGGCGGAAGAGCGACTCCTCGAGGTTCGCGCCCGTCACAGAGAGGCCGTGAATGAGCCCCTTGCGGATCGCCGGGGCCATCGTTATCCCGAGCTGCGCCGACGACATCGCCCCCGCCACCGCCCAGAACATCTTCCCTCCGCCCTCGATGTGCCGCCAGTAAGCGATCAGCGCGTCGCGGGTCGCGCGCGCGTTGAAGTTGTGGTAGTTATTGAGAATGAATTCGAGCACAGGGAGGTTCGCCTCTGCGGCGCCCCCGCCGTCCGTGCGCACGTACCCCGTTCCTGATTTTTTCCTGGCCATCGCCTGCCGTCCTCTTTTAATGAATTCGGTGTTGAAACGATCCTGCCATTCATGCTTCCCCGGCCCCACCGTCCCGCAACCGGCTAAGATTAATACAACCGGACGGCCCTGTCCACCGCTTTCACAACGACCCCTTTCGACAAAATTCCGCGGCGGGAATCGAAATGCCGCGCGGGGCGCGACCGGCGTCGATCAGGAGTTGAGGTTCGAGTCCTGTTTCCCTTTAAGGTAGATTCTCCGCAGGTGATTCATGCGGTCCTCGGAAAGAAATACGCAATCGCACTTCCGCGCATCCCCGGCCGCGATGTCCTTCGCCTGAGTCGTGCAGTCCGGGGCGCCGCACAGGCCGCAGTCGAGCCCCGGCAGGTCGGCGAGGACTGCCTCCGCTTCCATGATCCGTTTGATGCGCTCCTTAAGGCCGCCCATGCCGCCTTCGACCGACCTAGGCAATATCGGGGCTTTCGCGTAGAATTCCTTCCCCTCGAAACGCCTTTCGACCTCGGCGGCGAGTTCGGGATCGTCCTTGGGCAGCTCGGACATCAGCCGTTTCAGCTTGGCGTGGGATATGTAAAGGTTGTCCACCGTCAGGTTGCCGTTGAGGCACCCTCCCCAGCAGGCGTAGCATTCGAGAAAATCGATGTTGCGCAGCTTTCCTTTTTCGATGTCGTCGAAGACCCTGATGATGTTGCTCAGGCCGGTCAGAGACATGTACCTGTAGCCGTGGAGATTCCTGTGCTGGCCCTCGCTCATGTCCCACTCGAAGAGCGATTCGCTACGCAGCAATTTCGCGGTCAGGGCCTTCTGGTCGTTGGTTTCCTTCCTCGACTGGGCGGACGCGAGGATCCCGTTATAGACGTCGGCGATCCCGGTCGCTCCGTCGAGGTCGCTTTTGACCCCCTCCGCGGGCTCTATGATGGAGATCGTCTTCGCCTGGCAGGAGGTCACGTATATGGCGGCGATCTCATCCTTCGAAATCCCGAGTTCCTCGGAATATTTTCGCTTGAGCTCGCGGCCCGCCAGTTCGCGCGGGGTCTCGAGGTGGATCAACTGATCCACCATGCCCGGATAGGCGACCTGCACGAGGCGCACTATCACCGGGCATGAGCTCGTTATCAGCGGAAGCTTTCCCTTCCACGACTGCACGTATTCGCGAATGGCCCGGTTGGCGAGCTCGATCTCGGCCGTGAAGATCCAGACCGCGTCGAAACCCATCGACTTCAGGCCTTCCACGATGTGGCCCGGGGTGACGTTAGCCGGGAACTGTCCGAAAAGGACGGGCGAGGGAACTGCGACCTTGAACTTGAACTTCGAGACCTCATCCAGGGACCGGGTCGTGGCGTAGATGGCTCCGGTCGGGCAGACCTTCAGGCACGAACCGCAGTCGATGCACAGCTCCGATAGAAGGCCGGCCCTGCCGTCGCGAACGCGAACGGCCTGCGTGGGGCAGGTCCTCATGCAGGCCAGGCAGCCTATGCACCTGTCGGCGTCGATCTTGAAACCGTGAATCCATTTACGCATCGGGAACCAGCCTTATCCCGGCCATTACGGTCGTCCCTTTTCCGACGTCCGACTTTATTTCCAGGAAATCGGAGTGCTTTTTGATGTTCGGCAAGCCCATTCCGAACCCGAAACCCATCTCGCGCATCTCGTCCGTGGCGGTCGAATAGCCCTCCTGCATCGCCTGTTTTATGTCCGGAATCCCCGGGCCTTCGTCCGTGATATCGATCCGGATCTCCTCGTCAGTTATCACGAAATCCATCCGGCCGCGATTCGCGTACATCACGACGTTCATCTCCGCCTCGAAAGCCACCACGACGACCCTTCGGATGATGTCGGGATTGAAGTCGAGGCTTTTCAGCAGCGCCTTGATCTCGGTCGTGTTCTCTCCGGCCTTGTCGAAGTTGCACGAAAGGATGGAAAAGGATTTCCTGAAAAGTTCCTCGGCCATGGTCACATAGCTCCCTTGATGCCTTTCTCGTACAGTATGCCGCAGACTTCGAACATTCCGAGGGCCGTCGAGAGGACCGGAAGCTTCTTCTGGCGCGCGAGCTCGATCGTCTTGTCGTTGGGAAGCTTGCCGCGGATATAGATGATGGCCCTCACGTCGGCCACGTCGGCGGTGCGCACCGACTGGATGTTCGTCAGCCCGGTTATCATCAGGGCGCCGGGCTTGTGAAACGCCAGTATCTCGCTCATGCCGTCCGAAGCCAGGACCGTGCTCAAATCCATGCTCAGGTCCAACTCGGGAGTCAGCACCCGGCATTGAAGTATTCTGATGATTTCTTCCAGTTTCATTTCTGTCCCAGCTCCCTTTCGTCGCCGATGCGCCATGTATTAAATCCGGTTTTCACAGGGGCCCCTCCACGATCCCGCTTCATCTCACTTCGGGAAAAAGGTCTCGTTCATCGCCTTTGCCGCCTTTCGCCCCGCGCCCATCGCGCTTATGACCGTCGCGGCGCCCGTCACGACGTCCCCGCCGGCCCAGATCCCGTCGCGCGAAGTCTTTCCCGTCTCCTCGTCCACCTCGATATTGCCCTTTTTGCCGACCTTGAGGCCCGGCGTGGTCATCGGGATCAGGGGGTTCGGGCTGTTCCCGATCGCGACGATCACCGCGTCAGCCTTCATCAGGAACGATGAATCCTTTATCTCCACCGGCTTCCGGCGCCCCGAGGCGTCGGGCTCGCCGAGCTCCATCTTTAGGCATTCCACTTCGGTCAGCCATCCCTGCTCGTTCCCGATCAGCCGGACCGGCAGCGTGAGATAGTCGAAGATCACGCCCTCCTCCTCGGCGTTCTCGGCCTCCTCGGCCCGCGCGGGAAGTTCCTCCCTGCTCCGCCGGTACACGATGTGCGACTCGGCCGCCCCGAGCCGCAGGGCCGTTCTCGCGGCGTCCATTGCCACGTTGCCGCCGCCGAACACGAGGACCCTCGATGGCTGTTTCATCGGGGTGTCGTGCGCCGGGAAGCGGAATCCCTTCATCAGGTTGCACCTGGTAAGGTACTCGTTGGCCGAATATACCCCGTTGAGATTCTCGCCCGGGATGCCCATGAACCAGGGCAGGCCGGCCCCCGCGCCGACGAAGATTCCGTCGAACTCCTCCTGGATGCTTTCGATCGTGCGCGTCTTGCCGACGATGAAATCGAGCAGCAGTTTCACGCCGAGACTCTGGACGTACTCGACCTCGCGCTGCACGATCGCCTTCGGAAGCCGGAATTCCGGGATGCCGTAGGTCAGAACCCCGCCGGCGGCGTGGAGCGCCTCGAATATCGTCACGTCGTATCCAAGGAGGGCCATGTCGTTGGCCACCGTGATCCCTGCCGGCCCCGATCCCACGATCGCTATCTTCCTGCCGTTCGAGACCGCGAGCGCCGGGCTCTCCGCCTTCCCCTCCGCCGCTTCGTAGTCGGCGAGGAATCGCTCGAGGCGCCCGATCGCGACCGGCTCCCCCTTTTTGCCAAGCACGCATTTTATCTCGCACTGCTCTTCCTGCGGGCAGACGCGCCCGCAGACGGCGGGCAGGGCGTTGGTCTCCTTGATGACCTTTATGCCGGAGCCGAAATCGCCGCCGGCGATGCACCGGATGAAGCCCGGTATGTCTATCCCGACAGGGCACCCGTCGCGGCACAGCGGTTTCTTGCAGTCTAGGCAGCGCCCCGCTTCGGCGAGGGCCTGTTCCTCGGTGTATCCGAGCGCCACCTCGTCGAAGTTCCTGACGCGCTCGTAAGGCTCCTGCTTCGGCATCGGCTGACGTGATTTTCTGGTTTCCCCGGCCAATGTACGCACCTCGCGAAATTAAAAGTGGGAGGCGCAGCCGCTCTTTCGGAGCGGATGAACCTCTTCTGGATTATAGGTCCGTCTTCTGTTGAGAAATTCCTTCCAGTCGACCTCGTGACCGTCGAAATCGGGGCCGTCGACGCAGGCGAACTTCGTAGCCCCGGCGACCGTCAGGCGGCACACGCCGCACATCCCCGTCCCGTCGATCATGATCGGGTTCATGTTGACCATCGTCTTTATGCCCATCGGCCTCGTCGCCTCCGACACCTTCATCATCTGGAAGGTGCAGCCGTTGACGACGATCCTGTCCGGTTTGATCCCTTCGAGTGTAAGAATCTCGGAAAGGCGGGTCAGGTGCCCCTTGTATCCCTTCGTCCCGTCGCGCGTGATTTCGATCACGCGGTCCGCGACCTCCTTGAAACGATCCTGCCAGTAGAGCAGAAAATTGCTTCGGGCCTCGAGAAGGGCGAATACCGTGTTCCCCTTTTCCTTCAAGGCCCGGGCGACCGGGTAAACGCTCCCTATCCCGTAGCAGCCGCCGATGCAGAGGACCGTGCCGAACGCGCCGATCTCCGTCTCCTGTCCCAGCGGCCCCGCGAAGGTCGGGATCGAGCCGCCGGCCTTAAGGCGCGCCAGCTTTGCCGTCGAGGCTCCGACCTGCATGAAGATGACGGTGACCGTCCCCGCCTCACGGTCCCAGTCCGCGACGGAGAGCGGGACGCGCTCGCCGTTCTCGTCCGCTCGCACGATCACGAAATTGCCCGGCTGAACGGACCGCGCCACCGCGGGCGCCTCCACGACCAGTTCGTGAAGGTTCGGAACGATCATGCGGCGCTCAACGACTTTGTACATTATGCTCCTCCGGCTTTCGACGCTTCGATGCTCACCCTGGCGGGATTGGAGTCCAGCCCCTGAAAGAATTTCCATCCTTCAAACGATTTCAGCCCCCCGAGATTGACCGGGCGGAAGGCGTAAGCGGCGCCCTCCGGGCAATCCGGATCGGCCTGCGCCGCGATCTCGAGCTTCATCCCGCCGTATGAAACGGTGACCGGAGCGCCGCTCGCTATGCCGAGGCGTTCGAGGTCGCCCCTATTCATGCGAAGGTTCGTCTCGAGGCGCAGTTCCCCGAGCCCTTCCACCACGCCGGAGAGATCGGTCGAACGGTGCTGGAATCCGCCCTGCTGCACGACGAGGAGAAAATCCCCCGAGCCCGCGGCAGTCTTTTCCTTCTTCGCGGCCGTCTTCGCGGCCGCCGGCTCCTTTGCCGGTTTCAGGCGCCGCGGCTTCCGGTCGGGGATCGAGGGAAAACCGGGGACGGCGGCGTGAATCTCCGCGAGGATCTCCGCTTCGTCCGCGTAACCGAGCCCTTTGCAGCCGAGCTTGTCGGCAAGCCCGGCGAATATCTTCCAGTCGGGAGGCACGGGCCCCTTCGGGTCGCCCTCCGGCGTATTTTCCACCATGAATAGTTCCTGAACGCGTCCTTCGACGTTGGTCATCGTCCCGCCGCATTCGGCGAAACCCGCCGCCGGGAGGAAAGCGTCCACATCGAAGGGGGGCCTGTACAAATCCTGACTTATCAGGAAATCGCAGTCGGGCCGCTCCGCGAACGGAGCCTGGCCGACGAGGTAGATCACCTTCGGCCGTTTTCCTTTCGAGTAGATATCCCCGAGGCCGATTTTCGGCTCCTTCGCCCCGGCCTGCCCCGGCGAAAGATTGCCGAAGGCGCCGAGCTCGAGCGCGCCACGGACATTCCCCCCGTGATAGAGCGGAAGGAACGACGTCCCCGGGCGCTTCGAAAGCTCGAGGAGCGCGTCGATCAGCCGCGAATTGTCTGAGTAACCAAAGACGACGGGGCCTACGATCACTGAAAGGCGCTCTCCCGATCCGATCCATTCCGCCGCCTCTTCGAGTTTCTTCCCATCCACACCCGTCTCGATGGCGGCCGCCTCTATCTTCTTCCTGTCGCCGGCGAGGTACCCGGCGAAGGCATCGAGGAGAGCGCCTTCCAGGCCCGGCAGGGGCCGAAGATGATGGTCCGTGTAGCGCGAAAGGTTCGAGTCCCTCGCGTCGATCACCGCGAGCCTCGCGCCCTTTTTCAGCGCACGCCTGATCTGCACCCCCGCGACGGAGAAATAGAACCGCGA
>JALOPX010000049.1 GCA_025453655.1 Candidatus Krumholzibacteriia bacterium
AGCCAGCGTATCCCCTGGGCGACCTCGACGCCGAACCCCATCCCCTCGGCGCATTCATGGAGGCACTGAAGAACCTCGGCGGCGGCTCCGAACATGAGAACCTTCCCGCCGGTCTCCTTCGTCGTTATGATTCCGTTCTCGAAGCATTCCATGACGAAGGCCATGCATGTTCCCATCGATATCGTGTCGAGGCCGTACGTATCGCAATAGAAGTTGTACTCGATGAGGAAATCGCCGTCGAAACATCCCATGTTGGCCGACGCGGCCGCCGTCTCGTATTCGGGGCCGTCGACGGCGACGACCTGGCCCTTGTACGGCCCGGTCTTCAGGGTGAATCCGTCGACCACCTTCGCGCAGGCCATCGAGCATCCCTTCCAGCACCCGTCGGGCATCCCCTGGGTGACGTATTTCGCCTTGAGCGCGGCGGAGCCGATCTTCGGCGTGTCCGGATGCGACCCGAACCTGTAGTTCTGCACGGGCAGCAGGTCGTAGGCGTCCATCACGTCGACGATGTTCGCCGTTCCGACCTCGCGCATCCGGCACTGGCTCCTGTCGAGGGTCGCCATCTCGGCGTTTATCCGCATCCCGTAGTTGCGTATCATTTTCGCGTCGTGCGGATGGTTCATCTCGTCGACGATCTCAATCGCGCCGGTCGGGCAGACGTAGGCGCAGGAGGTGCAGTTTATGCAGTGCGGATCGACCTGCCCGAAGGGCATCGTCATATGGCGCCCCGTGCCGCGCCCTGCGAAATCGATGATCTCCTCCATGACGAACTCCCTGCAGGCGCGGACGCAATGCCCGCAGAGGACGCAGGCCTTCGGGTTCGGGTCGGTGAGCTCCGACTCGAACCTTTCGGCGTCCTTCACGCCGCACATCGCGGCGAGCTCCCTGATCACCGGGACGTTGGGCCAACGCCCGAGCAGCATCCCCGCGAGCGCCTTGCGGCGGCTCCTGACCCTCTCTGAGGAGGTCTCGACGCTGATGGGGCTTCTCACGGGGTAATTGCACGATGTGACGAGGCGCTTTTTGCCGTTTTCCCCGATCTCGACCGTGCAGAGCCTGCATGTTCCCTCCGGGGTCAGGTCCTTGTGATTGCAGAGGGTGGGGACGGCGATCCCGTTCTCACGAAGAACGGTGAGGAGATAAGCGTCCTTCGCCGCCTGGACTTCTTTGCCGTCGATCCTTATGGTTATCTTTTCCTTCGCCATCACTTCACCTCCACAGCGTCGAAGTTGCAGGTCTCGAAGCAGATCCCGCACTTGATGCATTTTCCGCCGTCGATGACGTGCGTTTTCTTTTTCTCCCCGGTTATCGCCTCCGCCGGGCAGGCGAGGGCGCAGAGGGTGCAGCCGGTGCATTTCTCCGGGTCGATGCTGTATGTGACGAGGGCCCTGCAGACCCCGCCCGCGCATCTTCCGTCCCTTATATGTTCCTCGTATTCGCGCCTGAAGTGCTTCAGCGTCGTGATGACGGGGTTTGCCGCCGTCGCGCCGAACCCGCAAAGGCTCGTTTCCTTCATCGTGACGGCGAGCTCCTCGAGTTTTTCGATGTCGCCCGCGGAGCCGCGGCCGTCGCATATCGCGGCGAGCAGGGCTCTCATGTGGTGGAGGCCTTCGCGGCATGCCGTGCACTTGCCGCACGACTCGCCCAGCAGGAACGAGGTGAAATTCCTCGCCATGTCGACCATGCATTTCCTGTCGTTGAGGACGAGGACGGAGCCCGACCCGACGATCGAGCCGGCATTCGCTATCGATTCGAAATCGTAGGGCGTGCCCAGCATGCTCCCGGGGATGACGCCCCCCGAAGGCCCGCCCGTCTGCACCGCCTTGAGGGCGCGGCCGTCCGGGACTCCGCCGCCGATATCCTCCACGATCTCCCTCAGTGTCATCCCCATCGGGACCTCCACGAGCCCCGTGTTCCTTATGTCGCCGGAAAGGGAGAGCACCTTCGTCCCGGCCGAGCCGGTCATGGGATCCCCGCCGGCGATCCCCGTCCCGGTCGATGCGAACCACCCGGAGCCGTTTTCGACTATGACAGGCACGTTCGCCCACGTCTCCACGTTGTTGACCACGGTCGGTTTGTCGTGCAGGCCCGATTCGGATCCGTGCACGTACTTCGGCCGCGGCTCGCCGGCCCTCCCGGACATCGAGGCGAGAAGCGCGCTCGATTCCCCGCTTACGAAGGAGCCGGTCCGCCGGTGTATCCTTATGTCGAAATCGAAGCCGCTCCCGAGGATGCCCTTCCCGAGGATCCCGAAGGCGCGGCACTGATCGAGCGCCGTGACGACCCGCTCCATCGCCGCGGGGTATTCCTTCCTGATGAAAATGTACCCTTTCTTCGCCCCCGTGGCGTAGGCGCCGATGATCATTCCCTCGATCACGGTGTGCGGGTCGGTGTCGATGATGTTTCTTTCGAGCCCGTTGCAGACGACCGTGACGTCGCTCCCCGATTCGGCCGCAGCCCGCACGGCCGATTCCCATTTCAACCCGGTCGGGAATCCGCCGCCCCCTCTGCCCCTCAGACCGGAGGCCGCGATCTCCGCGCGGACCTGATCCGGCGACATGGAGGTCAGCGCCTTTTTCAGGGCGCCGTACCCTCCCCGGGCGATGTAATCCTCAATCCTGCCGGGATCGACGAAACCCCTGTTTCTCATCGCCACCGGTTCCTGCATCCGGAAGAAGGGGATATCGTCCATCCTCTCCAGTTTTTTGCCCGTCACGGGATCGGTGTAGAGAAGTTTATCCGCCGGCTTTCCCGCGGCGAGGCCCTCCACGATGGCGTCGACGTCCTTTTCCCTGACCTTGCGGTAGAAGGTCCCCCCGGGCTGTATCGTGATGACGGGGCCGGCCGAGCAGAATCCGTTGCAGCCGGTGGTGACTATGTCGGTGTCGCCGCCGAGCCCCTTTTCCCTGAGGGCGGCTTCGAGCCTGTCCCTTATCGCGGCGCTGTTCGAGGATCCGCAGCTGCTTCCTCCGCAGACCATGAGCCTTCTTTTGAATTTTCCCGCCGCCGCGACCCTGTCCGCCGCCATTTTCTCGAGGTCGCCCGCGAGGAGCCTCACGGCGCCGCCGAGGTTGCCGTCGCAGCGCGGCCCGTCATGCGGCACGGCCTTGCCGGCCTCCTTGAGCAGTTTTTCGACGTCCTTCGCCTGGACGTTGCCGAAGAGGGAATCCCCGATCTTGACGACAGGGGCGACGCTGCACGCTCCGAGGCACGCGACGGCGTCGAGGCTGTATTTGCCGTCGCTTGTGGTGCCGCCGCTCTTTATGCCGAGGACGCGCTCGAAGGAGCCGAGAACGTTCGCCGCGCCCTTCACGTGGCACGCCGTTCCCATGCAGACCTGCACGATCGTCTCCCCCCTCGGCTCGAGGCTGAACTCGGAGAAGAAGGTCGCCGCGTGGTAGAGATGCGCCCTCGCCGCCGAGGTTTTCCTCGCCATCTCGTCGAGAGCGGTTGAGGAGATGTAATGGAAACGATCCTGCAGGTCCTGCATCATCTCGATGGCATAGTCGGGATCGCATCCCCAGCGGTCGATGATCGCGCCTATCGCCGCGAGATCGGCCGGATCGTCCTGCCTGTGAAGCTTCTTCGGAGCGGCGAGCCGGGCCGCCCCGCTTTCCTCGATCTTCCACGCGGGGGTTATCTGCCGGCTCTTCAGCACGAGCGCCTTGATCTTCTTGTCGCGGAAGACCGTCCCGACGCCGCCGCGCCCCGCCTGCTTGATTCGCGCGACGCCTCTTCGCCAGTCCCAGAAGGAGAAATTGAGAACGCCCATCCTGCCGTGCTCCGCGCCCCTGCCCGCCGTGACGCACGCGATGTTCCGGTGGTCGAGCTCGCTCCCCGCGTACATAGATGTCAGTTCCTCGGCGGCGAGGTGGGAGTCCACGCTTTCGAGCGGGGCCTTCTCGATGGAGACCACACCGCCCACCGCGTCGATGAAGACGATGACGTCCTCGGCGGCCTTTCCCGTGACCATCAGCGCGTCGAATCCGGCGAACTTCAGGTACGGCCCGAAATAACCGCCGACGTTGCAGTCGATGATCGATTTCGTGAGGGGGGATATCGCCGTCACGAGGGTCTTGCCCGAGCCGGGGAAGGAGGTGGTCCCTCCGAGGGGCCCGGACGAGAAACATATGGGATTTTCAGGGCTGTCCCACTTCGTCGATTCGTTTATCTCCCTGAAGGTCATCCAGAGGTCGAAACCCTTTCCGCCCGTCCACAGCTCCTTCATCTTCCGGTCGACTGGGAGGATTGCGATCTCGTTTTTCCCGAGATCGACGCGAAGGGTCCTGTTCGCGTATCCTTTTTCGAGGGGGATGACATCGAAGGGGAATCGGGCGAGGACCTTGTGGGCTTCCTTCATCTTCAATATGCGCGGGTCCGGCATTTGTAAGGCCTCCTTGAACAGACAATCTCACATCATGAGGGATACAAATATATAATTTTTGCGTTCAGATATAAAGTAAAAATTAGACAATCACTACCCCAACCGTTATGTTTTGAATAACATAACCGTTGACGCCGGGGCCGATCGATATTATTTTGTTACTTCAGGCACGTAGATGCTTCGACATATGTATATATAAGAACGTCAATTAGGAAGAGGAACCGGAATGATTGATCGGTCGCGATTCCGCCTCGTCGCGTCAGCGGCGGTTCTTCTCGCCGCCTTTTCCTCCTGCGGGGGGGATAAAGGCGGGAAAAAGGAGATCACGATATTTCACGCCGGGTCGCTTTCCGTCCCGCTGAAGCTCATCGCCGCCGATTTCATGAAGGAGAATCCAGGCGTCGGCGTCCTTCTCGAGGCGGCCGGCAGCCGCGCGAGCGCGAGAAAGATCACCGATCTCGGCAGGCGATGCGACGTCTTCGCCTCGGCCGACTATTCGATAATTGACGAGATGCTGATACCAGCCCACGCGGCCTGGAACATAAGATTCGCGGCGAACGAGATGGCGATCGTCATGCGGGACGGCTCGGCGCGGCAAGGCGAGATCGCATCCGACAACTGGTTCATGATACTCCTCGAGGAGGATGTCGCTTTCGGAAGATCCGATCCCGACTCGGACCCGTGCGGATACAGGGCGATAATGACGATGAAACTCGCCGAAGATCATTACGGGATCGAGGGGCTGGCCGGAAGGCTTCTCGCGAAGGACACGAGGCATGTCAGGCCGAAGGAGACCGACCTTCTCGCCCTTCTTGAATCGGGGACGATCGACTACATATTCCTCTACAGGTCCGTGGCGAAGCAGCACGGGCTGCCGTACGTGGAGCTGCCCGACGAGGTCAACCTCGGCAATCCGGCGCTCGATGATTATTATTCGAGGGCGCAGGTCGCGATCTCGGGCGACGCCCCGGGGAGCGTCGTGGTGAAGAGCGGCGAATCGATGGGCTACGGCGTCACCATCCCGCTCGGCGCCCCCGAGCCGGAGATCGCCATGGCATTCGTGAAATTCCTGCTGGACGAGTCGAAGGGGATGAAGATCATGTCGGAATGCGGGCAGCCTTCGGTGGTTCCGTCGCCGTCTGCCACCTACGATATGATCCCTGCCGGTCTCAGGAGATTCGCCGCCCCGCCGGCGAAGGATGAACGGAAAGGCATGCAATGAGCCCGGGAAGAACCGGAACCGCGCATCTCGTCTTCATGGCCTTCGGCGGGCTTCTCCTCCTGTTTATAATCGCCCCGCTCGCGGGGATCTTTATCAATCTCGCCCCGGGCGATCTTCTTCGCACCGCGCGCGAAGACGAGGTGAGCGCCAGCATATGGCTGACCCTCGCCGCGTCGATGGGGGCGACCGTCGTGTTCGCCGTCCTCGCGATCCCCTTCGCGTGGATCCTGGCCCGCAGGGAGTTCCGCTTCAAGCAGCTCGTCAACGGCATCGTCGACCTTCCCATTGTAATCCCGCACTCGGCGGCCGGCATCGCGCTGATCGGGGTCCTTTCCCCGGATTCGCCGGTCGGAGCGGCGGCCGAGCGGATAGGCATACGGTTCGCGGGCGGAGTGGCCGGCATCATGGCGGCCATGGCCTTCGTCAGCGTGCCGTTCCTCGTCAACGCGGCGAGGGACGGCTTCGCCGCCGTCCCCGTTCAACTGGAGAAGGCGGCCCTCAACCTCGGCGCCTCCCCGCTGAGGGTCTTCCTCACGATCTCCGTGCCGGCAGCACGCCGGTCGATACTGTCGGGGCTGGTGCTCATGTGGGCGAGGGGGATGAGCGAGTTCGGGGCGGTGATCGTCATCGCATATCACCCGATGATAACCCCGGTGCTTCTGTACGAACGATTCGGCGCCTTCGGCCTGAGATACGCGAGGCCCGTCACGGCGCTTTTCATTGCGATCTGCCTCCTCTTTTTCTTCGCGCTTCGCGTCCTGGCGGGAAGGAGGCGGGATGCTCAGGGTTGAAGGGCTCGGCAAGAGGCTCGGTGATTTCGAGATGGAAGGCGTCACCTTCGAGGTGGCGGAGGGCGAATACTTCGTCCTTCTCGGAGCCTCGGGAACCGGCAAGACGGTCCTTCTCGAAACACTAACCGGCATGATGGCGGCCGACTCCGGGAAAATATTCCTCGGAGGCAGGGAGATAACGCGGGAGAGGATACAGCGGCGCGGTCTCGGGCTGGTATTCCAGAACCAGGCCCTCTTCCCGCACATGACGGTCGGTAAGAATGTGGCCTACGGCCTTTACGGGAGGGGCCTCGGCAGGGACAGGATCCGGGAGAGGGTCCGCGAGCTGGCCGAAGAGATGGAGATCGGCGCGCTTCTCGGAAGGATGCCCGGCACCCTCTCGGGAGGCGAGGCTCAGAGGGTCGCGCTGGCGAGGGCGCTCGCCACCGGGCCTTCGTGCCTTCTTCTCGACGAGCCCCTTTCGTCTCTCGATACCGGGGCGCGTTCCAGGATGAGGGCGCTCCTCAGGAAACTCAACAGGAAAAGGATGACGGTGATCCACGTCACGCACGATTACGAGGAGGCGATCTCGCTCGGCACGAGGATGGGGATAATGGAGGGCGGAAGGGTCGTGCAGGTCGACAGCCCCGAGAGGATATTCATGTACCCGAGGTCGGAGTTCGTGGCGCGTTTCACCGGGATCAGGAACTTCTTCAGGGGGCGGATACGAAGGGAGGGCGCCGCGGGGGGAGCAGGAACTTCCGGAGCGGCCGGAGAGGTCGTGGAGGCCATCTTCGAATCGGGCCCGATGGTTTTTCACGTGACGACGGATCTCGCGTCCGGGCCGGGGACGGCCGTGATAAGGAGCGAGGACGTGACGATATCCGCTCTGCCTCCGCAATCGAGCGCGAGAAACGTTTTCGAGGGAACCATAATAGACATCTGCCGGAGCAGGCCCGGCACCGAGATCGTGATCGACGCGGGCCGGGAGCTGGCCGCTCTCGTGACCCCCGACTCTGTTGAGAGGCTGGGGCTCGCCGTCGGCGCTCGCGTGTACGCGTCGATGAAGGCGACAGCCATACAGGTCCTGGAGGAATGAGGGATGAAACCGAGCGCCAGGCTCTTCATCGTTGAAGACGAAAACGGAGGATTCTTCGGCGACGGGCGGTGCGAGCTGCTGAAGGCCGTCATGGAGCACGGGTCGCTCAGCGGGGCTGCCGAGGCGCTCGGCAGGGGGTACAGGAAGGCATGGGCCGATATAAGGAAAGCCGAGGAGGCTACGGGCCTGAAGCTCGTCGTCAGGGAAAGGGGCGGGGCGCGCGGAGGATCCTCGAAACTGACCGAATCGGGGGAGAGGCTCGTCAGGGCGTGGGAAAGGTACAGCGGGGAGGTGGCCCTCTGCATGAGCAGGGCGTACGGGATTCACCTCAGGGATGTAATCGAAGGAGGCGTTGATGGATCGGGAGAAGATGAAGGAGATGCTTGAGAAGGCCGAGCCGGAGACCGACGGCGGGAGAAGGATGCCCTGCTCGAAGGCGTTCATGCTGGCCGCGGAATGGTCCGTCCCCGTCCGCGAGATAGGCGATTGCTGCAACGAGGCGGGGATCAAGATAGTCTCCTGCCAGCTCGGGTGCTTTTAAGGGGACGCTGACGGGAGCGGAGCAGCGGAGACGCGCGGCGCGGGATTCGGGAGCGATCCGGCCTCGATTCGCGCCGCCGCCGGGAGTGATCACAGGATGAAGACGATCGTCATATCCGGGGCGTCCTCGAAGGTCGGCAAGACCACCCTCGCGGGGAAGGTGTGCGAAATCCTTCCCGGCGCGGTTCACGTCAAGATCGGACACGGAGCGATAAAGCCCGGGATGGGGAACATATTCTATCCCCACGGCACCGGCTTCGAACGGATCGAGGCCGAAAACCGCGGGGCGCCCTTCCTCGTGATAGAAAGCAACGGGATACTGCGCGAGATCGATCCCGACCTCGCGATATACCTGCCGGGCGGGAGCCCCAAACCGAGCGCGGCTGAGGCCGCCGAAAAGGCGGACATCGTCGGGGGCGGGCGGATAGGGCGGGGCGCGATACGCGAAATCGCGGAAAGGCTCGGAGTCGCGGTCGAAGCGGCCTCGTCAATAGCGGCGGCCGCGGGGAACGTTATGGAGGAAACGGATGATCAGTTACGATGAGGCGTTGAGGATCGTTTTCGGCTCCGCAGAGCCGCTCGGTACCGAGGAGATCCCCCTTTTCGAGTCGGGCGGCAGGGTCCTTTGCGGCGACGCCGTTTCCGACGTCGATATGCCTCCCTTCGACAAGTCGGCGATGGACGGCTACGCGTGCCGCAGGGAGGATCTCGATCTGCCCCTGAAGGTCGTCGAGGAGATACCCGCCGGCAGTCAGCCCGTGAAGGAAATTCACGGCGGGGAATGCTCGAAAATTATGACGGGAGCGGAGGTTCCGCGCGGCGCCGACATCGTGGTGATGGTCGAGGATACGGAGCTCCGGGAGGGCCTCGTCCACGTGAGGCGAAAGAGCGCCTCGAGGAATATCTGCTTCAGGGCGGAGGACGCCGCCGCGGGAGACACCGTTCTTGCAGGCGGGACGATCATCGGGGCGGCCGAGGCCGGCGTTCTCGCCTCGGTGGGACGTTCGACGGTCGCGGTGAGCCGGCGCCCGGTCGTGGGGATCGTCGCGACGGGAAGCGAGCTGGTCGAGCCGTCCGAGACGCCCTCGGGGCCTTCGATACGCAACAGCAACAGCGCCCAGCTCTTCGTCCATTCCCTCGAGGCGGGGTTCGCCCCGCGCTACTTCGGGATCGCCGGAGATTCCCCGGGAACGGTCCGCGACCTCGTCGCAGGGGCCGCGGAGGAATCCGACGTAGTGCTCGTCTCGGGCGGCGTTTCGGCGGGCGATTACGATTTCGTTCCTGGAGCGCTAAGGGAAAACGGGTTCGAGCTCCTCTTCGAAAGGATCGCGATACAGCCGGGCAAGCCGATGGTCTTCGGCAGGAAGGCGTCGAAGTGGGCCTTCGGCCTTCCCGGCAATCCGGTTTCGACCTTCGTGCTCTTCGAGCTTTTCGTGAAGCCGTTCTGTTTCCGCCTGATGGGGGCCGATTACAGGCCGCGCGTCCTCCGGGCGCCCCTTTCCGGCGCTCTCGAGAGGAAGAACGCGGGGCGCCGTTCGCATGTTCCGGCGCGCCTCGCCGGCGACGGGCGGGCCGTCGCGATCGAGTACCACGGGTCGGCTCACATACACGCCTGCGCGGGGATCGACGGATTCATCGTGATCCCCGAAGGGGTGTCGCGGATCGGGGAAGGCGAGGCCGTCAGCGTCATTCTGGTCGGCCGCGCGGCGGGCTCGGGGGGCGAACGATGATCGTAACAAGCCGGACGGGCGGGTGAAGGATGCTGGTTGACGGTTTTGGAAGAAGGATATCGTATCTTCGCATATCGGTCACCGACAGGTGCAACTTCAGATGCGCCTACTGCATGCCGGAGGGCGGGATATCGCTCAAGAGGCACGAGGATATCCTCAGCTTCGAGGATATCGTGAGGATAGCGGGGAAAGCGGGGGAGATGGGGATGGACAAGGTCCGGCTGACGGGCGGCGAGCCGCTCGTTCGGCGCGGCGTCGAACGCCTCGTCGCGATGCTTTCGGAAACGGGAAGGTTCAGCGAGATAACGATGACGACGAACGCCGCCCTGCTCGACGAGAAGACCGCCTTCGGGCTCGCCGCGGCGGGGCTCGGCCGGATCAACATCTCGCTCGACACCCTCGACCCGGCGAGGTTCCGGGAGATCACGCGCTGCGGCGAACTGGCCGACGTGATGCGCGGCATAGAGGCCGCAGTGAAGGCGGGCCTTGAGCCGGTCAAGATCAACATGGTCGTGTTCGACGGCACTACTGCGGAGGAGATCGACCTGATGCGCGGCTTCTGCGCCGAAAAGGGGCTGGCCCTTCAGACGATCAGGCACTTCTCGCTCTTCGGCAGGGAAGACCGGGGCGGGGCCGGTGTTTTCGACAGGCCTCCTCCGTGCGCGCGCTGCAACAGGCTGAGGCTCACGGCGGACGGCTGCCTGAAGCCGTGCCTCTTCAGCGACAGGGAGATAAAGGTCGACATGGGCAATATCGAAAAAAGCATCCTTGAAGCCCTTTCGGCAAAACCGCTCGAAGGGACCTCGTGCAGCAACAGGTCGATGTACCAGATCGGAGGTTGAGATGGAGATGGAATTTTCGCATATCGATTCTTCGGGGGAGGTGAGGATGGTCGACGTTTCCGGCAAGGAGCCCGTCAAAAGAACGGCGACCGCGGCCGGAACCGTCTTCCTCGCCGCCGGCACGGTCGCGATGATGAAGGAAGGGCTTTTGAAGAAAGGCGACCCGCTCGCCTGCGCGCGCGTCGCGGGGATAATGGCCGCCAAGAAAACGCCCGAGCTGATCCCGCTCTGCCATCCCCTTCCGATAGACAACATAACGGTCGGCTTCAAGGTGGGGGAAAACAGGATAGACATCGAGGCCGTCGTCGTCACGATCGCCAGAACCGGCGTCGAGATGGAGGCCCTGACGGCGGTCTCGGCGGCGGCGCTCACGATCTACGACATGTGCAAGGCGGTCGACAAAAAGATGACGATCGGCGAGATCCGCCTCGTCGGCAAGACGAAGGAAAGGATCTGAGATGGAAAAAGAGTTCGCCGTCGTATCGGTAAACATCTCGGCGGGGAAGGGCGAGATGAAGAAGCCCGCCGGGAGGGCGACACTGAGGGCCGGGTACGGGATGGAGGGGGACGCCCACGCCGGCGACTGGCACAGGCAGGTCTCCCTTCTCGCCGTGGAGGACATCGAATACATGCGCGGCAGGGGGGCCGACGTCTCCCCCGGGGATTTCGCCGAGAACATCACGACGCGCGGGGTGGACCTCCCCTCCCTTCCCATCGGCGCGAGGCTGAAGATAGGAGAGGTCGTTCTCGAGGTAACGCAGATCGGCAAGGAGTGCCATCACGGTTGCGCGATACTCCGGCAGGTGGGAGAATGCGTCATGCCGGCGAGGGGGATCTTCACGAAGGTCATAACCGGGGGGACGATCGAAGATGAAAGTACTGGTTCTTACGATATCTGACAGGGCTTCGAGGGGCGAATACGAGGATCTCTCGGGGCCCGCGCTTGAAAAGATAATCGCGGACGGCATTCCCGGCGCGTCTGTCTCGAGGGCGATCGTACCCGACGAGGCGGAGGCGATACTCTCGTCGTTCGGGGATAATCCCGACAAGGACGTAATCCTGACGACGGGGGGCACGGGGCTGGGGCCGAGGGACGTCACCCCCGAGGCGACGGCGCGGTTCTGCGACAGGGAGATTCCGGGAATCGCGGAGTATCTTCGCGCCGAATCGCTCCGCGAGACGGTCAACGCGGCCGTGTCGCGCGGAAGGGCGGGGATGAAGGGAAAGACCATCATAATAAACCTTCCCGGCTCCGTCCGCGGGGCCTCGTTCTGCGCGAAGCTGCTCGTGCCGCTCCTGCCCCACGCGTGCGCGATGGCGGGCGGAGGGGGACATTGATTTCATCGCCGGGGAAAAGCCTCTGAACAGGTCGCGGCCGGCGCCGCGGGTGTCGATACTGGCGGTTTGAAGCGGGGAGATTCGAGTTGCCCCTCAAAGAGGAATTCATAAGAAGCGGCGGCTGGCTTTTCAAGCGCAGGAGTTACCTGCCGTTGCTTCTCGCCGCCGTCTTCGCGGCGGGGATATTGCGCGGCGGCCCGGCGGGCGCCGGCCCCGCGGGCGCGGCCCGCCTCGTCGCCGGACTTGCCGTGGCGGCGCTCGGCCTCGCGGTGAGGATATTCACGATCGGATACTCGCCGGCCGGGACGGCGGGGAGAAACACGGAAGGACAGGTGGCGGAGGTTCTCAACTCGACTGGGATATACTCGGCGGTCAGGCACCCGCTCTACCTCGGCAATTTCCTGATGTGGCTCGGCGTCTCGCTCTACGGCGGGATCTGGTGGATCGTCCTCGTCACCGTCCTTGCCTTCGTCGTTTATTACGAGAGGATAATGTTCGCGGAGGAGGAGTTTCTCCGCGCGAGGTTCGGGGAGGATTTTGAGGAGTGGGCCCGAAAGACCCCGGCCTTCATCCCGTCCTTCCGAAAATGGGAAAAACCCCGGCTCCCCTTCTCCGCGAGGAGCGTCCTGCAAAAGGAGTACTCGGGGTTCTTCTCGATGGTCTGCTCCTTCACCTTCGTCGACATCCTTCTCAACGCCGCCGCCGGGAGCGGCCCCGCGCCGGGCCCCTTCTGGAAGGCGGGATTCGCCGCAGGCCTCGCCGTCTACGTCGTTCTTCGCACGCTGAAAAGGAAGACACCGCTGCTGTCCGTCGAGGGCAGGTAGGCGCGGCGAGCCGGAAACGGCCTTTCGAGGGAACGATTTCCGCCCCGGTGATTATAATCATGGTGAATTCAAGCATCGGCCGGCATGACGGAGGGTCGAAGCGCCGATGCCGTCGCCGGGATTTCGGTTGACCCGCGCGCCCCGGCCGGAGGATACTTGCCGCGTGGTCGCATTCACCCGGGTCTTGGACGGTCCGGGATCGCCGCCATGCCGCGGCGGGACCCGGATGACAGGAGGCTTATGAGAAGGCTCACTCTTTTCATCCTGTGCCTCGTCTTCGCGCCGGCCGCTTCGAGGGCCGACACGTGGATGAGGGTCAGGGAACACACCGACGCGAGTTATCATCATGGAACGGTCGATCCGGCGGTCGACTCGGAGAGCGAGATATGGATCGGCGGCGGCCGGATCGCCTCAATCGACAAGGGCAGGCGCTATATCATAGACTTGACGGCGGGCAGGGTCATCGTCGTCGAGAAGGCCGATACGGCCTACGTGGAGACGACGCTCCCCTTCTCCCTGAGCGTGATCCTCCCGGAAGAGGTGAGGCCGCGCGCCGCGATGTTCCAGGTGACGGGAGAGGTGACGAGGCTCGAGGGGACGAAAATGATCGGCGGCAGGGAGTGCGAGGGATGGATGGTGCATTCCTGGATCAATTACCTCGAATCGAGATTCGACGAGACCGAGCGCACGACGTGGGTCACGAAGGATCTGCCGGCGGACGGCAAGGCTCTCGAGACCTATTATGACGTGGTGTGGAGGATGAACAACTTCAGCGAAGAGCTCGTCGCGGCCCTGCGGGGGATGGGCGGATGGGAGCTGATGACGGAGAGCGTCACGTATTCAGAAGGGCAGGCGATCAAGGCATCATCCGAGGTCGTGGAGATCGCGGAGAAGGATCCTCCCCCCGGGATCTATGATATACCGGAGGGATACAGGAAGAAGGAGTTCATCAGGGTCGGAGGATGACGCCTCGACGGCTGCCCGATCGTGATGAGTGAAATAACAATCCACGGAGGACTGGAATGAGCGACAGGGATATGAAGACGGGAAGGCGCGAGTTCCTTCGCATGGGGATCGCGGGGCTCGCGGGAGCGGCGCTCGCGCCGTCGATTCTGTCGGCGCAGGAGAAGGCCGCGGCGGCGGACAGCGCGGGGGCGGCAAAGGCTCCCGAGAGGAAATTCATCCACCGCACCCTCGGGAGGACGGGCCTGAGGATGCCGATTGTGAGCATCGGGGCGCAGGCGCAGGATCCGGTCATCTTCAAGGCGGCCCTTGACGCCGGGCTGACCCACTTCGACACGGCGGAAAGTTACGGGCGCGGCCAGCACGAGACGATGATCGGCGAGGTTGTCAAAGGGAAGCCCAGGGATTCCTTCGTAATCACGACCAAGGTCTACCAGCCGATGGACCAGAAAACGGGGCTCTTCAGGAGCAACGTCACGGCCGATGGGTTCATCTCGGTCTTCGAGGGAAGCCTTAAGCGGCTCGGCCTCGATTACGTCGACATCCTCGAGATGCACGCGGTCTCGAAGAGGGAGGCGGTGCTTTTCGAACCGGTCCTGACGGCCCTCGATAGACTGAAGAAGGAGGGGAAGGCGAGGTTCATCGGGGCGTCGGTTCACACGAACGAGCCCGAGGTGATCGACGCCGTCGTAGAGAGCAAAATTCTCGACGTCGTTCTGACATCCTACAATTTCCGCCAGCCCCACCTCGCCGAGGTCCGGGCCGCGATCGAGAGGGCGGCGAAGGCCGGCATCGGGATCGTCGCGATGAAGACGCAGGCGGGGGTTTACTGGGACAAGGAGCGCAAGAATCAGATCAACATGAAGGCCGCTCTGAAGTGGGCCCTCTCGAACGAGAACATACACACGGCGATACCGGGATTCACGACCCTGGAACAGATGAACGACGACATCTCGGTGATGGAGGACCTCGCCCTGACGGCCGAGGAAATGAAGGATCTCCAGCTCGGGATGCTGAGGGGATTCGAGGGGCTCTACTGCTCGCAGTGCCGAAGGTGCGTCGACCAGTGCCCCAGCCGCGTGGACGTTCCCGGGATCATGAGAAGCTACATGTACGCGTACGGGTACCGCAACCTCGCGAAGGCCAAGGATACGATCAGGCCGGCCCTTGCCGAGGGCATTCCGTGCGCCGACTGCGGCGCGTGCAGCGTAAAGTGCACGATGGGCTTCGACGTGAAAAGCAGGATCGGCGACATCGCGAGGCTGGGGCAGGTCCCCGACGAGTTCCTGGCCTGAACTTTCCGGACGCGCCGGAAGAAAAGCGGTTCAGGATATGCAGACCGCGATAAAACTTCTTATAAGCGTAGCCGTAATACTGACTGCCGGCCAGGTGGGGAAAAGATCCCCCGCCCTGGCCG